>NZ_CALWUM010000009.1 GCF_944384765.1 uncultured Agathobaculum sp. | reverse complement strand
GCGGCTTGATTTTGTGTTGCCTTTTTGCCTCCCTAAAAAATCTGAAATTTCTACTTGACTTTTATTAGCAGGTCTTTATCAAAGCTTTTTAATCAGTTACTTCGGAAAGACGGAAAAGGAGGGTTAATCATGGCAGTCTACAAGGAAGAAAAAACCAACACCTGGCGGGCGGTCTACCGCTACACCGACTGGAACGGTGAGCGCAAGCAGACCCAGAAACGGGGCTTCAAGACCAAGCGGGAGGCGCAGGCTTGGGAGCGGGAACAGCTCAATAAGACCAGCGCCGACCTGGACATGACCTTTAAGAGCTTCGTGGATCTCTACACGGCGGATATGAAGACCCGGCTCAAGGAAAACACCTGGGCCACCAAGAACCACATCATCCGCACCAAGCTGCTGCCCTACTTCGGCAAGCTCAAAATGTGCAACATCACCGCCCAGCAGATCATCACCTGGCAGAACGAGATGCTGAACCACAAGGATGAGAACGGTAAGCCCTACTCACAGGTGTACCTGAAAACAGTCCACAACCAGCTCAGCGCCATCTTTAACCACGCGGTACGGTATTACAACCTCCGGGAAAATCCCTGCAAGAAGGCAGGCAGCATGGGCAAAAAGAAAAACCAGGAGATGATGTTTTGGACCAAGGAGCAGTATCTGAAATTTGCCGAGGTAATGATGGACAAACCATTGTCCTTCTATGCCTTTGAGATGCTTTATTGGTGCGGTATCCGGGAGGGGGAGCTGCTGGCCCTGACCCCAGCGGATTTTGACTTTGAGAAGTGTACCGTGTCTATCAACAAATCCTATCAGCGGCTGAACGGTCAGGATCTGATTACCACCCCCAAGACGGAAAAGAGCAACCGGGTCATCACCATGCCGCAGTTCCTGGCGGATGAAATCCGGGATTACATCAAGATGCTTTACGGAATTGGGCCGAACGACCGGATGTTCACTGTTACCAAGAGCTATCTCCACCGGGAGATGGACCGGGGAGCTAAAGAGGCAGGGGTGCCGCGCATCAGAATCCACGATATTCGTCACAGCGCGGTTTCACTTCTCATCGACATGGGTTTCTCAGCTACGGCCATCGCAGACCGGGTAGGACATGAGAGCATCGACATTACCTACAACTATGCGCACCTGTTTCCGTCCAAGCAGACGGAAATGGCGGATAAATTGAACATGAAAAGGGGCAATTAAAATGTCAGCAAAGAATTTGGACAAGCACAACCGTTGGAGAAACAAGACCGTGGCTTTCCGGGTTTCTCCGGAAGAAGATGAGCAGCTTGAAATCTTCGTCAAGCTGTCCGGCCTGACGAAACAGGACTACATCACCCGGCGGCTGCTGGAAAAGGAGATCGTAGTCCAGGGCAACCCCAGGGTCTATAAGGCTCTCCGGGACGAACTGGCCGCTGTGCTGGACGAGCTGCGCCGGATCGAAGCTGGGCAGGGGGTAAACGATGAGCTGCTGGACACCATCCAGATGATCGCAATCATTATGAACGGGATGCAGGAGGACTTTGCCTATGACCGATGATAAAAAGAAAATGACCGCCCAGGACTCATCTGTTGGCGCAGATGATGGGCAGTCAATCTCTACAAATTCCAAGACCACTATACCAGACCCGGACGAAAAAAGCAATTCCCCAGAAAGAGATTTGGAGGAACTTTACCGGAAGATGCGCCGCATGAGCGACCCGGCTTACCTGCATACTGTGACCCTGGACGAGCTGATGGACAATGTGTTCGAGGGCAAGTCTGCGGTGATTGAGAACCTGCTCTATACAGGAGCGTACATCCTTGCCGGAGCGCCTAAAATCGGCAAGTCCTTCCTGGTGGCACAGATCGCCCACCATGTCAGTACCGGGCAAGATCTGTGGGGCTACAAAGTCCAGCAGGGAACCGTCCTTTATCTTGCGCTGGAAGATGACGAGAGCCGCTTACAGCGCCGGATGTTCCGTATGTTTGGCGTGGAGGGGACAAGCTCTCTTCACTTTGCCACCAATGCTAAAATGATCGGCAGCGGCCTAGATGAACAACTTGAAAAATTCGTCCGGGAACACAGCGATACCAAGCTGATTATCGTGGACACCCTTCAAAAAGTCCGGGAGGCGGTGAGCGACAGTTATAGCTACTCCAGCGACTATGAGGTGATCGGCAAGCTGAAGCAATTTGCTGACCGATATGGCGTCTGCATCCTGATCGTCCACCACACCAGAAAGCAGCCTGCGGGAGACAGCTTTGAGATGATTTCCGGCACCACTGGCCTACTGGGCTGTGCGGATGGTGCACTCCTGATGCAAAAGGAGAAGCGGACAGATAGCAAGGCCACTCTGGAAGTGGTAGGCAGAGACCAGCCGGATCAGCGGCTGTATCTGAACAAAGACCAAGAGAGCCTGGTTTGGGGGCTCGACCATGCAGAGAATGAGCTTTGGAAGCAGCCTCCAGACCCGATACTGGAAGCCATGGCAAAGATCGTATCCTCCGAGAACCGCGAATGGGAAGGAAGCCCCACCGAGCTGGCCCAGGCGATTCAGACTGATATGGCGGTAAACCGGCTCACCAAGCATCTGAATGTGAATGCCAGCCGTCTGTTGGAAGAACATCAGGTAAAGTACGAGAACAAAACCAAACACGCCGGACGGCGAATCCGGCTGACCTACATGGTGGTGGAAGCACCTGCGTTTGAAGTAATCGAGTAAAGCGCGACGCTCGCAACGGTCGCGACGGTGTTTTGAGGGGTACTCCCAGCACCGTTGCGACCGTCGCCACCGTCGCGGGAAGGAAAAACTGGGGTGGTATTTGGCACCTCATCTTCCAGGATGGCGCCCTATTTTAGGGCGTACCATATTAACAAAAGGGATGAGCGATTCACGCACCCCTATGCTCCAAAACGTGGCACCGGGTACAGACAAAAAAGTGTTCGTAGAACGCGCAGCCACAGAATGAAATTCTGTGTTCAAAAGGGGCTTGGGGGCGTTGCCCTCAACAAGCAGACGGCAGGAAATGCGAGTGTGTATTAACACTCGCATTGCTTGCAAGTCGTGTGTGGCTATCCACACGCATTGCTTGCCCGTATCTAAAACAACCGAAACGGCCCTTGGGCCGCTACGGAAAACTAACCGAAATCTAAGCATTGGGAGGTAACGAGTATGAGAAAGATTTTGTCCTGTGAGTTTAACCTGAACACCGCTTGCGTGGAGCTGCTCATGGAAGATGGAACCCTGCTGTCCATTGACTGCACCGCTGTAGAGATTGAGGTGGCCAACAGTATGTACCAACGGTCAGAGCTGGACTGGCTGATCTACAACGATCCGCTGGCCTATGCCGAGTTGATTTTGAACGGTGATCCGGAACTATATTTGAAGGCTGTGACAGAGCATACGCCCTTGGATTGAATCTAATAGCAGAAAAGAAACCCGTCTGCATTCATACCATCTGTATGGATGCGGGCGGGTTGTTTCTATTGAATTTCCTGTTCCAGATTCCGGAACAGTTCAGAATTGAAGAAGTCCTCAATCGTGATTCCCAGACCATCGCAGAGTTTCTTGATTGTAGAAACTGTTGCGCTGCGGTTCCGACCGCTGATGATGTTGTTTACTGTGGATTGGGTCACACCGCTCATGTTGCAGAGCTTGTTGATGGAAATATCGCGCTCGCTGCACAGTTCCAAAATACGCTCCTTAACAGCTTCACCGATGTTCATGGGTATCACCTTTCTTCACTGATGATGATACCCGGTTCCTCTTGAAAAGATTAACTTTTTTGAGTTAATATAACTCAAAAGGGTTGGAGGGTGTAAGATGGATACGAAGAGCTGCTTTTTCATCGGGCATCGGGAGGCATCAAAAGAGATTTACCCGGCATTGTATGCGGCTGTTGAACAACACATTGTTGAATATGGCGTCACAGAATTTATCGTCGGCCATTACGGTGGATTTGACCGTCTTGCAGCTGCGGCAGTCAAGGCAGCGAAGCGTTCCCACCCAGAAGTGAATCTTATCTTACTGCTACCATACCATCCGGCAGAAAGGCCGATCCCAACGCCAGATGGATTTGACGGAACATTCTATCCGTCTGGAATGGAGAGTGTTCCGCGCAAGGTTGCAATCGTAAGAGCAAACCGCTATGTTGTGGATCATGTAGACTACCCGATCGCCTATGCCTGGCACTCTGCCAGCAATGCGCGGGAGCTGGTGGAGTACGCAAAGAAAAACGAGAAAAGGGGATTACTTACTGTTGAGACTTTAAGAGATGATAGGCGTGGAATTTGAGTTGTTCTGAATTGTGATTTTTGGCAGAATATGATAAAATATATTAATGTGCAGAAGAAGACGCGAATACAGCAAATGCCAAACGATATATTAGGTGAAGCTCATACATGCATTCATAATTGATTGTTTTGGGGCTGGTACTGGGAATTTGGTATTTTCGTACCAAAGACTCCCCGTGTACGAAAATACTTGAGTTCCTTATCGGAGGGAATGTAACAATGGAGCATATTGCGTCTATTAAAATAATGAGGCTGCTGAGCTGGATTTTTATGGCCATCTGGTTTTTCATGTGTGTTGTCATTACAGTGGGCTTCTTAGTAGAAAGCTCAGATGAGAGCACAGGTTCCAATGTCGTTTCTCTAATTTTTTCGTATATTCTTTTTTCTGCAATGTTTCTGGTCCCGGCAATCACCATGTCTCAAGCTAAAAATGCTGTGAAGAAAGGTGAAAGCGAATCGTGTTCTGAAAAATCATACTGGATCACACTGCTGCTGTCAGTTTTTCTGGGAGTGTTGGGCATACATCGCTTTTATGTGGGTAAGAAGATAACAGGAGCGCTCTATTTGCTTACCTTGGGCGGGCCTATAATCGGATGGGTAGTTGATGTCATTTTAGTTGTAACAGGTATGTTCCTCGATAAAAACGGGCAGTTTATCCGGCGTCCTGCTCAAAATAAACAGAAGCAGAATTTCAGGCCAAATGATGCTCAAAAGCGAGAAACAGTAAAGCGGATTCAGAGCGTGCAAGACCTACAAAAGAAGAAAGAACAAACGAGGAAGCAGACGGAACATCAACCCGTGCAGACAGCTGTGTTTTCCGATGTGGTAGTCGCGGGAACGGCGGAAAAAAGACAGGAAATCCCCGCAAGGCCTTCGACTTCTGTGCGCCAGACGCTTTCTGAATCTCCCTCGCCTGAAACCACGCATACAGTGGAAGCCCCCCGGACAATGGACACTCCAGACATCCGCATATCCTATTCGGGAGATTGGCGCCGGGACAAATTCTTTGATGACATGAAAAAGTATGCTGATACGGTTGGGCAAAAAGCAGAGTTCGTTCCATTCATGCAGTATTGGCCTACTTATGATAGTATGGACCGTCGCCAGCGTGCATGGTATTTTTATTGGCGCACGCAGGTTCGGAAAGGTGAATATCCGAATACTGACCTATCCTATATTTTCGTGCACATATACGAGCTTTTAAGCGGCTGTGGGTGGAAACAAGCGTCCGATGGGTACAGCCAGCTTATGTCCCTCTGGATGTCTTATCGAGAACGGTTCCCCAAACTGGATCAATATCTTTTTGGGTGGATCTTTGATTTTGCTAAGCTTTATCAGCTTGATTTTACCATGCCAGAAATATGCAATTTACAATTACCAAGTCAGGCTGTGATCAGAGACCTCTTACTTGACCAGCATAGCAATGAGAAACCATTGAGACTGCCGTTCCCTCTAATTTGTTCTCTATGCGACTATTCAATAATGGGTAGTAAATTTTATAAAGATGGGCATCAGCAGTTAATGCAGGAGGCCATACCAAGAGTAGTGGCTCTGGCAGATGCAGTATTGTTAAAAGAGAAAGGACGAGGTATCTTTGCTATATATGGTCCAAATCGTCCTAGAAAACAAAGTTATTATGCGTTTCAAAGCGCAGTATGCCCGGAGGCCAATAAGCGAATTGATCTTTCTGTAAAAGCATATAGCGTGAGTACAAGATTACGAAATTATGTGAATCAACTTGTGCGTTACAGTGAAAATGTTCTCAGAAGCTTATATGGGTATCGAGGACGATTGCGTGGTGTAGAACTAGAACCTGAATTATCCAGTTTGGTAGAAAGCTTTTTGAAGAAAGAATATACGCCAAAGGAGAATACAGAAAAAGCGCCGTCAAAACAAGTTGAGGTAAAATTAGACTTTGACAGCATTGCAAGCTTGAGGGCGCAGTCTGATGCTGTGCGAGATGCTCTTGAAGTGGCAGATGAAGGAACGCAAAAAGAACTGCTGACAGAACTGCCGGAGGTCTCGGCAATGTTTGCGGCACTCTCAAATCCTGCCCAAAAGTTCCTCTTGTCGCTCAAAGCGACAGGATGGGAGAGTTGCGCAAATACAGAGGCAAGCACTTTTATTGAGGAAATCAACTCTACGGCAGCACGCTTCATCGCCCGGGCTTTAATTGTGAGTGAGGCTGGACGGTATATTGTCGAAGATGACTACCGCGATGAACTGGATTACATTTATGAAAATATGCCGGAGTCAGAACTTGCTACGCAACAGGAAACGGCAGCGGAAACTGAGATGCGCGACGCTAAATTGGATGGAATTGGTTTGCCGGAAGAACTAAAACAATTTTTAGAAGCGTTAACAGACATCCAAAGACAAGCCCTACAGGCCATTCTGTTTTCCGATGATCCGCAGGAAAAACTAACACAACTGGCGGACGAAGCTATGTCCATGCCTGAAATCTTGATTGATGAAATCAACGATGTGGCAACACAGTTTCTTGATGATATTTTGATCGACACATTTGACGACACACCGACTGTTTTGGAGCAATATGCCGACGAACTGAAGCGTGCCGTAGAACTACTGGGGGTAGAGTGATGGCAGCAACAATCAATCGCCGTGAAGCGGCAGCCTTAATCAATTCATTGACAGCAGGTGTTGTCCCGAGAATCGGATTGCGTCATATCGCAGTAGGCAGGCAACCGGAGGTAAATGCCTTTTTGCAGGACCTGTCCACGGTAGAGGACGGTGGAGCCGCTTTTCGCTTTGTGTGTGGACAATATGGCAGCGGAAAGAGTTTTTTGCTGCAAATGATCCGTAATAACGCAATGGAGCGTTCTTTTGTGGTTATGGACGCAGATTTGTCTCCAGAGCGCCGTCTCACCGGAACAAAAGGACAGGGGCTGGCAACATATAAAGAACTTATGCAGCACCTGTCTACCCGCACACGTCCGGAGGGGGGTGCATTGGAATCGATCCTGCAAAAATGGATCTCTGCTATGCAGTCAAGCATAGCAAGGCAAAATGACCTGAAACCTGGAGACCCGACACTCGTTGATGCCGTCAGTACAGGTATTGCAGAGGTGCTCTCGGAACTATCCGAAATGGCCTACGGCTTTGCATTTGCTACAGTCATCGATGCTTACTGGAGAGGTATGAAAACCGGTGACGATGGTCTGAAACAGGCATCGCTTCGCTGGATCCGTGGTGAATATGCCAACAAAACGGAGGCGCGTCGAGATCTGCCCGTTGACAGCATTATTGACGATCGGAATTGGTACGAGTTTTTGAAGCTGTTTGCCCTGTTTGTTTATAAGGCTGGTTATAAAGGACTGCTTGTTTTCCTTGATGAAGGTGTTAATCTCTATAAAATCACAAATAAACAGGCTCGAGACAGTAACTATGAGAAGGTATTGACCATTTTCAACGATACGATGCAGGGCAAAGCGCGCTATATTGGTGTGTTTATGAGCGGAACCCCACAATTTATCTATGATGAACGCAGAGGATTGTTCAGCTATGAAGCCCTCCGCTCACGCCTTTCGGACAATCGATTTAGTACCCAGGGATTTGTGGATTACACAAGTCCTGTCATTAAACTGAATCAATTGTCATCGGAGGAAATTTATTTGCTGCTTGAGCGTCTTTGCCAACTGCATAGCTCCTATTATGATTATGAATGCAATCTGGGGGCGGACGAATTGACCGCATTTCTGAACACGGTACTCACGCGCTTAGGGGCGGATCAGCTGTTGACCCCGCGTGAGGTTACGAGAGATTTCCTGGGTTTGCTGAATATCCTTCACCAAAATCCGGATGCCACATTCGAGGGGTTGATCCATACACAGGAATTTCAGGTTAAGAGCGCAGAAAAGGATCCGGAACAAATTGACGATGCGGCAGAAGAACTGTTTGCCGAATTTGACATATGAGTAATAGTGCATTTGAGCGGTATTCTCCCTTTATTCAAGAATACATATACCGGAAAAGATGGACGGACTTGCGGGAAGTACAGGTAGAAGCTTGCGATGCCATTATGGATACTAATAAGCATGTTATCGTTGCCTCCGGAACTGCTTCTGGCAAGACGGAAGCTGCATTCTTTCCAATCCTGACTCTATTGGAGAAAAATCCATCCACTTCGGTTGGGATAATGTATATCGGCCCGCTAAAAGCCCTGATTAACGATCAATTCGAGCGGTTGAATGAACTACTTGATGATCGTGAGATTCCCGTGTGGCCCTGGCATGGGGATATATCGCAGTCAACCAAGAGGAAGGCGCTGCAAGTAGCGCAAGGAATTTTGCAGATTACGCCTGAGTCACTGGAGGCACTGCTGATGCGCCACCCAGGAGATGCTTGCCGCTTATTTTCGGACCTGCGCTTTATTGTCATAGATGAGATTCATGCGCTGATGGGAGAGGACCGGGGCCTTCAGGTACTGTGTCTGATCGCAAGGCTTGAAAAACTGACTGGATGTCGCCCACGCAGAATCGGGTTGTCCGCAACTTTGAACGATTACCGGCCTGCCATGGCCTACCTGTCTGCGGGGAGCTCTGTCGGTGCGATAGCGGTAGGCATTACAAGCCATAAGCGTACGATTTCGCTGTGTGTAGAGAGCTTTCCTGTCGCGGAAGATGAAAAGCAGGCAGAGCAGGATCTCCAAAAATATTATGAATTCTTGTATGACAACTGTCACACAAAAAAGTGCCTGGTTTTTGCAAACAGCCGTGGAAATGTAGAAGATGTGATTGCACACATGAAATATATCGCAAAGCAGCGAGGTGAGCGAGATATATTTTATGTGCATCACGGAAGTGTGTCTGCCTCGTTGCGTAAGGAAGCGGAACATGCTCTAAGAGATCATGCAGGGCCTACGGTTGCTGCTGCGACCCTTACCTTGGAATTGGGTATCGACATCGGCGATTTGGATTCTACGATTCAAGTAGGTGCGCCTTACACCTGTTCCAGCTTTGTTCAGCGCCTTGGCCGTTCTGGGCGGAGAACCGGGAAGTCACAGATGATGTTTCTGAATTTATATGAACCGTCATGTAAAAATCCCTATGAGGTACTGCCATGGGATTTGCTCCGCTCTATTGCAATTATCCAACTATACCTTGAAGAACGATGGGTGGAGCCATTTATCCAAAAGAAGAAACCATTTAGCCTACTAGCACATCAAACGCTGAGTACGCTTATGACCTATGGAGAACTTTCTCCGGCAGACCTTGCCCGAAAGGTTTTGCTGCTCCCTGCGTTCCGAGATACAGTTTCAGCAGGTGAATATCAGAACCTACTGCGATATATGCTGCAGGAGGAATACATACAGCGGATTGAAGGCGGCGGCTTGATTGTGGGACTAAAGGGGGAAAAAATCACAAATCATTTTTCCTTCTATGCTGTTTTTCAAGACGAAGAAACCTATCATGTGATGTCAAAAGATGGGGAAGTAGGTACTCTGACAAATTGCCCGGCAGTGGATGAGGTCTTTGTCCTGGCTGGCCGATCTTGGCGGGTCGTTTCCATTGATGAGGAACGAAAAAATATCTATGTTGCTCGCACGAAAAGCAATCGGATTCCCGCATGGATGGGGACTGGCGGAGACATTCATGATAAGATCGTAGAGCGGATGAAAAGAGTCTTGCAGGAAGATACAATATATACTTATTTGCAGCCAAACGCACAGCGGTTACTTTCTGATGCGCGAAATTACGCAAGGGAAAACGGACTGCTCGATAGCAAAGTGTTACCATGCAGTGAGAACAGCTTTTTCATTTGCCCATGGTGTGGAACCAGAGAAATCAGAACAATGGCTAAACTTTTTTCTTGCGGATTAAAGAAGGCTCTTGATATATACGCTGTAGCTAGTTCCTACTATTACCTGCAAATTACAAGCGGGCTCAGTCTTGATGAATTTTTGTCTCGATGCCGGAGCTTGAGCATGGATTTAGACGATCCGAATATGGTACTTCCGCAAGAGCAAACGCCTAAAATAGATAAATATGATCCGATGGTGCCAAAGGCTCTCTTAAGAAGTGCATTCCTCTATAATCAAATGGATGTGCCATCAGCTATTGGTATTTTGCAGGAAATTGAAACGACAGTGAGATCCGAAAAAGTGCATCTAAATGATTGACGCCCTCGAATGGCCCCAAAATGTCCATTTGATAGGAAACTCCTTATATGTTATAATCAGTTCGCAGGATACAGGTTGAACTACATATTCCTGGCAACACCATGGCAACAAAAAATCAGATAGCCTCTACTATCTGAATAATGAAAAGAATACCAATGATCTGAACTAAATCTCATAAGCAAATCTGTTTAGAAAACTTCTGACAGGAGCGAGTGGGAATGATTTCAGAGGCCCGGAAAAGCCCGTGATTACTGGGTTTTTGAAGGGTTAAGGCTCTCCGTGGCAACGATTTGGCAACAGTTTTCATTATTCATAAAAAGAGAGCTAACTGAGTTTGATTAGTCAGTTAGCTCTCTTTTTAGTTTATGTTATCTTCTTCAAAATCTTTAATTGTTTTGTGATCAGATGTTTTCCATTCTGCACCCATTTGCATTTCTTCCCATTACTACAGCGGCGGCCAAAGAAGGACTTGTAAATATAGTCTTTCAAAAAACGAAATTCTGAGTCGATAATGCCCTTGCTCATTAGTTCACTACGGAGACGAATCAAACTCTCAGTCATGCTTGGAACGGTCGATGTCGCTATTGCCGAGCCTTTTAGAACGGCAAATCCATCCGCAACAAGGACTCCCTTTGCGTCGACTCCGCGAGCGGCTTGAATATAAACAGGATCTGATCGTCCTTCTGTTTAACAGAACTATCTTCGATAGTGTCGGAAATTTTATATCCAAGGGTATTCACCAGTAATTTTGCATTACTGATAAATTCTAATAGCATGGCTTCATCATATTCAGAAATAGATGAGCAAGTTGGTACTGTGTTGTTGATTACTACGGACCTTCCAGCTGTTTTAGCAAGCTCATAGAATTTGTTCTCCAAAAATTTAACATGAGCTTTATTTAGCAAGTTGTCCTTGCTAACGACAACAATACAATCGCTCCAGTATGAGGTATCTCTCAGGTGCTGTTTTAGTCGTGTCAACATTTTTTTCTGCCTCTCCGACATATAAGGTGTCTACATTATTCTCATCCTTGCCTAAAAGGAAATAAACACCGGTATTTTCGGCATCTGGCCGTTCTGAAAAGTACTTGTGAAAGGAATACAAAGCAATGGCGCCGCCAAAAGAAAACAAACAGCGCCGAGTTGTGCTTGCAAAAAGCGCGATGGAAATACTCCGCCGACAGAAGACAAAGCAAACAGAAGCAGAAGATGCGTGCCGGGGCACTGTAGGACAACGAATACGACTTAGTTTTCACGAATGAATTTGGAAAGCCTCTGCACCACTTTGCAGTATATGATCATCTCAAGCGTATCCTAAAGGAATGTGGAATGGAAGGGTATACTTTCCACTCATTGCGTCATTCGTTCGCTACAATTTCTCTTGAGAATGGTGATGACATAAAGACAGTACAAGAGAATTTGGGGCATCACGCAGCTTCTTTTACGCTAAAAATCTACGCCCACATCAGCGACCAGATGCAAAAAAAACAGTGCCGCAAGAATGGAGAGACTGATCTCGTCTCTGTAACCCATAAAAATGCCGGTTGCTGTCAAAAAAATTTAAGGTGGCAAAAAAGTTTGAAAAAATGCGAAAAAAAGAAAAATCCCCACTTCAAATGCATAAAAGTGAGGATTTTTGGTGGACCTGAAGAGATTCGAACTCTCGACCTCTCGGATGCGAACCGAACGCTCTCCCAACTGAGCTACAGGCCCAAATATTGTGGACAATCCAGTATTTTTTCGACTGTTTCGGTCATTTCAAACTACCCTTGACAAGTAATAATTATACATGTAGAATAGACCTGTGTCAAGTATTTTTTTTGAGACTTGGCAAAAAAATGCGTGCATCAGCCAGATGCGCCAAAAGGAGAATGAAAAAATGAAAAACAGCGAAAAGACCATGGAAAAAATCGTCGCCCTGTGCAAGGGCCGCGGCTTCGTGTACGCGGGCTCCGAGATCTACGGCGGCCTGGCCAACACCTGGGACTATGGCCCGCTTGGCGTTGAGTTCAAGAACAACGTCAAGAACGCGTGGCGCAAGAAGTTTGTGCAGGAGAGCCCGTACAATGTCGGCCTGGATGCCGCCATCCTGATGAACCCGACCACCTGGGTCGCCTCCGGCCACGTCGGCGGTTTTTCCGATCCGCTGATGGACTGCAAGGACTGCAAGACCCGTCACCGCGCGGACCAGCTGATTGAGGACGCGACCGGCGTCAACCCGGCCGGCTGGACCAACGAGCAGATGAAGGCCTATATCGACGAGCACCAGATCGCGTGCCCGAACTGCGGCGGCCACAACTTCACCGACATCCGCCAGTTCAACCTGATGTTCAAGACCTATCAGGGCGTGACCGAGAACGCCAAGAACGAGATCTACCTGCGCCCGGAGACCGCGCAGGGCATCTTTGTCAACTTCCAGAACATCCAGCGCACGACCCGAAAGAAGATTCCGTTCGGCGTCGGCCAGGTTGGCAAGTCCTTCCGCAATGAGATCACACCCGGCAACTTCACCTTCCGCACGCGTGAGTTCGAGCAGATGGAGCTGGAGTTCTTCTGCAAGCCCGGCACCGATCTGGAGTGGTTCAAGTATTGGAAGGACTACTGCCACAACTGGCTGCTGTCCCTCGGCATGAAGGACGAGAACCTGCGCCTGCGCGACCATGATCCGGAGGAGCTCTCCCATTATTCCAATGCGACCACTGACATTGAGTTCCTGTTCCCGTTCGGCTGGGGCGAGCTGTGGGGCATCGCAGACCGCACGGACTTCGACCTGACCCAGCATCAGAACACTTCGGGCGTATCCATGGAGTACTTCGATCAGGAAGCGAACGAAAAGTATATCCCGTATGTCATTGAGCCCTCGCTCGGCGCGGACCGCGTTGCGCTCGCCTTCCTGTGCGACGCATACGACGAGGAGGTCGTCGGCCAGGATAAGAACGGCAAGGACGATGTCCGCACCGTGCTGCACCTGCACCCGGCGCTTGCGCCGTTCAAGGCTGCGGTGCTGCCGCTGTCCAAAAAGCTGACCGACAAGGCCATGCCGATCTGGGAGACGCTGTCCAAGCAGTTCTCGGTCGACTTTGACGACGCCGGCTCGATCGGCAAGCGCTACCGCCGCGAGGATGAGATCGGTACGCCGTATTGCGTAACGGTCGACTTTGAAACCGAGCAGGACGGCTGCGTGACCGTGCGTGACCGCGACAGCATGGAGCAGGTCCGCATCAAGATCGAAGAGGTTCCCGGCTATATCGCAGAGCGCATCGCGTTCTGATTTTGCCATCCACACACATAATAGCAGGCCCCCGGCATAATGCCGGGGGCCTTTGCGCGCAGCCGGTCAGGATGCGCGCCGTTCGGTTGTGGTCTCTGAGTCGCTGCGGAACAGCAGCGTAATGCACCATAGCGCGGCAAGGCCGACCAGACCATAAACAATGCGGCTCATCAGGCTGGTCTGGCCGCCGAAAAGAAACGCGACCAGGTCAAAGCTGAACAGGGCGATGCTGCCCCAGTTCAGACCGCCGATGATGGCGAGTGTCAATGCAATCTTGTCTATCATAATGAACAAAATCCCCCTTTCGGTTTGCCCTTAGTATGGCCCGAAAGGGGGATTTCATGCAAAAATTTGTGTATACTGGCCGGCTTAAAGCTGTGAGAACACTTCGCCGATCGGCGCGTGGATCACCAGATCCGCGCTGCGATCGGCCGGGGTGGCAGATTTGTTGACCAGCACCAGCTTGTTGCCACGATAGTAGTTGATCAGCCCGGCTGCCGGGTAGACCGCCAACGATGTGCCGCCGATGATCAGAATGTCCGCGTTGCGGATGTAGGCAACGCTCCGGTTGAGCGTATCGCTGTCCAAACTCTCCTCATACAGCACCACATCCGGCTTGATCGTGCCGCCGCAGCTGCATTTTGGCACGCCTGTGCCCGCAGCGATGTCGCGTACATCATAGGGCTTGTGGCAGCGCATGCAGTAATTGCGCATAACCGAGCCGTGCAGCTCAAGCACTTCCTTGGAACCGGCCTTCTGGTGCAGCCCGTCGATATTCTGTGTGATGACCGCGCGGCATTTACCCATGTGCTCCCACTCGGCGAGCTTTAAGTGCGCGGCATTGGGCTTCGCGTCCAGCGCGAGCATTTTCGCGCGGTAGAAACGGAAAAATTCTTCCGGCTCGGACATAAAAAACGTGTGGCTCAGGATGGTCTCAGGTGGATATTTGTACTGTTGGTTGTATAGTCCATCCACCGAACGGAAGTCCGGGATGCCGCTTTCGGTCGACACGCCGGCGCCGCCGAAGAAAACGATATTGTCGCTTGCGTCCACCCACTCCTTGAGTTTTGCGATCTGTGCATCCATAATATGACCTCCCTTTGGGAAAATGATGCGCTTTGTGCTTACTCGACGACCGAAACAACGCCCTCCTTGCGGGGCTTTGCGGGCGTTTCCTTTGCGATGTAGCCGATGGCAGCGGAGCAGATGACGATATGATCCTCCGGCACGCCGTATTCGGTCAGGATCGCGCGCACCTTGGGATCGTCGCAGCACTCGCGGATCTGGTTGATCCAGCACGAGCCGAGGCCGAGCTCGGTGGCCATGAGCAGCAGGTTTTCCATCGCTGCCGCGCCGTCGACAAAGGCATGGTTTTCATCGCGCTTGTAGGAGATGATAATGTTGACCGGTGCGCCGTAGAAATTGTATTCCGGGCCGCGGTTATCCGCCTCGGCAACTGCCTTGGCCAGACGCAGCGACTTTTCTGCGTTGTAAACTACGGTGAAGTGCCACAGGAATTTGCCTGCGCCCGAGGGCGCCCACTCGGCAGCCTCGACCAGCTGCATAACCTGGTCCTTGGGCGGAAGCTCGGATTTGAACGCGCGCGTAGAGCGGCGGGATTTGATGATCTCCATCAGATTGGACATAAGAAAAAACCTCCTTGACTAGATTAAATATAGTATAGTCCTTTCGCGGCGCGGTTTCAATACAACATGAACAAAATTGCATCGCAGCATGTAAAAAATCTGTGAAAACCCGGATTTCCGTGGTATACTGATACAGATTTGAAAGAATGATAGACGGAGGAAACGAATACCCATGATTACCATTTCCGATCTGAGCCTGAACTTCAGCGGTGAGCCGCTGTTTAAGGACGTAAACCTGAAATTCACCGAGGGCAACTGCTATGGTGTGATCGGCGCCAACGGCGCAGGCAAGTCCACCTTCCTGCGCATCCTGTCGGGCGACCTAGACCCCTCGACCGGCACGGTGTCGATCGCGCCCAAGACGCGCATGAGCGTTCTCAAGCAGGATCACTTTGCGTTTAACGACGAGACCGTGCTTAATACCGTGCTCGGCGGCAACCCGCGCCTGCTTGAAGTCATGCAGGAAAAGGACGCGCTCTACATGAAGGACCCGTTTACCGAGGAGGACGGCAACCGCGCCGCCGAACTCGAGGCAGAGTTTGCCGAGATGGGCGGCTGGGAGGCTGAGACCGAGGCAGGGCAGCTGCTCAACGGCCTGGGTCTGGACGCGGACGCAATCCTGTATACCGAGATGAAAAACCTTGGCGACGTGGAAAAGGTTAAGGTTCTGCTCGCCCGCGCGCTGTTCGGCAAGCCGGATATCCTGCTGCTCGACGAGCCGACCAACCATCTGGATATCCAGGCAGTGCGCTGGCTTGAGGATTTCCTGGCGGATTTTGAGGGCACCGTGCTGGTCGTCTCGCATGACCGCCACTTCCTCAACAACGTGTGCACCCATATCGTGGACATCGACTACGGCAAGATCAAGCTGTATGTCGGCAACTATGAGTTCTGGTACGAGTCCTCGCAGCTCATTCAGCGCATGATCAAGGACCAGAACCGCAAAAATGAGGAAAAAATCAAGGAGCTGCAGAACTTCATCCAGCGCTTTGCGGCAAACAAGTCCAAGTCGCGCCAGGCGACCAGCCGCCGCAAGCTGATCGACAAGCTGACCGTTGAGGAACTGCCGGCGTCCTCGCGCCGGTATCCGTGGGTCGCGTTCCAGCAGGACCGCGAGGCGGGCAAGGATATTCTGGAGGTGCGCGGCATCTCCAAGACCATTGACGGCGAGAAGGTGCTGGACAATGTGTCCTTCATTGTGCGCCGCGGGGACAAGATCGCCTTTATCTCGGACAATGAGTTGGCCATGACCACGCTGTTCCAGATCCTGATGGGCGAGATGAAGCCGGACGAAGGCAGCTTCAAGTGGGGCGTTACCACCTCGCAGAGCTATTTCCCCAAGGATAACAACGAATATTTTGAGGGCCATACCGAGAATATGCTCGACTGGATCGCTCCTTATTCGCAGACCGATACCCTCGAGTCCACCCTGCGCGGCTTCCTCGGCCGCATGCTGTTCTCGGGCGACGATGTGTATAAGCCGGTGCGCGTGCTCTCGGGCGGTGAAAAGGTGCGCCTGATGCTCGCGCGTATGATGCTGTTCGGCTCGAATGTGCTGGTGATCGACCAGCCGACCAACCACCTCGATCTGGAGTCGATCACCGCGGTCAACAACGGCGTGCGCGACTTCAAGGGCACCGTGCTGTTCGCCTCGCACGACCATGAGTTTGTGCAGACCATTGCCAGCCGCATCATTGAAATCCGTGAAACCGGTGTGCTGGACAAGGAGTGCACCTACGACGAGTTCCTCGCCTTCCGCGAGACTTACAAGGGCTGATGCGTGGGCGAGTCCGGGCGGGGATTTGCGCTCTCATCGTGCTGGGGGCGCTGTTTGCCGGGGCGTATCTATCCGCCTCCATCCTGGGATGGGGCTGTCCGCTGCAGCATTTCTCCGGCGTGCCCTGTCCAGGCTGCGGCATGTCCCGCGCGGTGTTTGCGCTGCTGCGGCTGGATTTTGCCGCGGCCTTCCGGTATCACCCGATGATATTTGTGCTGCCGCCCGTGCTGCTCTATGTGCTGTTTGGCAAAAAGCCGCTGCTCGGCTCCAAGACGCGCGAGCGGGTGCTGCTCTGGGGTACGATGGCGCTTTGGGCCGCGGTGTGGCTCGCCCGGCTTATCCTGCATGACCCGCTGGTGTGGGGCTGATGAAAAATAAGAGGCTGGCGCCCTGTGCGGGCGGCCAGCCTCTTTGCATCGTATTATGTAAGTCAGTCGTGCGGCGCCCAGTCCAGGCTGCGGCCGACCGCTTTGTCCCAGCCGGCAAGCAGGCGGGCACGGGTTTCATCGTCCATATCCGGATGATAGAGCGTGTCGCACCGCCAGAGCTGCTTCAATTCTGCGCGGTCCCTCCACACGCCAGCTGCCAGTCCGGCCAGATAGCACGCGCCGAGCGCAGTTGTCTCGCGGATCACCGGGCGGCGGATGGTGCAGTTTGAGATATCCGCCTGAAACTGCATCAGGAAGGCGTCGCGGCTTGCACCGCCGTCCACCGACAGCGTGCCGAGCGGCACGCCAGTGTCGCGCCCCATGGCGGTGAGCAGGTCGTTTACCTGATAGGCGATCGACTCCTGCGCTGCGCGGATGATGTGCTCGCGGCGGGTGCCGCGGGTCAGGCCGATCAGGCAGCCGCGGGCATACATGTCCCAGTGCGGCGCGCCCAGCCCGGTAAAAGCAGGCACCAGATAAACGCCGCCCGTGTCCGGCACCTTGCGCGCATAGTATTCCGCGTCGCGGCTTTCGGAGAAAAAACGCATCTCGTCGCGCAGCCACTGGATGACCGCGCCGCCGACAAATACGCTGCCCTCGAGCGCATACTGGGTCTCGCCGCCAATCTGCACGCCGATTGTGGTCAGCAGGCCGTTTTTGCTTGTGCACGCCTGCGCACCCGTATTCATCAGCAGGAAACAGCCGGTGCCGTAGGTGTTTTTGGCGTCGCCCGCGTCAAAGCAGGTCTGGCCGAACAGCGCAGCTTGCTGGTCGCCTGCGATGCCTGCGATCGGCACGTCGCCGCCCGGCAGGGTAACCGTGCCGTAAACTTCGCTTGAGGAACACACGCGTGGCAGCATGGCGCGCGGAATGTCAAGCGCTTTAAGCAGGGTGTCGTCCCAGTCCAGCTTGTGAATGTCAAAGATCATGGTGCGCGCGGCGTTGGTCGCGTCCGTGATATGTACCTTGCCGCCGGTCAGTTTCCACACCAGCCAGGAGTCCACCGTGCCGAACAGGATCTCACCGCGCGCCGCCTTTTCGCGCGCGCCTTCCACATGGTCGAGAATCCACTTGATTTTGGTGCCGGAAAAGTACGCATCCGGGATCAGGCCGGTGGTGCGGCGGATGTGATCGGACAGGCCCTGCCGCACCAGCTCATCCACAATGCCGGCTGTGCGGCGGCACTGCCAGACGATCGCGTTGTAAATCGGCCGGCCGGTGTCGCGTTCCCACAGGATGGTGGTCTCGCGCTGGTTGGTGATGCCGATGCCCGCCACGTCCGCAGGGGAAACGTCTGCCGCCGCAAGCACCTCGAGCATGGCGGCATACTGGGTTGACCAGATGTCCATAGGGTCCTGCTCTACCCAGCCCTCACGCGGGTAATGCTGGGCCACTTCATGCTGCCGCAGCGCAAGAATGTTCTGCTCGCGGTCGAACAGGATTGCGCGCGAGCTGGTCGTGCCCTGATCCAGGGCGAGGATATATTGTGCCATGGCGGTCTGCTGCCTCCTGTTTCTGCTGATTTTGTGCCTTTATCATACCCTGTATGGGAAGGCGTTGTCAATATCCGGGACAAAGGGAGAAAATTCGTTGCAACGAAGGGCAAAATATGATATGATTACAAATAAGTATGGGGTTATTTGTCCTGTACGCCAAAGACGGCAATTCTTATGCAAGGGAAGTCCTAATCATGAGCGAAAATACCAAAAAAACGATTTTCTCCGGTGTTCAGCCCTCGGGTAAGCTGACGCTGGGCAATTACCTCGGCGCAATCCGCAATTTCCCGCTGCTGCAGGAGGATTATAACTGCATCTACTGCGTGGTTGATATGCACGCAATCACGGTCCGTCAGGACCCCGCTGCGCTGCGCCGTGCCACCCTCGAGGTACTCGCGCAGTATATGGCCTGCGGCCTGGACCCGCAGAAGAGCATCCTGTTTATCCAGAGCCATGTGCCCGCGCATGCGGAGCTTGCCTGGGTGCTCAACTGCTTTACCATGTTTGGCGAAGCATCCCGCATGACCCAGTTCAAGGATAAGTCTGCCAAGCACGCGGACAATGTCAACGTTGGCCTGTTCACCTATCCGGTGCTCATGGCGGCGGACATCCTGCTCTATCAGACCAATCTGGTGCCGGTCGGCGTGGACCAGAGCCAGCACATCGAGATCTGCCGCGATATTGCAAATCGATTCAACGGCCTGTTCCCGGGCACGTTTACCATGCCGGAGGGCATGTATCCCAAGGTAGGCGAGGGCGCGAAGATCACCAGCCTTGCCGACCCGAACAGCAAGATGAGTAAGTCCGATCCCAACCCTAACGGCTACATCCTGCTGATGGACAAGCCGGAGGACATCATGCGCAAGTTCAAGCGCGCGGTCACGGACTCGGATTCGCATATCGTGATGGACCCGCAGAACAAGCCGGGCGTGTCCAACCTGATCCAGATCTATGCTCTGGCAACCGGCAAGACCATTGCTGAGGTCGAAGCTGAGTTTGCCGGCAAGGGTTATGGCGAGTTCAAGCCCGCGGTCGGCGAGGCGGTCGTCGAACTGCTGCGCCCGATCCGCGAAAAGACCGAGGATCTGCTGCGCAACAAAGATTATCTGGAGCAGGTTTATAAAGAGGGCGCGCAGAAGGCGTCCTATCTTGCGCGCAAGACGCTGGATAAGGTCTACCGGAAGGTTGGCTTTGTCGCGCGCTGAGACGCCGGATAGAGAGGAAGAAACCAATGTCGGAATATATCGTGATCGGCGTGGTCGTCGCCGCGTTTATCGCGGCGGGCGTGCTGTCCTATCTGTTCACGCCGCCGGTCAAGCGGTTTGCGCAGAAGATCGGCGCGATCGACGTGCCGAAGGACAACCGCCGTATGCACAAGGAACCCATTCCGCGCCTGGGCGGACTGGCGATTTTCGGCGGCTTTTTATGCTCGATCCTGGTGTTTGGCCAGCTGGATCAGACCATGCTGTGCGTGCTGCTGGGCGCGTCCATCATCGTGGCGCTGGGCATATTTGACGATGTGCTCGCGCTGGGCGCCAAGCTCAAGTTCGTTGTGCAGATCATTGCAGCTGCTATCCCGGTCTGCGTGGGAGACCTGCAGATCAAGCTGTTCACCAATCTCAATCCGTTTTCAGATGCACCGTATTTCCATCTGGGCATTTTTGCGATCCCGGTGACCATCATCTGGATCGTCGGCATCACCAATGCGGTCAATCTGATCGACGGACTGGATGGGCTGGCGGTCGGCGTATCCTCGATCGCCGCGATCACCATGCTGGCGGTCGCGCTGCTGACCGGCAATATGGCCATTGCCATCACGATGGCGGCGCTGGCCGGTTCGTGCATTGGCTTCATGCCGTATAACCTCAATCCGGCCAAGATCTTCATGGGAGACACCGGTTCGACCTTTCTGGGCTATATGCTCGCAACCGTGTCCATCATGGGACTGTTCAAATTTTATGCGGTCATTTCGTTTGCCGTGCCGTTCCTGATCCTCGGCCTGCCGATTTTCGACACGGCCAATGCGATTATCCGCCGGGTGGCGTCCGGCCGCAGCCCGATGAGCCCGGACCGCGGCCATGTGCACCACAAGCTGATCGATATGGGCTTTAACCAGAAGCAGGCGGTCGCTATCCTGTATGCGATCAGCGCTACACTCGGCCTGACGGCGGTCGTGCTGACCTCCTCGGGCGAGGTCAAGGCGATCGTGCTGCTGCTGGCGGTGCTGGCAGCCATTCTGGTCGGCGCCTGCATCATCTACGGCGCAGAGCATTGGGGCAAACACCCGCATGCGGAGCAGGACACCCATGCGAAGACCGATGTGCCCGCACAGAACAGCCCACAGGAGGAGAAAAACGACGATGAATAAGATCAAGGTAATGACGGTGTTCGGCACGCGGCCGGAAGCGATCAAAATGGCGCCGCTTGTGCATGCGCTGGAGAAAAACGAAAATACCGAGTCCATCGTATGCGTCACCGCGCAGCACCGTGAGATGCTCGATCAGGTGCTGGATATCTTCCATATCCAGCCGGACTATGACCTGAATATCATGCAGCCCCGGCAGACGCTGGCGCTCATCACGGAAAAGAGCCTGCATGGCCTGGACGAGGTGCTCGACAAAGCCCAGCCGGATATTGTGCTGGTGCACGGCGACACTTCGACCACCTTTGCCGGTGCGCTCGCAGCGTTTTATCACAAGATCCCGGTCGGCCATGTCGAGGCCGGCCTGCGCACCTATGACAAATACTCGCCCTTCCCGGAGGAGATGAACCGTAAGCTCACCGGACAGATCGCAACGCTGCATTTTGCGCCCACACCGCGCAACCGCGATAATCTCGCGCGTGAGGGCATTACCGAGGGCGTCTCGGTGGTCGGCAACACGGTGGTGGATGCGATTCATATCACGGTCAAGCCGGATTTTGTGTTCCGCGACCCGGAGCTGCAAACGCTGGATTTTGAAAACAACCGCGTGGTGCTGGTCACGGCGCACCGCCGCGAAAACTATGGCGAGCCGATGGAGAACATCTGCCGCGCAATCGCAGAGCTGTCCGCGGCTTATCCGGATGTGCACTTTGTCTACCCAGTGCACCTGAGCCCCTATGTGCGCGAGACCGCGGAAAAGTTCCTTGGCGGCAATGCGCGCATCCACCTGATCCATCCGCTGGCAGTGGACGAGATGCACAACCTGATGGCCCGCTGCTATCTGATTATGACCGACTCGGGCGGCTTGCAGGAGGAAGCACCCAGCCTGGGCAAGCCGGTGCTGGTGCTTCGCCGCGAGACCGAGCGGCCCGAAGCAATCGAGGCCGGCACGGTCAAGCTCGCAGGGGTCGAGCAGGAGAATATCGTGCGTCTGGCGCGCGAACTGTTTGACGACCCGGCCGCTTACGCGGCTATGGCGCACGCAGTCAATCCCTATGGCGACGGCAAGACCTCGATGCGCATTTTGCAGGCGATCGAGCATTATTTCGGCCTGCGGGATGACGGCCCGGCGCCGTTTGCACCGTGATGAAGCGATACAAAAACCTGTCCGCCCCCATGATTGCCGCGATCGGCGCGGCGGTACTGGTCGGGCTGCTGGTGCTCAGCTATGTTCTCTCATCGGGCGTGCTGCACCGGCGCGACACTGGCATCACGCTGCCAGATGGTAACACGGATACACCGGTTCTCAGCCAGGGCAGCGCGATGTTAACCGCCCAGAGCGTGGCAGATGTGGAGATTGGGACGGACAATGCGCAGGCGGTTATCGCATCACTGACCCGGCCAGAGACATACAGCTGCACAATCGAGAACACGCTGTACTATAACGGCGGCTCGTCCGTGCTGCGCTGCCGTCGCTATGCAAGAGACGGCCTGCTGCGCACGGATACGCTCAGCGACGCCGGCGCCGTGCAAAGCACGCTGCTGCGCAAGGAGGACACGGCTTACGCCTGGAATACGGGCGACCAAACCGCCTATCAGGGCGCGTGGGGCGACTTCAGTGATGATGCTGCCGCTATGCTGCCTACATACGAGGACGTGCTGGCCGACGGTGTGACGCTGCTGGATGCAGGGAAACAGAATGTGGAGTACGAGCCGTGCATCACCGTCACGTTCGAGCAGGGGGGATATCGCTGTGTCTATTCGGTATCAGCCGCATCCGGGCTGCTCAAGAGCGCTTCCTTTTACAGTGGGGAGACGCTCACGCGCCAGGTAACGGTCACCAATCTGCAGACCGATACGCCCAGCGAGACGCTGTTCGTCTTGCCGGACGGAACATCATTGTTGGGAGAATAACCGAAACATGTCAGAATATTTACAGATATCAGAAGAAATCCGCGCGCTCGGCCGGGAGGCCGAGCGCGAAATCATGCCATGCTTTGCGCGCATTGAAGAGATCTGCGACCGGAACACCGAAAAGGTGCTCGCAGCGTTCGCCAAAAACCGCGTGTCGGACAACCTGTTTGCCGGCACCACCGGCTATGGTTATGACGACTATGGCCGCGACACGCTTGACCGTATTTATGCGGATATTTTCGGCACTGAGGCCGCACTCGTACGCATCGGCTTTGTCAACGGCACGCACGCGCTGTCCTGCGCGCTGTTTTCCGCGGTCAAGAGCGGGGACACGGTGCTTTCGGTCACCGGTCCGGCATACGACACGCTGCAGAACACCATTACCGGCGATTATTGCGGCAGCATGAAAAGCTATGGCATCGGCTACAAACAGGTCGATCTGAAGGACGGCCTGCCTGACCTGCCCGCCATCACGGCAGCTGCGCAGGACGACAAGGTCAAGCTGGTGTTTATTCAGCGCAGCCGCGGCTATGCGGTGCGCAAAACCCTGTCCTGCGCACAGATTGGGGAGATCTGCGCGGCTGTGCGGCAGGCCAATCCGCAGGCTGCAATCCTGGTGGATAACTGCTATGGCGAGTTTGTCGAGGAAATCGAGCCGACTCAGGTCGGCGCGGATCTGGTTGCCGGCTCGTTGATCAAAAACCCGGGCGGCGGCCTGGCCCCGACCGGCGGCTATATCGCAGGCCGTGCGGACTTGGTGGAGAACGCCTCTTACAAGCTGACCGCGCCGGGCATCGGCGGCGAGTGCGGCTGCACGATGGGACAGAACCGCCTGCTGTATCAGGGCCTGTTTCTCGCGCCGCACACCACGGCGCAGGCGCTCAAGACCGCGATCTTCTGCGCCAAGGTGATGGAGAAGCTGGGATATGAGGTTAGCCCCAAGGCGGAGGAGCCACGCTACGATATTATCCAGACCATCGCATTCGGTGCGCCCGACCCGCTGCGCCATTTTTGTGAGGGCATTCAGGCGGGTGCGCCGGTGGATTCGTTTGTCACGCCCGAGCCGTGGGATATGCCGGGCTATGACGATCAGGTCATCATGGCTGCGGGTGCGTTCGTACAGGGCGCGTCAATCGAGTTGTCTGCGGATGCCCCTATGCGCGAGCCCTATGTGTGCTATATGCAGGGCGGCCTGACCTACTCCTCAGGCAAGGCGGGCATCCTGCTCGCGGCCGAGCGCATTAAAAACCAGAGATAAGCCTGAGAGCGGCAGTATGCCGCTCTTTTGCTTGCCGGGTGTTGCATACAGGCCGGTTTCATGTTAAAATAGATAAGTTATCAGGCAGAGGTTTGTACTTATGACGATTCTTGGCATCGACCCGGGCTATGGCACGATCGGCTATGGCGTGGTGCGGTTTGACAATATGAAATTCACGCCCGTGCAGTACGGCGCGGCAAAGACCGCCCCCGGCATGCCCATGCACCTGCGCCTGTGCGAGATCTATGACGACATTGGCACGCTGGTGGACACCTTCCATCCGGACGAGGTCGCGATCGAAGAACTGTTTTTTTCCAAGAACATCACAACCGGTATCCAGGTCGCACAGGCGAGAGGGGTTATCCTGCTCGCGCTGGCGCAAAAAGGGCTGACGCCGGTTTCCTATACGCCCAACCAGGTCAAGATGGCGGTGGTGGGCTATGGCAATGCGGATAAACACCAGATGATGGAGATGACCAAAAGCATCCTTCATCTGACCCGGGTGCCCCGGCCGGACGATGCGGCTGACGCGCTTGCACTGTGCATCTGCCACGGCCACTCCCGGCAGGCAAGACGATATGAGGAACTGCGCTAAATGTTTTATTATGTGGATGGAACGGTTACCGTGCTCCAGCAGGGGCTTGCGGTGATTGACTGCGGCGGCGTAGGCTATGCGTGTCACGCTTCGCAGAACACAATTGGAAAACTGAAAATCGGAACGCGCGCACGGCTGCTGACCTATCTCAACGTGCGCGAGGGCATCTTTGAGTTATACGGGTTTATCGACGAGGAGGAGCTTTCCTGCTTCGAGATGATGATCGGCGTTTCGGGCGTCGGCCCCAAAGCCGCGCTGTCCATTCTGTCGGTCGCGCCACCCGACCGGCTGGCGCTGTCCATCATCACCGGAGACGAAAAGATGCTGATGCAGGCGCCGGGCATCGGCAAGAAGATCGCCCAGCGCATTGTTTTGGAACTGCGGGATAAAATGAGCAAGGAGCAGCTGGAAGGCGCGTCTGCGGCTTCACCGGTGGTGGCGCAGGCTGCTGCAGGCGGCGTCAACCACACGCAGGAGGCAGTGGCCGCGCTCATGGTGCTGGGCTACACCCAGGCCGAGGCGCTGCACGCTATGGAAGGGCTGGACGCTGCGGGCATGGAGGCGGAGGAGATTATCCGCCAGTGCCTGAAAAAACTGGTCAAACAGTAAGGGAGTGTATGCTTGAGTATCGAATTTTCCGGCGGCATGGCCGATGATGAGCGCATTATTTCGACGCGGCAGCTTTCTGAGGACGAAACCGAAAACTCGCTGCGCCCCAAGACCATGGCGGACTACATCGGGCAGACCAAGGCAAAGGAAAATCTGCAGGTCTACATTGAGGCCGCCAAAATGCGCGGGGAGCCGCTCGACCATACGTTGCTCTATGGCCCGCCCGGTCTGGGCAAGACCACGCTGGCAGGCATTATCGCAAACGAGATGGGTGTCAATATCCGTATTACGAGCGGTCCCGCGATCGAAAAAGCGGGGGATTTGGCGGCTCTGTTGACAAACCTTTCGGAAAATGATATTTTGTTTATCGACGAGATCCACCGGCTCGACCGTGCGGTCGAGGAGATCCTCTATCCCGCGATGGAGGATTTTGCGCTGGATATCATCATTGGTAAGGGACCGTCGGCGCGGTCGATCCGCATCGACCTGCCGCGTTTTACCCTGATCGGCGCGACGACGCGCGCCGGCCAGATGACCAACCCGCTGCGCGACCGCTTCGGCGTCATGCTCCGGCTGGAGCTGTATTCGCCCGAGGAGCTGTGCGGCATCGTCGAGCGCTCGGCTGGCATCCTGAATGTGCCGTGCGAGCACGAGGGCGCGTTTGAAATCGCGCGCCGCAGCCGCGGCACGCCACGTATCGCCAACCGCCTGCTGCGCCGCGTGCGCGACTTTGCGCAGGTGCGCGGCACGGGCGTGATCGACAAAAAGAGCGCGGACCTTGCGCTGCGCGCGCTCGAGATCGACGAGCTCGGGCTGGACAACATCGACCGGATGATGCTCACAAGCATCATCCGCAACTACGGCGGCGGCCCGGTCGGGTTGGATACGCTGGCCGCCACGATCGGCGAGGAAGCGATCACGCTGGAGGATGTTTACGAGCCGTATCTCATGCAGATCGGCTTTTTGAGCCGCACGCCGCGGGGGCGTTGTGTCACCCTGCAGGCCTACCGGCACTTGAATATGGAACCGGCAGACGGGCAGCAGATGCTGTGATCCTGTCTTTACTATAAAGAAAGTTAGGTGTTATTTCATTGGGTAGATATTTCGGAACGGACGGCGTCCGCGGTGTGGCAAACGTTGAGCTGGACGCGCTGCTTGCTTTTAAGATCGGTGCGGCAGCCGCTTACGTACTCACACAAGAATCCCCACATGGCAGCAAGGCCAAGCTGCTGATTGGCAAGGATACGCGCATCTCCTCGGATATGCTGGAAAACGCGCTGGTCGCGGGCATCTGCTCGGTCGGCGCGGACGTGGAGCTGCTCGGCGTGATCCCGACCCCGGCGGTGGCCTATCTGACCATCAAGCACAAGGCGGATGCGGGCATCGTCATTTCGGCCAGCCACAATTCGTTTGAATATAACGGCATCAAGATCTTTGCGGGCAACGGCTATAAGCTGCCGGACGAAATCGAGGCTAAAATCGAGGATCTGATCGATGATTTCGAATCCATTCCCAAGGCGACGCATGAAAAGCTGGGTCGCGTGCTGCAAAGCAAGATCGATCCGGTGGTGGAATACACCGATCATCTGGCCGAGACCATCCCGGGCGACCTGTCCGGCCTGCGTGTGGCGGTGGACTGCGCAAACGGTTCCTCCTCGACCACGGTCGAGCGTCTGATGCGTCTGGTCGAGTGCCGCGCGGAAATCCGTTTTTACGAGCCGGACGGCATCAATATCAATGATAACTGCGGTTCAACCCATCTGGACCAGCTCAAAAAGCGCGTGAAAAACGGCGATTTTGATCTGGGCGTTGCGTTTGACGGCGACGCAGACCGATGTCTGATCGTAGACGAGACCGGCGAGGAACTGGATGGTGACCGCATCATGGCGGTGTGCGCAGCGCACATGAAAAAGCAGGGCAAGCTGCGCGGCGGCGCATTCGTGGCCACCGTGCTCTCCAACATGGGCCTGCATGCTTATGCAGCGAAAAACGGCATGCGCATTGAGTGCTCCAACGTGGGCGACCGTTATGTGCTCGAAATGATGCTGCAGAAGGGCTATATCCTGGGCGGCGAGCAGTCCGGCCACGTCATTTTCCTCGAGTATGCCTCGACGGGTGACGGCGAGCTGACCGCGCTGCAGTTTATGTCCATCCTCAAGGAAAGCGGCAAGAAGTGCTCGGAGATCGCGGCCGAAGTCGTACCGTGGCCGCAGGTGATGATCAACGTCAAGGTGCCGAACGATAAAAAGGCTACGCTGCAGGAGCTGCCTGCAGTCAAGGCGGAGATCGAAAAAGTGGCGGATGAGTTGGGCGAAAACGGCCGTATTCTGGTGCGTCCCTCGGGCACCGAGGCGCTCGTGCGCGTCATGGTAGAGGGCAAGGACAGCGAACAGGTCGATACTTTGGCAAAAAGGGTTGCCAAAGTGATCGAGTCTGTCGTATAATATAGCAAAGACAGCAAGGAAGGTGGATGTATTTGCGTTGCATCCACCTTGTTTTGCATCACGGGAGGTGAGACCCTTGGGATATAAAACTGCATAGCAAGCAAAGCGCCAGAACTGCGGTGCAGCCGGTACCGCAGTTGACGAGGAAAGGGTTAATCGAAGTTTTCGGCGGGTGCCCTTCGGCCATGAGTGGGTTGGTCGTGAGCAGGCTGTGAAAACGCGCGGGTGACCGCGCGGACAAAGCAGTTCCTGCATGACGCACTATTTTTATATCCAAATTCAGAAATTTACCATCCTTTTTATCTGGGAGGAATTGATCGATATGTGTGGAATCGTTGGTTATACCGGAAGCGAAAACGCGCTTCCCATTTTGCTCAAGGGTCTTTACAGCCTGGAGTACCGTGGCTATGACTCGGCCGGCATCGCGGCCTTCACCAAGGATGGCCTGCGCGTCGTCAAGACCCAGGGGCGCATTGCCAACCTGGAGGAAAAAATCAAGGAAGAGGGCGGCCTGGACTGCACCTGCGGCATCGGCCATACGCGCTGGGCGACGCATGGCGAGCCGTCCGACCGCAACTCGCACCCGCACCTCGGCGGCCGGGACGGCAAAGGCAAGGTCGCTGTGGTGCACAACGGCATCATTGAAAACTACAAGGACTTGCGCGAGAGCCTGGAAGCGCACGGCTATACCTTCCAGTCTGAGACGGATACGGAAACAGTTGCGCATCTGGTGGATTACCTGCACACCGGCAAGCAGGAGGACCTAGCGCTGACTGTGCTGAATGCGGTGCAACGCATCCGCGGCTCGTACGCGCTGGGTGTGGTCTCGATGGACAATCCCCATGAGATCGTTGCGGCCCGCCGCGACAACCCGCTGATCATCGGTCTGGGCGATGGCGAGAACATGATCGCCTCGGACATCACTGCGATCATCGGCCGCACCAAGAATTATATCATCCTGGACGACAACGAGGTTGCAATTGTCCGCCCGGACACTGTAATTGTCATGAACGAGTTTGGCGATGTGGTCAACAAGCCGGTGCAGACGGTCAACTGGGACCTGTCCGCGGCGGAGAAGGGCGGCTATCAGCACTTCATGCTCAAGGAGATCATGGAGCAGCCCAAGGCGGTGGCGGATACCGTTAAGCCCCGCATCCAAAACAACGCGGTTGTATTTGAGGACAACGGCCTGACCGATGAGCGCCTGCGTGAGATCGAGAACATCCACATTGTCGGCTGTGGCTCTGCGCTGCATGCGGGCATGGTGGGCAAGCGCGTGATTGAGGCCATGTGCCGCATCCGCTGCTCGGCGGAGGTCGCCTCCGAATTCCGCTACGAGAACCCGATCATCGGCAAAAAGGACCTTTGCATCGTCATCAGCCAGTCGGGCGAAACCGCGGATACGCTCGCGGCCATGCGTCTGGCCAAGCAGGCGGGCGCGTTCACAATCGCGGTGGTCAACGTGGTTTCGTCCACCATCGCCCGCGAGGCGGACGGCGTGCTCTACACCTGGGCCGGCCCGGAGATCGCGGTTGCCACAACCAAGGCATATTCTGCGCAGCTTGCAGCACTTTATCTGATTTCGGTCAAGATCGCGCGCGTGCGCGGCCTAATCTCGATTGGCGACGAGCGCGCGCTGTGCGCCGAGCTGCAGCGCCTGCCCGACTGCATCCAGAAGACGCTGGAGTGCCAGCAGGATATGCAGCGCATTGCGACCCTGTATGCCAACCGCCCGAGCGTGTTCTTCCTCGGCCGCGGGCTGGACTATGCCGCGGCGCTCGAGGCCTCGCTCAAGCTCAAGGAGATCTCGTATATCCATTCCGAGGCATACGCTGCGGGCGAGCTTAAGCACGGCACGATTTCGCTGATCGAGGAGGGGACGCTGGTCGTTGCGCTGGCGACCCAGCCCGCGCTGTTTGAAAAGACTGTGTCCAATATCCGCGAGGTCGTCGCGCGCGGCGCGAGCGTTGTGCTCGTCACGACTGATGACTTCACAGGCGACGAGTCCTTCTGCCAGCACATCATCCGCCTGCCCAAGTGCCTGTATGAATTTTCGGCGTCGCTCTCGATTATTCCCATGCAGCTGTTGGCATACTATATCGCGGTGGAGCGCAACTGCGATGTCGACAAGCCGCGCAACCTGGCCAAGTCGGTCACGGTTGAATAAAATAAAGGTTGCTTGGTCAAAGAGCATAAAAAGTGACCAGTTTTTTTGTGACATGATAGTAAAATTAACAATAATTTCTTGACAATTCTACGTCTTTCGCCTATAATATTTTGTGACATGAGAAATGGTGATGAAATGATCCCGTCGCCCGAGCTGACCGACGAAGCGTTGTGCCGCTTGGCACAGCAGGGAAGCGGCGAAGCGGCCGAGGATCTGGTAAAACGGTATACCCGCTTGGTCAAAACCTGTGCGCGCCCGTATTTTCTGGTGGGCGCGGATGAGGAGGACCTGCTGCAGGAAGGTATGCTCGGCCTGATGAAAGCGATCCGTGAATATGACGGACGCAGGGGCGTGCCCTTTGGTGCATTTGCCCGGCTGTGCGTGACGCGGAAGATCTTTTCCGCCGTGCGCGCCGCGGCGTCCCCCAGACACGACCCGCTTAACCATTCCATGTCGATCGATCGACCTCTGTTTGAAGACCTTGCGGAATCGCACACCCGGGTTACGGCACCGATGAGTGATCCCGAATCGCTGGTGATCGGCAACGAGGAGAGGGAGGAGCTGATGAGACGGCTCTACTCGCTTCTGTCTGAATTTGAGGCAAAGGTTTTAACACTGTTTCTGGATGGCCTGTCCTATCAGGAGATGTCCGAGCAGCTGCATAAACCAGTCAAATCTGTGGATAATGCCATCCAGCGCATCAAGCGGAAATCGGCAGCCATCAAACCTATTTAGGCGTTGACAGGTAAGTATGCCTGTGCGCGATATAATTTCAGTTTCCTGAGGGAAAACGGTATCAAAGAGAGGTAAAAACCATGTACCAAGACAAGACGTTAGTATGCAAGGAATGCGGCAAGGAATTTGTTTTCACCGCAGGTGAGCAGGAGTTTTATGCGGAGCGCGGCTTCCAGAACGAGCCCCAGCGCTGCAAGGCCTGCCGCGATGCGCGTAAGAACGCGGCCCGCGGCCCGCGTGAATATTTCACTGCTACCTGCGCTGCCTGCGGCGGCGAGGCTCGCGTCCCGTTCGAGCCCAAGTCCGACCGTCCGGTCTATTGCAGCGAGTGCTTCGCCAAGATGCGTGCGCAGCAGGGCTGATTGAAAAATCTGTTACAGCACCCGGCAGCATGCCTGCCGGGTGCTTTTGCGCACAGCTGCCGCGGAAATATACAAAACAGACAGTGCGTTTTGCGAAAAACGGCCAAAACCGTCCATTCGGGCCAACCGCAGGCGAATGCGGCAAGGTTTTTTCAGAATGTGATTGAAATTTGTATCGCATTGCGGTATACTATTGTCAAACAAAATCAACAGGAGGTCCATCATGGCTGCAATTACGAAAAAGACCACCATTGGCGAGGTCCTCAACCTCAATCTGGACACGGCGAAGTTTTTCATGGAAATCGGCATGCACTGCCTGGGCTGCCCCGCATCGCAGGGCGAGAGCATCGAGGAGGCCTGCATGGTGCACGGCACCAATGCGGACGAACTGGTTGCCAAGCTCAACGCCTTCCTGGGCGAGTAAGAGGAAAAACCGGAGCCGGCAAATGCTGCCGGCTCTGTTTTTTTGGGTGCAGATATGGAAAGTATGGTTTTAACGCCGCGGCTGGCCTGCTTGGCCGCGCTGGTGCCGCCGGGCGCGCGTCTGGCGGATGTGGGCACGGACCACGGCAAGCTGCCGATTTCGCTGCTGCTGGAAAGCCGCATTGCCCAGGCGATCGGTTCGGACATCGGCGCGGGGCCGCTCGCGCATGCAGCGCGCAATGCCGAGGAGCATGGCGTTTCGCTGTCCCTGCGGCTCGCGGCCGGACTGGATGCCGTCCGGCCGGAGGAGTGTGATACGGTGAGCATCGCCGGTATGGGCGGGCAGACAATCGCGGAGATTTTGCAGGCCGCTCCGTGGACCGGGGACGGCGCGCATCTGCTGCTGTTGCAGCCCATGACCATGGTGTATGAGCTGCGGCAGTGGCTGTGGGCGCACGGCTATGCGATCGAGCGCGAAACACTCTGCCGCGAGGACCGGCGGCAATATGTGGTGCTGTCCGCCCGGGGCGGAGCACCGGCGCGCGAGGTGCCGCTGGCGCAGTGCGCGTTTTCGCCCGCCCTGCTGCGCGCGGCGGGCGTGGCCGAGTATTTGCAGCACCTGCTCACGCGCGAGACGCGCGCGCTGGCAGGCATGGAACAGGCAAAAGACCGGGACAGCGCGCGCCTTGCCGCGCAGCGCGCCCTGGTGCAAGAAATTAAACAGGCATTGGAGGGACTGGGATGATGACAGTTCAGGATATTCTGACTTTTCTGGAAGGCTTTACGCCGCCCGCGCTGGCGGAGAGCTGGGATAACGTCGGTCTGCTGTGCGGCGATCGCGCGCAGGCTGTCACAAGCGTGCTCTGCGCGCTTGATGTGACCGAAGAAGTCGTGGCCGAGGCAGCTGAACAGGGCGCACAATTGGTTGTGGCGCACCATCCGGCGATCTTTACTTCGGTCAGCCGCGTGACAACGGATGACGCGACCGGGCGCATCCTGCGTGCGGCGATCAAGCACGATATTGCGCTCATCTGCATGCACACCAACGCGGACTGCGCCGAGGGCGGCGTCAACGATGCGCTCGCCTCTGCACTGTTCCTGACCGGGGTGGAAAATATGGAAGCGGGCGAAAACGGCATGCTCGGCCGCGTGGGCGACCTGCCGCGCGAAATGCAGCCGCGGGAGTTTGCGCTCTATGTCAAGGAATGCCTGCGCGCGGGCGGCGTGCGCTTTTGCGACGGCGGCAAGCCGATCCGCCGCGTGGCGGTCGGCGGCGGCGCGTGCGGCAAACTGATGGATTTTGCGCTTGCCAAGGGCGCGGATGCGTTTGTGATCGGCGACTGCAGCTATGACCTGATGCAGCGCGCGCAGTCGCTCGGCCTGACGCTGGTCGACGCGGGCCATTTCCCGACCGAAAACCCGGTTGCGGCCGTGTTTGCCGACCGCATTTTTGCCGCTTTTCCGCAGGTTCGCACGGCAGTGTCCACGCGTCATGCGGACTGCATTCAGTTTGTGTAAGGAAGAATCACTATGCCATTAGATGCGATCTGCCTTGGGGCAGTGACAGATGAACTCAACCATACGCTGGCAGGCTGCCGCATTGAAAAGGTCTATCAGCCCGACCGGGATGAAGTCGTGCTGCAGACACGCGGGCAGGGCGGCGCACGCCGCCTGCTGCTTTCGATCGCCGCAGGCGCGCCGCGCGCGCATTTTATCGACGCCGCGCGTGAAAACCCCGCCGCGCCGCCCATGTTCTGTATGCTGCTGCGCAAGCATGTGCAGGGGGCGAAGATTGCGGCTATCACCCAGCCTGCGGTCGAGCGTATGTTTTCGATCGAGCTGGACACCACGGACGAAATGGGCGTGCCCTGCAAAAAGCACCTGATTGTCGAGCTGATGGGCAAGCACTCCAACGTCATCCTGTGCGGCGAGGACAACCGCATTATCGATGCGCTGCGCCGCGTGGACGGCGACCTGTCCGGCAAGCGTCAGGTGCTGCCCGGACTGTTTTACCGTATGCCGCCCCCGCAGGACAAGCACGACCCGTTCACCCTGTCGGGCACGGGGCTTGCGGCCGCAGCAGCGCAGGCGGACGGCGAGCAGGGGCTGGACCGCTTCCTGTTGGGCCAGCTGCTCGGCTTTTCGCCGCTGCTGTGCCGCGAGCTGTCCTACCGCGCAACCGGGGACGCAGCAAAGCCGGTCGGCCAGATGACAGCGGAAGAGCGGCAGGCGCTCGCCCGCGTGTTTGACGATTTGATGGACTTTGTGCGCGAAAAGCGCTGGAAGCCCTATCTGCTCACGCGCGCGGAGGACGGCGGGGTATTCGATTTCACCTTTCTGCCGGTCACGCAGTATGAGGGCGTGATGAACCTGTCGCAGGCGGACAGCTTTTCCGCGCTGCTTGCGGCGTTTTTCGAGAAAAAAGGCAAGGCTGAGCGCATGGCGCGCCGCTCGGCCGATTTGCATAAGACTGTGGTCAACGCGCGCGACCGCTTGGCGCGCAAGCTCGCCGTGCAGCGCAAGGAACTGGACGCGACACACAACCGTGAGCAGTACAAGCGCATGGGCGATCTGATCACCGCCAATCTGTATCAGCTGGAAAAGGGCATGCGCAAGGCGACGGTCGTGGACTACTACGATCCGGACTGCCCGGAAGTCGAGATCACACTCGATGTGCGCCTGACGCCGCAGCAGAATGCGCAGCGGTATTTCAAGCAGTACAACAAGGCCAAGACCGCCGAGGAAGTGCTGACAAAGCAGATCGCGCAGGGAAGCGAGGAGCTCGACTATCTGGAAAGCGTGCTGGTGAGTCTCGGCGAGGCCGAGAGCGAGCGCGACCTCGCGCAGCTGCGCGAGGAGCTGACCCAGGCGGGCGTACTGTCGAACAAGCAGACACGCAACAAAAAGCTGCGCGCGAAGCCTGTGCAGGCCAAGCCGTTCCACTACCGCACGAGCGACGGGTTTGACGTGTTCGCGGGCAAGAACAATTTGCAGAACGACCTGCTCACGCTCAAGACCGCCTTCAAGAGCGATATCTGGTTCCACACGCAGAAGATCCATGGCTCGCACGTCATCCTTGTGACCGACGGCCGCGAGCCGACCGACCAGGCCATGACCGAGGCTGCGATGATCGCGGCCTATCACTCCAAGGCGCGCCATTCCTCGCGCGTGCCGGTGGACTACACGCCGGTGCGCCAGGTCAAAAAACCGGCGGGCGCCAAGCCGGGCATGGTGATCTACCATGTGTATCAGACCGCCTATGTCACGCCGGACGAAGCGACGGTCGAAAAACTGCGCGTGGAATGAAAAAACGAGCAGCCGCGCCGACACCCAGCGCGGCCATACATACCAAACAGGAGGGACCCCCATGATTTTATCCGGCAGGGAGATCGTCAAGCACATGGGCAAGGAGATCGTCATCGAGCCGTTTGACCCCGCCCGCGTCAACCCGAATAGCTACAACCTGTCGCTGGCAAACGAACTGCTCGTGTACGACGAACATGTGCTCGACATGAAGAAGCCCAATACCGCGCACCGCATCGAGATCCCCGAGGAAGGGCTGCTGCTTGAGCCCAACCGGCTGTATCTCGGCCGCACGAATGAATACACCAAAACCGACCGCTACATCCCTATGCTCGAGGGCCGCTCCTCGACCGGGCGGCTGGGCCTTTTCATTCATGTGACCGCGGGCTTTGGCGACGTGGGTTTTGCGGGCTACTGGACGCTCGAGATCTTCTGCGTGCAGCCCATCCGCATTTACCCCAATGTGGAGATCTGCCAGATCTATTACCACGATATTGACGGCGAGTACGACCTCTACTCGAGCGGCAAATACCAGAACAACACGGGCATCCAGCCCAGCCTGCTGTACCGCGATTTCGAAAAAGACAAATAAACGAAAAGCATCCCGCCGACGGATTTCACCGTCCCGGCGGGATGCTTTATTATGCGTAAAACGCGGTCCATTTGCCCTGAAAAGTCGAGCAGGGCATGGTTGCGTGCGGCACGCCGGGCAGCTTGCCCGCGCGCAGTGCAAGCGCGTCCTCCAGGTCTTTCTCGATATAGCTGGGATCGATCGGGCACACATGGTGACAGGGGAGAATGGTGTCGGCAAGATCGGCCCAACGGGCCAGCTTGCGCAGGCTCTCGATATACAGGTCCATGTTGCGGTGCGCGCCGAACAGGTAGATCGGTCCATCCTTCTGCACCGAATCGCCGGGCAGCAGCAGGCGGTGCGCACGGTCAAAAAACGCCACGCTGCCATAGGTGTGGCCGGGGATTTCAATGGTCTCCAACCGGTAACCGGCGCAGGTGAATACATCGCCCTCGCGCAGCGGCAGCAGCTGCACCGGCTCGTGGACCAGGTGCCAGTCATCCGGGTGCAGGTAGCACGAACCAAAGGCGGATAGACCACCAGTGTGGTCCATGTCGCCGTGTGTCAGGATGACGGTGACCGGTGCGTCCGTGATCGCGCGTACCGCGCCAGCCACATCGCTGTCCGGAAAGCCCGTGTCGATCAGCAGGGCCCGGTCAGGCTCCACCAGCAGGAACTGCCGCACGCGGTCATCCTCCAAAATATAAAAGTTCTCCCGAAACAGGCGCGTTTGAATCACAGCCATCCCTCCGTGTGTTTTTTCTCATTATAACACATTGCGCTCGGTCCGCGCCACCGGTTCACGAACCGGCGGGCAGCCGGATTTCACAGCGGAACGGGCTTCCGGCGGAAAATACCGACTGTCCACCATGGGCCGCAGCGATCTGCGCCACCAGACGCAGGCCGGTGCCGTACGCCGCGCTTTGCCAATCAGGCGGCGGTGCTGCTGTGCGGCATCGTCAGGAGCTTTCTCGGCATCCTCTCCATTTGTGCTGTTCAGCCTGCCGTATCTGGCGGTGTTCACCGCGCTGTCCATCTGGTGTCTGCACCGGAGACGAAGCAGGACAGCACGCACGAAGAATGTCTCGACGATTGCGAATTATTATGGTATACTATAGAAAAACATTGTTATGAGAGGTGGCTTTTCATGGCCGGACAGACCGAGACAAAGCAGCCCAGCAAGCGGATTTGTACAGGTCTGTTGGCCCATGTTGACGCGGGCAAGACAACGCTGTCCGAGGCGCTGCTGTTTTCTTCCGGCATGCTCAAAAAACTCGGACGGGTGGATCACCGGGATGCGTTTCTGGATACGTTTGCGCTCGAACGCGAGCGCGGGATCACGATTTTTTCCAAGCAGGCAGAGCTGCTGCTGGCGCACACGGCGGTAACCCTGCTGGACACGCCGGGTCATGTGGATTTTTCTGCTGAGATGGAGCGCACGTTGCAGGTGCTGGACTATGCGGTACTGGTTATCAGCGGAACGGACGGTGTGCAGGCGCATACGGAAACGCTCTGGCGGCTGCTCGCGCGCCATCATATCCCGACCTTTCTGTTCATCAACAAAATGGATATTGCGGGCACCGACCGCGCTGCGCTGCTGGACGAACTGCGCCGCCGGCTGGATAGCAGCTGCATCGACTTTGGTGCAGCGGACAGCCTGGCTGAGGAGATCGCCATGTGCGACGAAGCGCTGCTCGAGCGCTATTTGTCCACGGGTGAAATGGATGACGAGGACATTGTCCGGCTGATCGCAGCGCGCCGGGTGTTTCCGTGCTACTTCGGCTCGGCGCTTAAACTCAAAGGCGTGCACGAATTGCTGGACGGGATCGACCGCTATACCCGTATGCCGCAGTACGGCGAGGCGTTCGGTGCGCAGGTGTTCAAGATTGCGCGGGACGCGCAGGGAAACCGGCTTTCCTATCTCAAGGTCACCGGCGGCAGCCTGCCGGTGCGCAGCCAGCTGTCCGGCGAAGAGGATGGCGGCTGGCAGGAAAAGGTCAACCAGATCCGGCTGTACTCGGGCGAAAAATACCGCACCACCGAGCGGGCGGTATGCGGCATGGTATGTGCGGTCACCGGCCTGACGCATACCCGCCCCGGCATGGGGCTGGGCGCAGCCGCCGGCGCGATGCCGCCCGTGCTTGAGCCGGTACTGGGGTATCGGGTCATGCTGCCCGAGGATTGCGACGCGCACACCATGCTGCGCAACCTGCGCCAGCTCGAGGAAGAGGACCCGCAGCTGCGCGTGGTGTGGAACGAGCGGCTGGGCGAAATCCATGTGCAGCTGATGGGCGAAGTGCAGCTCGAAATCCTGACCCGCGTGATCGAGGAGCGCTTTGGCGTACAGGTATCATTTGACGAGGGCAGCATTGTCTACAAGGAGACGATTGCCGCGCCGGTTGTCGGCATCGGTCATTTTGAGCCGCTGCGCCATTATGCCGAGGTGCATCTGTTGCTCGAGCCGGGCGAGCGCGGCAGCGGGATGCAGTATGCGACCGCCTGCCCAACCGACCAGCTCGACCTGAACTGGCAGCGGCTGGTACTCACCCATCTGGCGGAAAAGTCTCATCTGGGCGTGCTGACTGGCTCGCCTGTAACCGATCTGAAAATCACCCTGCTTGCCGGGCGGGCGCACGTCAAACATACCGAGGGCGGCGACTTCCGGCAGGCGACCTATCGCGCGGTGCGCAACGGCCTGATGCAGGCGGAGAGTATCCTGCTTGAGCCGTATTATGCGTTTCGGCTTGAACTGCCGGACGAGTGCGTCGGCCGCGCGATGACCGATATTCAGCGCATGGAGGGCACGTTTGATCCGCCCGAACAGGGTGCAGCCGGTACCGTGCTGACCGGCACCGCGCCGGTCGCGGCAATGCGCAATTACTGGACCGAGGTGGCGGCATACTCAAAAGGCCGCGGCCGTTTGTCTTGCACGGTGCACGGCTATGCGCCGTGCCACAATGCCGAGCAGGTGATTGCGCAGATCGGCTACGAGGCCGAGCGCGACACCGAGAATCCGGCGGATTCGGTGTTCTGCTCGCATGGGGCGGGACATGTCGTCCCGTGGAATGAGGTACGCACACACGCGCATGTGGATGCGGGCGTGCGTCTGGCGCAGGATGAGGACGAAGAACAGGCAGCGCCCGTGCATCACGCACCGGCGCCAGCTTCCGGGCTGGATGATGATCAGGAACTGCGCGCACTGTTTGAGCGCACTTACGGCCCGATCAAGGACCGCGGGTTTGAGGCGTTCCAGCAGAGCCGTAAAAAGGCGGCCTCGCTCGAACAGCTGTATGTCACACGCATCCGGCAGGACGATTACCTGCTTGTGGATGGGTATAACATCATCTTTGCGTGGGATGAGCTGCACGCGATGGCGGACGCGGACGTCAACGCCGCGCGTGAGGCGCTCATCAATATTTTGAGCAATTACCAGAGTGTGCGTAAGTGCCACCTGATCGTGGTGTTTGACGCATACAAGGTCAAGGGCGGCGTGGGCTCAGTCGAGAAACGGCACGGGCTGCACGTGGTCTACACCAAGGAGGCCGAAACTGCGGATATGTATATCGAGCAGGCCTCGTATGATTTGTCCCGCAAGCACCGGGTGCGCGTCGCCACATCGGACGGGATGGAGCAGATGATTATTTTGGGACACGGTGCCGAGCGTTTATCCGCAACCGAGCTGAAGTGGGAAGTGGAGCAGGCGAGCCGGCACATCGAAGATGTGATACGCAGCCTGCAAAGCCGCTGATTGCCCGCATTATGATATGCATTTATGCTTGAAATTGGAGCGATTTTGTGGCATAATAATGCGAAGAGAGGGATGCTTATGAAGATTTCGACAAAGGGAAGATATGCACTTCGTCTGATGATCGATCTTGCGCAGCATGATGCAGCGGGCTATATCCCGTTACGAGACATCTCCAAAAGGCAGGAAATTTCCGCAAAATATCTCGAGCAGATCGTGGTGCAGCTGACCCGCGCGGGCTTTGTCACTTCCACGCGCGGCGCGCAGGGCGGCTATCAGCTGGCTCGTCATCCCGCCGACTACACGGTGGGCGAGATCCTGCGGATTACGGAAGGCTCGCTGGCTCCGGTCGCCTGTTTGGATCACGATCCGATTGAATGCCCCCGTGCGGATGACTGTATTACGCTGGGACTTTGGCGCGGGCTGTATGATGTTGTCAATCAGTATCTGGATGCTGTCACACTGGAAGAATTGGTCAACCGGGCAAAACCACTGGATTTCTCCATCTGAAAAGCATAAGGACATAACAAAAGAGACGCCGAAAGGCGTCTCTTTTTGGTATCCGGTTTTATGCGCGGCGCAGCAGTTTTTTAACGCCCGCCAGCAGTTCGCGGCTGTTGAGCAGGGTGACCAGCAAGAACAGCAAAATCTGCCACAGCAGCCACAGCGGCGGCTCGAGCAGCATGAGCGCCGCCTGTACACCGGTCAGCAGCACCGTGCCGGCAAGGCGCTTTTTCTTCCAGCGCACAGGCATGAACCGGCGGCTGTCGATCGCGCGGTATAGGAACAGCGCAATATAGCTGATGAGGGTTGCCGCAGCGGCACCCGTGCCGCCATAATGCGGGATGAGCAGCGCGTTCAGCACCACATTGATTACTGCGGAAAAGGCGGTGGACAGGAACGAGGGCACCGTGCGCTTTTCAAGCAGATAAACACTCTTCTGGAAACTTGACAGGCAGTTGAAGCCTGCGCCAAGCGCCAGGATCGGAATGAACGTCCAGCCGATATAGTAGGACGGTACAGCCAGTACAGTAATCGCCAGCTTGGCGCACATAATGCCGCCCGAGACGATGATGAACACAATCGAGCTGTATGTGTTGCCGACGTTGGAGAAAAAGCGGATCTGTTCTTCGCGCGAATTGTTGTTGACGATCGAGATCTGCCAGGCGTCGACAAAGATGGATGCGACGAGCGCAATCAGCGTGGGTACGCGGTAGGCGATCGAATAGATCGCGCTGACCGAAGTATCCTGCATGGCGGCGAGGAAAGCCTGGTCGGAAAAACCGATGATATAGACCAGGATTGCGTCCGGCACGAGCGGCAGGGAATAGGCCAGCATGCTGCGCCACAGGTAGAAGTTCGGCCGGTGCAGGCGGATATACTTCCACAGCGAGGCGATCAGGAACAGGCACACAGTGGACAGCGCATCCGAGCAGATGATGGAGAACACATAGCCGAAGATGTTCCACTCGAACACCTTGAGGTAAAGGATGTTGAGCACGATGGTGACAAATGTGCGGAAGATGCCGTCGATCGCGTACAGCCGGACATAGCCCAGCGCGCGGATAAACTGGCTACAAACATTCTGCGTGCACGAGGTAAACACGTACAGATAAATCAGCCACTGGTATTCCAGCAGAGAGCCGGTTGCACCGGCGGAGGTGTTGTAGTGCACCAGGCCGAGCAGCGGATGGAAGGGCAGCGCGATGACAAAACCGCACAGCACCGTGATGATGCCGATCGTGAACACATCCTGCTTGCGCCGGCGGCGCTCCAGCCCGTATCGGATAACCGCCTGCCCGATGGACAGCGAGACAACCGGATACAGGATGCTGGTTGTCTTGATGATCAGGTCGGCGATGCCCATTTCGTCCGTGGTCATCATGCCCGTGTAGAAGCGGAGCATCAGGATGACCAGGATCTTGGAGCTGAACGTGCCGACTGCAAATATAAAGGTGTTGCTCAGCAGCCGTTTGTATTGATTCATTCAGTTACCCTTTCTCAGGCGGATGGTATGGATGCGGTCGGCTACGCGGTCGGTCAGCCATCCGGCAGCCAGCCCGCACAAAATCCCCAGCAGCACACCGGCCAGGATATCAGTGGGGTAATGCACGCTGGCATACAGGCGGGAGAACGCGATGAGCGACGCCGCCAGATAGGCCAGGATCGAAGATTTGCGATGGAAGAACCACAGCGCAGTCGCCGCTGCAAAGCCGGACAACGTATGCGCCGAGGGGAAGGACCACTGATCGCCCGGATCGAGCAGGGCGGTCAGGTCAGAGTGGGTGACAAAGGGGCGCGGCCGCATGACCCATTCCTTGATCAGCACATTGCCAACCAGCAGGCCAATCAGCAGCGCAACCAGCATTGCCGCACCGGCGCGCCGTGTTTTGCGGAAAAACAGCAGCACCACCGCAGTCACAATCCACAGTGCACCGCCGTTGCCCAGCATGGAGATCACGGTCCAGACCGTGTCGGACAGGCCGCCGCGCCAGTGGTCGGCGATCAATGCGAGAAACTCATAGTCAAAGGTATGGATGATGTCAAGCAGAATATCCATCGTGCTCCCCCCCTTGGCAGTGATACGGTCAATCGTCAGTTGTCCTTGCTGCTGTGGTCTACCTTGTCCACAATCAGCGCAATCGCCTGGTCGCCGGTGACGTTGGTCGCTGTGCCGAAGCTGTCCTGCGAGAAGTGCAGTGCGATGATCAGCTGCTGCATCGGCTCGGTGAAGCCCAGCATGGAGGTGATAAGGCCCAGAGCGGACATAACGCCGCCGCCGGGCACGCCAGGCGCCGCCACCATGGTGACGCCCAGCATCATAATGAAGGGCGCAAACAGCGCAAGCGTCGGCTCCATGCCGCTGGCGAGCATAATACCCATCGAGCCGAGCGTCAGGCAGATCGTGTCGCCGTTTAAGTTGATGGTCGCGCACAGCGGAATCACGAAGTCAGCCACGTCGCGGCTGACGTTATTATTATAGGCACAGTTGAGCGCGATCGGGATGGTCGAGGCGCTTGACTGGGTGCCCAGCGCGGTGAAATACGCCGGGATAATGTTTTTCATGCTCTTGATGTGGTTTTTGCGGCACACAATGCTTGCCAGCCCGAACTGCGAGAAGATATACAGCACCTGCAAAATCAGGATGATGACAAACAGCGAGGCAAACATCTTAATGGTGGCAAACAGGCGGCCCTCCGCTGCGATGCCCGCAAACAGGCCCGCGATGTGCACCGGGATGAGCGGGATAATGATGCGCGCGAGCACGCCCGAGACAATTTTCTGCAAGTCGCGGAACACATTGAGCATGGAATTGCCCTGCAGGTTGGCCATGCCGATGCCAAGCACAAAGGCAAGCACAAGCGCGGTCATGACGCCGAAAAGCGGCTCGACCTCGATGGTGAAAAACGGCTCAAATGCGTTGCTCTCAAGCACATCGCCCGTGATCGGCTGGATGAGCGAGGGCAGCGTGACCCGGCCGATGAAAAAGGTGATAAAGCCGGACGCGACCGTCGTACCGTACGCCAGGCCGAGCGTCAGCAGGAACAGGCGGTTTGCTTTTTTGCCCAGTTCTGCCATGCCGACTGTGACAAACGCAATGATGATCAGCGGGATCATAAAGGACAGGAAGGTGGAAAACAGCGACGTGAATGTCGCAAATGCGCGGATGACGGCGATAAAGCCAGCAGAATCAGCGATACCCAGCCACCCGCCGGACAGACCGATGATGGTGCCGGCGATGATACCGATGATCAGACGGATCAGCAATCCCAGTTGTTTCACTTAAATACTACTCCTCTTTTTTGTTTTCTTGGTACAGTTTGTTCTACTATACCAGATTACGGGCGTTTTCGCAAGCCGGGCAGCAGGGACGGAAGAAAATTAAAAAAACTCTTGACAACCTGGCAGGGACAGGATTAAGATAGATACAGATTGAAAAATGTGATGAACAGGTAAAGTAACCGCGTCCCTGTCCGCAGAGAGCTGCCGGGTGGTGTAAGGCAGCGTCAGGAAACGGTGAAACTCGCCCGGGAGCTGTCTGCTGAAAGCGTAATGCCGGTAGGTCGGAACGGATGCCCACCGTTACAGGGGCAGCGCATTGCTGGATGCGCGCTGAGTGGCCGTATTATGCGGCAACAAGAGTGGTACCGCGGAGCTTCGCTTCGTCTCTTAATGTTGATTAAGGGACGAAGCTTTTTTTGTCCCTGAGGACCCAAACCATCTGAAAGTGAGGACAAGAAAATGGGTAGAACAATTCGAATTTTTGACACCACCCTGCGTGACGGCGAGCAGTCCCCTGGCTGCAGCATGAACCTGAATGAAAAGATCGAGGTTGCCAAGCAGCTTGAAGCGCTGAAGGTGGATATCATTGAGGCCGGCTTTGCCATCGCCTCGCCCGGCGACGCGGCAGCGATCGCCGCGATTGCGGACAATGTCCGCGGCGCGACTATCTGTTCGCTCGCGCGCTGCGTGGAAAAGGACATCGACGCAGCATGGAACTCCATTCGCCGCGCAGAATCCGCCCGCATCCACACCTTCCTGGCGACTTCGCCTGTGCACATGCAGTATAAGCTCAAGATGACGCCGGAAGAGGTCATTGAGTCGGTTGCACACAACGTGGCCTACGCCAAGAAGTATTGCAGCGACATCGAGTTTTCCGCCGAGGATGCAACCCGTTCGGATCTGGACTTCCTGTGCCGCGTGGTGGAAACCGCGATCAAGGCAGGCGCGACCACGATCAATATTCCGGACACGGTCGGCTATATGGTTCCTGAGGAATACGCCGCGCGCATCAAGTATCTGCGCGAGCACACCGAGGGCATTGAAAACGTCATTCTGTCCTGCCATATGCATAACGACCTGGGTATGGCGGTTGCCAACTCGCTGGCTGGCGTCGAGGCGGGCATTGACCAGATCGAATGCACGATCAACGGCATTGGCGAGCGCGCGGGCAACGCCTCGATGGAGGAGTGCGTCATGGCACTCAAGACGCGCGCGGACCACTTCGGTATCGCCTGCAACATCGAGACCACCCAGATCTACCGCGCCAGCCGCATGATCCAGACCATCACCGGCGTGGCGGTCGCCCCGACCAAGCCGATCGTCGGCGCAAACGCATTCGCGCACGAGTCCGGCATACACCAGCATGGCGTGCTGGCCAACAAGCAGACTTACGAGATCATGACGCCCGAGTCGGTCGGTATCCCGAAGAACGCGATCGTGCTGGGTAAGCATTCCGGCCGTCATGCGTTCGAAGACCGCCTGCGCGAGCTGGGCTATACGCTGGATAAGGAAAAGCTCGACAAGACCTTCGAGAAGTTCAAGATTTTGGCGGACAAGAAAAAGGTCATCAAGGACCGCGACCTGGAAGCGCTGGTCGGCGCGGTGCCGGTTTCCGGCGAGGAGCGCTACACGCTTGACCGCTTCGTGATCAATTCGGGCAACACGATCACCTCGACCGCGGTGATCCGCGTCAAGAAGGGCGACGAGATGTTCGAGCGCGCGGCGGCTTCCGACGGCCCGATCAACGCGGCCTTCCATGCGATCAACAAGATCGTTGGCAAAAACATCGAGCTGGAGGACTACTCGCTGCGTTCGATGACTGACGGCGAGGATGCGCAGGCGGAAGCAATCGCCAAGATCAGCATCGACGGCGGCGAGATGGTGACCGGCCGCGGCGTATCGACCGACGTGATCGAGGCCTCGATCAAGGCGTATATCAACGGCATCAACAAGTATTTTATCGACTGAGAGCAGGAGGAATCCACTGTTATGGGCATGACAATGACGCAGAAGATCCTCGCGAAACACGCGGGGCTTGACAGCGTAACCGCCGGGCAGCTGATTGAGGCGAACGTCGACCTGACGCTGGCCAACGACATCACCGGTCCGGTTGCAATCCGCGAAATGGAGAAGGCGGGCTTTGACAAGGTGTTCGACAATACCAAAATTGCGCTCGTCATGGATCATTTTGCACCGAATAAGGACATTAAATCCGCAGAGCAGTGCCTGACCTGCCGCGAATTTGCAAAGAAATATAACATCGTCAACTTTTTTGACGTCGGCTCGATGGGTATTGAGCATGCGCTGCTGCCCGAAAAAGGCCTGACCGCCCCGGGTGAGCTCATCATCGGCGCGGACAGCCACACCTGCACCTATGGCGCGCTGGGCGCATTTTCGACCGGCGTCGGTTCGACCGACCTTGCCGCCGGCATGGCGACTGGCAAGGCGTGGTTTAAGGTGCCGGGCGCGATCAAGTTTGTGCTCAAAGGCAAGCTGAGTCCGTGGGTGTCTGGCAAGGACGTCATCCTGCACATCATCGGCAAGATCGGCGTGGACGGCGCACTCTATAAATCCATGGAGTTTGTAGGTGAGGGCGTCCAGTCCCTTTCCATGGATGACCGTTTTACGATCTGCAACATGGCGATCGAAGCGGGTGCGAAGAACGGAATTTTCCCGGTCGACGACAAGACTATGGCGTACATCAAGGACCGCGTGCACCGCGATATCACCGTGTTTGAGGCGGATGCGGATGCAGCGTACGAGCAGGAGATCGAGATCGACCTGTCCGCCCTCCGCCCGACGGTCGCATGCCCGCACCTGCCCGAGAACACCAAGACCATCGATGATCTCGGCCATATCGAGATCCAGCAGTCGGTTATCGGCTCGTGCACCAACGGCCGTATTGACGATATGCGCGTTGCGGCCGAGATCCTCAAAGGCCGTCACGTCAATCCGAACGTGCGCACCATCGTCATCCCCGCCACACAGGAGGTTTACCTCCAGTGCATCGAGGAGGGTCTGGCGAAGATCTTTATCCAGGCGGGCGCGATTGTTTCCACCCCGACCTGCGGCCCGTGCCTGGGCGGTCATATGGGCATCTTGGCGCATGGAGAAAAGGCGGTTTCGACCACCAACCGCAACTTTGTCGGCCGTATGGGTCATATCACCTCGGAAATTTATCTGGCGAGCCCGGCTGTGGCGGCGGCAAGTGCTGTTGCTGGCTATATCTGCGCGCCGGACGAGCTGAAGTAAGGGAGGAAACCGCACCATGAATGCAAAAGGCAGAGTTTTCAAATACGGGGATAACGTCGATACCGATGTTATCATCCCCGCGCGCTATCTGAACATCGCCGATCCAAAGGAGCTGGCGACCCATGCGATGGAGGATATCGACGCGGATTTCGTGAAAAAGATGCACCCGGGCGACATCGTCGTGGCAACGCGCAACTTCGGCTGCGGCTCGTCGCGTGAGCATGCGCCGCTCGTGCTTAAGGAGAACGGCGTATCCTGCGTCATTGCCTCCTCGTTTGCGCGCATTTTCTACCGCAACGCCATCAATATCGGTCTGCCCATCCTCGAGTGCGAGGCGGCGGCAAACGGCATTGACGACGGCGATACTGTGTCGATCGATTTCGACACCGGCGTCATCACCAACGAGACCAAAGGCGAGAGCTATCAGGCGGCAGCCTTCCCGCCGTTCATCCAGAACATCATCCAGGCGGGCGGTCTGCTCAAGTCGCTTAAGGAAAGAGGGGAGTAAGCCCAATGGAATACAATATTGCGGTCGTCAAGGGCGACGGCATCGGCCCGGAGATTGTCACCGAGGCCATGAAGGTGCTCGATAAAGTGGGAGAAAAGTTTGGTCACACCTTCCACTATCAGGAAGTGCTCGCGGGCGGCTGTTCGATTGACGCCAACGGCATCCCGCTGACCGAAGAAACCATCGAGATCTGCAAACAGGCGGACTCGGTGCTGCTCGGCGCGGTCGGCGGCCCCAAGTGGGACGAAGTGCCCTCGGAAAAGCGTCCGGAAAAGGCACTGCTTGGCCTGCGCTCTGCGCTCGGCCTGTTTGTCAACCTGCGTCCCGCGCAGATGCACAAGGCGCTTGCGGACGCCTGTCCGATCAAGCCCGAAATCATCGGGAACGGCTTTGACATTCTGGTCTGCCGTGAGCTGACTGGCGACGTATACTTCGGCAAGCACTATCGCCGCGAGAGCGAAAAGGGCTGGGGCGAGACGGGTGCAGACGATATGAACTACTCGGTCTACGAGGTCGAGCGCATCGGCCGCCGCGCGTTTGAAATGGCCATGAAGCGGAATAAGAAGGTCTGCTCGGTCGATAAGGCGAACGTGCTCGAAACCAGCCGCGTCTGGCGTGAGACCATGCACCGCATCAAGGACGAGTATCCTGAAGTGGAATACACGGATATGTATGTGGACAACTGCGCGATGCAGCTGGTGCGCAATCCGGGCCAGTTCGATGTAATCGTGACCGGCAACCTGTTCGGCGACATCCTGTCGGACGAGGCGTCCATGATCACGGGGTCGATCGGTATGCTGCCCTCCGCTTCGATGAACGAGACCGGCAAGGGTATGTATGAGCCGATCCACGGCTCTGCGCCCGACATCGCGGGCAAGGGCATCGCCAATCCGATCGCGACCATCCTGTCCTGCGCCATGATGCTGCGCTACTCCTTCGGCCTGATGGACGAGGCCGCTGCGATTGAAAATGCGGTCGAGGCCGTGCTCGACGCCGGCCACCGCACCGCGGATATCGCCGCAAAGGGCGAGAAGGCGCTCTCCACCAGCGAGATGGGCGAGCTGATCCGCGCACAGCTGTAACAAGAACCATACTGGCATGCTTCCGCAAGAAACGCAGGGATGACCTGCGTTTCTTTTTTTTCGCCTGCGCCTGCGGCGCCGCATAAAATGAAGCGGAGGTGAATGCCATGGAGCAGTTGACGCAGTATATCCAGGCGGACTACGCGATCCTCGCGGCGGTGCTTTTCTGCCTGGGGCGGGCGCTCAAAGCGGTCAAACGCTTCCCGAACCAGTTTATCCCGCTTGCGCTGACCGGCTGCGGTGTCGTACTGGCCTGCCTTTCCGCGGGCTCCCGCTATGGGGATTTCGACAACTGGGCGGCGGCGCTGTTTGAGGGGCTGGTGCAGGGCATCCTGTGCACCGGGGTGGCGGTGTCCCTCAATGAAATGCTCGCGCATCGGGGACGCGGCGGCGGCACCTCCGGTGAGGATGAGGACAAAAAAGAATAAAAACACCAAAAGTCAGGCGTATCGCCTGGCTTTTTACATCATTTTTCCGAATCAGATAGGATTCCGGCATGCAGACTTGCGATTTGGGCGCTTGTGCGCTATAATAAAATAGATTTTGAGTATTTACGCTCGATTACTATGTAGGATCACAGGAGATACCAGCATGAAAACCGCTTCTATTCTCGGTGTGCATTTTCACGCCGTCACCATGGATCAGGCGATCGACATCGCGATGGGCCGCCTGCGTGCGCAGGAAAAGGGCTATGTGGTAACGCCCAACCCGGAGATCGTCGAGCTGTGCCGGCAGGACAGCGCCTATATGGAGATCGTCAATCGCGCCGCGCTTGTGCTGCCGGACGGCATCGGCATCATCTATGCGGCCAAGATCCTGGGCGAGGAGCTGCAGGGCAAGGTCGCTGGTGTGGAATTTGCCGAGCACCTGGCCGCTGCGATGGCCAAGGAGAAGATGCGGCTGTTTCTGCTTGGGGCAAAGCCCGGCGTGGCCGAGCAGGCGGGCGAAAGCCTCAGCGCCAAGTATCCCGGCTTGGTGATTGCCGGCACGCATGATGGATACTTTACCGACCCGCAGCAGGCGGTCGACGCGGTCAATCGCTGCGGCGGCGCAGATGTAGTGTTTGTGTGCCTAGGTGCGCCCAAGCAGGAAAAATTCATGGCAGAATATATGGACGAGCTGCATGCGACGCTGCTGTGCGGTCTGGGCGGCTCGCTGGACATTTTCGCGGGTGTATCCAAGCGCGCGCCCGATCTCTTCATCAAGCTCGGACTGGAGTGGTTTTACCGCCTGCTCAAGCAGCCCAGCCGTATCGGCCGCATGATGAAGCTGCCCAAGTTTTTGCTGATCGTGATTCGTGAGCGCCTGTTCGGCAGAAAGGGGAAATCATCCAAATGAAAGTAAAGCTGCTCGCCTATACGCCCGACCCGGAAAAGCTGGTGGCGGCGGCGGCCAAAAACTGCTATTCTTCGACCGATGTGGACAGCGTGATGGAAGGATTAACCGAGGAAAAGACCGCAAGCTTTGTCAACATGCTGGCAGAGATCGGTCACGAGAGCCCGGTTGAGCACGTCTCGTTTACCTTTGCAATCGAGGGCGTGTCCCGCTCGCTGCTCGCGCAGATCACACGCCACCGCATGGCGTCGTATTCTGTGCAGTCTCAGCGCTATGTGCGCGAGCATGGGTTTGAATATGTTGTGCCGCCTGAAATTGATAAAATCCCCGCCGCACGGGAACAATTTATCCGGGCGATGGAGGATGACCAGCGCACCTATGAGGCGCTGACCGAAACGCTGATGGAGGGCTATCTGTGCGAACTGCTCGAGCAGGGCGTGCCCGAAAAACAGGCTCGCAGCAAGGCGGAAAAGCACGCGATCGAGGATGCGCGCTATGTGCTGCCCAACGCATGCACCACGCGCATCGTGATGACGGCCAACGTGCGCAGTCTGCGCAATTTCTTCCGTCTGCGCTGCTGCAACCGCGCGCAGTGGGAGATTCGAGCGCTGGCGGAGGAAATGTATAAACTGGTTTATGCCGTCGCGCCGACGCTGTTCGGACACAGCGGCCCGGCGTGCGTAGACGGCGTGTGCACCGAGGGCAAAATGTCCTGCGGCCGGGCAGCCGCTGTGCGCGCGCATTATCAGGAGCTGCGAGCGGCAGCTCGGGAATAAGGATAGGGATATTTTTTATGCTACCATTTCGCGAAATCTCAATGGAGGACAAGCAGGCATTTGAGGCCTGCAGCTCGCATTACAACTACCATCTGTGTGAGCACTGCTTTGTCGATATGTATATGTGGCGCAGCCACTACGGCACGCAGATCTGCTTTCAGGATGGGTTTGCGCTCGTGCGCATGACGCCGCTCGGCGGCGGGCACGACTGCTATCTCGCCCCGATCGGCGAGGGCGATCTCGGCGCGGCGCTCGATGCGCTTGAGGAGGACGCTGCGACGCGCGGCATTCCGCTGCGTATCGTATCGGTCGCTGAGCCGATGATCGCGCGCATCGAGGCCGCGCGGCCGGGCAAGTTTGATTTTATCCACGACAATGAGGACGGAGACGATTATATCTATCTGGCCGAAAAGCTGCGCACCCTGTCGGGCAAAAAACTGCAGAGCAAGCGCAATCTGGTCAACCGTTTCCAGACTGCTTACGAGGGCCGCTGGAGCTATGAGGATATGACAAAAGCAAACACTAAGGACGCGTTTGGCTATCACATCCGCTGGTGCAACCAGAACGGCTGCGCGCAGAACCGCGACTTTCAGGACGAGACCTGCGCAATCGTGCAGGCGCTGCATTATTTTGACGAGCTCGGCCTGCACGGCGGCCTGCTTCGGCTGGACGGCGAGGTAATTGCCTTTACCTTTGGCTGCCAGTCTGCACCCGACCTGTATGTGGTGCAGATCGAAAAGGCGGACCACACGATTCCGGGCGCCTATCAAATGATCAACCAGCAGTTTGTGCTGCACAACTGTGATCAGGTGGAGTACGTCAACCGCGAGGAGGATCTGGGGCTTGAGGGTTTGCGCAAGGCCAAGAAGTCCTATTATCCGGTCATGCGCGGCGTCAAATACGCCGCCGTCCCCAAGGAGGGACAGGCATGATCCGCGTTGCCGGCCCGGCGGACACCGGCTGTATCCGTGCGCTGTGGGAGGTCTGCTTTCCAGACGAGGGCGGGTTTAACGACTGGTTTTTTGCGCATCATTTTGATCCGGCGCGCACGCTGCTCTCCTGCGAGGGGGATATGCTGTGTGCAATGGTGCAGATGCTGCCTTACCAGCTGACGGAAAACGGCAGACAGGCGGAGATCACCTATATCTACGGCGCCTGCACTGACCCGGCGCACCGCCGCCAGGGACATATGGCGCGTCTGCTCGAGCAATCCTTTGCGCTCGACCGGCAGGCGGGACGCGCAGCGTCTGCGCTCATCCCGGCGGAGGCATGGCTATTTGATTTTTACCGTCCCTTTGGCTATGAGCCGTTTTTCCGGATCGGGAAACGCACGCTGACGCGGCAGGGGGAAGGTGACACGCCGCGCCGCCTGTGCGAACAGGACATCCCTCAGCTTGCTGCCTTGTATGCGCGGCTGACGCCTGTCTGCCGCATTGCGCGGGATGAGGCATACTGGCGCGGGCAGCTTGCGCTGTTTGACGCCCTCGGCGCGGGTGCGTTCGGCTGGTTTGCAGGCGATGCGCTGACCGCGTATGCGTTCTGCTGGGCGGATTATGCGCAAGAGGCGCTTGGTTTGACCGAAGCGCAGGAGCAGGGGTTGCTGCAAGCCCTTGGCAGGGACACGCTGGACGTGACCGAACCTGGGGAGCAGACCGCGCTCGGCTGTATCAAATGGCATGAAGAAGGGCCACATACGCCCTTTGGATATATGAATCTGATGTTTAACTGAAAGGTGTGTTCTAAAATGGTATACGTACTGCTGGCAGAAGGTTTTGAGGAAGTAGAAGCGCTGACGCCGGTTGATCTACTGCGCCGTGCAGGTGTGGACGCCAAGCTCGTCGGCGTGACCGGCGATGTGGTGCGCGGCTCGCACGGCATCGGCATCCAGACCGATCTTGGCATGGACCAGACTGATTGGGATAAGGCAGATATGATCGTGCTGCCGGGCGGCATGCCGGGCACGACCAACCTGTATGCAGACAAGCGCGTGACCGATGCGGTTCGCAAGTGCTATGACGAGGGCAAGTATGTCGCGGCGATCTGCGCGGCGCCGTCGGTCATCCTGGGCGGCATGGGTCTGCTCAAGGGCCGCAAGGCGACCTGCTATCCCGGCATGGAGGACGGCATGACCGGCGCAACCCCGCTTGAGCGCACCTGCGTGGTAGACGGCCGCATCATCACTGCCTGCGGCGTGGGCGGCGCGCTGGACTTTGGCTGTGCGTTGGTATCCGCGCTGTGCGGTGAGGAAAAGGCGCGCCGGATTGCGGCGGAAGTCGTGCACAATGTCAGAAAATAAACAGCAGCTGCGCCGCCGTATGCTCGCGCAGCGCGCCGGGCAGCCGGAAGCGGACAAGCTGGCCGCCGACCAGCAGATCACCGACCGTGTGTTGCAGAGCGATGCCTACCGGCGTGCATCCTGCATTTTCACCTATGTGGCAACGCCGCAGGAGATCGACACATGCGCACTGATCCGGCAGGCGCTGGCGGACGGCAAGACCATTTGTGTGCCGCTGTGCGGCGCGGCAGGGGAAATGTCCGCGCGGCGTATCCGCTCGCTGGATGAACTGCGGCCTGGAATGCGCGGCATTCTGGAGCCGGATGATACGGCGGAGGAGATTGCGCCTGCGTCGATCGACTTGATTATCACGCCTGCGCTCGCATGCGACCGCGCGGGTTTCCGGCTGGGTTACGGCGGCGGCTACTACGATCGCTTTTTTGCGCGGACGGCTGCGGCCGCTATGGCGCTCTGCGCCGAGGTTCGGCTGCTTGACCGGCTGCCGCGCGAGCCGCACGACCGGCGCTGCCGCTGGATTACAACCGAAAGGCGGGTGCTGCGCACAGATGAAGAATAACAAACTGACGCTGCTGCCCGGGCTTTCGCTTTTTGTCTGCTTCTGTCTGCTGACCGGAACAGGCAGGCTGGCCGCCTATCTGGGCGGCGGCGCGCCACTGATCGCGCTGGCCGAACTCCTCTCGTTTGTACTGCCGTTTTTTTTGGTCAAGATCTCCATCAAGGAACCAAAGAAGCTGTATAAACGTCTCAAATACAAGCAGCTGCCCAAGGGCGCCATCGGGCTGACCGTCAAGGCAGGCATTACGGTGGCAGTGCTTTCTCTGTTCCTCAACCTGCTGATTTATCAGCTGGCGGGCCTCGCCGGGGCGGATTTGTCTGCAACTGCGCTGGATGCACCGCAGACCGGGCTTGGTTATGCTGCCCGGCTGCTGGTCATCGTGGCGCTTTCCGCGGTGGTGGAGGAGCTTTACCTGCGCGGCGCGCTGATGAACGTACATGAGGGGATGGTGGGCACCTCGGCCTGCCTGCTTTTCAGCGGCATTGCCTTTGCCATGCTGCACGGCAGCCTGATGAACTTTGCCGGGCCGCTGCTGGCGGGTATTACCTATGCCTACCTCACCTACATCTTCGACAGCGTGTGGCCGGCCATACTGGCGCACGCGGTCAATAATCTTTACTATATGTTCGTGCTCTGGATCACGGATACCTATGCTGCTTTCGGCATATGGAACTACTTTGCAGCGGTCAACGGACTGGTGCTGCTGATCTTCCTCTATCTGTCGCTGCGCTCACTCGAGAAGCTGCTGATAAAGGGAAGCGTGCCGCACTTTGAAAAGAGCGCGGGACTGTATGACCTGTGGCTGCTGATCCGCAATCCGGGCGTTGCGGCGTTTGCGCTGGCATTCGTCGCAAAGCTGGTGCTGGATCAGTTCATATAAGGGAAAACGCAAACCAATGAGGTGGAAACATGGACAATATGGATAACAACGTCAATCAGGAGACGCAGCGCATCCCACAGCCGGATGAGCCGGGCCGCCGCAAGCGCCGCCGTCGCAGCCGGCGTGTGAAAAACAGCGGCTGCGCCGGAACCGTGGTCTATGTGATCGCGGTACTCGGCATTTCGATCATCCTGTCGCTGGCCGCGATCTTCATCGCAAACGATGTATTTGCTTTTGTCAAGGACAATGCGGTCAAGGAGGTCGTGGTGTCGGAGAATACCAACCTTTCCGACTTGGCCGGACAGCTGGACGACGAAGGTGTCATCAACTACGGCACGATTTTCAAGCTGTATGTCGGCGTCAAGGGCGACAGCGATACCGGTGTGCTGGCGGGCAGCTATTCGCTCAACCCCAATATGGACTACGGTCAGATCATTGATACGCTGGTCAATATGTCGAGCACAGAGACTATGACCATTACCATCCCTGAGGGTTACAGCATTGCGCAGATCAAGCAGTTGCTGCTTGACGAGCACGTCTGCACTGAGGACGCGCTGGACGAGGAACTGAACACCTATGCGTTCAAGCACGAGTTCCTGCAGAGCGAGCTGCCTGCGGAAGAAGGCTGGCTGGAGGGCTACCTGTTCCCGGACACCTATGAGATCTACAAGGGCAATTCGACCGTGCGCAACACGATCAACACCATGCTCAACAACTTCGCAGATAAGTATGACGAGGATATCCAGGCGGGCGCGGATGCGCTCGGCCGGTCCATGCACGACATCGTCACCATTGCCTCTCTGATTGAGCGCGAGGCGCAGGTGGACAGCGAGCGCGCGACCATTGCAGGTGTTATCTATAACCGTCTGAACAATGCTTCCGAGTTCCCCTATCTGCAGGTGGACGCGTCCGTCCTGTACGGCCTCGGCCGCACGAGCGGCACGCTGAGCGAGCAGGATCTCACCTCGGATTCGCCCTACAACCTGTATAACCACGAGGGCCTACCGCCCGGACCGATCTGCAACCCGGGCTATGCGTCTCTGTATGCGGCAGCACATCCGGAGCAGCATAATTACTATTACTATGTGGCGATGCCGGACGGTACGCATCTGTTCGCAAGCACCTATGAGGAGCACCAGGCCAATATCGCGGCTTCGGACGCAGCGCAGGCACAGGCAGCCGCGCAGGCTGAGGCGAACGCTGCCGCGGAGGGCACCGGTGAATAAGCGGCCGGAGCTGCTCGCACCGGCGGGCGATTTGGAAAAAATGCGTTTCGCCATTGCCTATGGCGCAGATGCAGTCTATCTGGCGGGACAGCGGTTCGGTATGCGGGCCGCTGCTGCCAACTTTGACGACAACGCGCTGCGCGAAGGCATTGCCTATGCGCATGCGCACGGCGTCAAGTGTTACATCACGGTCAATATCATGCCATCCGGCTGCGATCTGCCGGCGCTGCCGCCCTATCTGGAACTGTTGCAGGACGCGGGCGCGGATGCGCTGATCGTGGCGGATGTGGGTGTGATCCGCATGGCGCGCCGCTACGCGCCCCAGGTACCGCTGCATATCTCGACGCAGACCAGCATTCTCAACGCCGAGGCGGCGAACTTCTGGGCGGACCTCGGTGCAGAGCGCGTGGTGCTCGCGCGCGAGCTGTCGCTCGAAGAGATCGCGGCGATCCGCGCCGGTACACCCAAAGAACTCGAGATCGAGGCCTTTGTCCATGGCGCGATGTGCATCTCTTATTCGGGCCGGTGCCTGATTTCGCAGTACATGACCGGGCGGGACGCCAATCACGGCGCGTGCGCCCAGCCCTGCCGCTGGAACTATGCGCTGATGGAGGAAAAACGGCCGGGCGAGTTCTATCCGGTCGAGGAGGATGCGCGCGGCACCTATCTGTATAACTCCAAGGACCTGTGCATGATCGAGCATATCCCGGAACTTGTGCAGGCGGGCATCGACTCGTTCAAGATCGAAGGCCGCAACAAGACGGCCTACTATGCGGCATGCGTGACCGGGGCCTATCGCGCGGCGATCGACGCCTATCAGGCAGATCCTGCGCACTATGTGCTGCCGCAGTTCTGCCGGGACGAGGTGGACAAGGTCAGCCACCGTGAATACTACACGGGCTTTTATCTGGGTAACGAGCAAAATGGCCAGCATTACGGCGACAGCCAGTATATCCGCGAGTACGAGGTTGCCGGTATGCCGGTGCAGTGCGATGCGGACGGCCACGCGGTTTTTGCGCTCAAAAACCGGATATTTGATGGCGAGGAGCTCGAGCTGCTTCAACCGGGCAAAGCGCCCTGGGTGTTCTGTGCGCACGGCATGCTGAATGACGAGGGCGAAGCACTGCCACTGTTCAACGTGCCGCAGATGCATGTGCATTTCCAGTTCCCGTTTGCAGTGGACCAATATGCGATTTTGCGCAAGAAAAAGGAACGGCCTTCGTAAGGCGGTTCCTTTTGTGCGGATAAGAAAAAATGGCGCGCCGGACGGTTCGGACGGTGCGCATAAAGGAGCATCAGGCTTGATGAAGGATTTGATCATAACCGCGGCCAAAGGCGCTGTTATCGGCGGCACTATGCTGATCCCCGGGGTGAGCGGCGGTTCCATGGCGATGATGATGGGGATTTATGATAAGCTGATCATGGCGGTCAGCAACTTCCGCAAGGATATGAAGCGGAACTTTGTTTTCCTGCTCTGGTTCTGCATCGGCGCAGGGCTGGGTATGCTGATCATTGCGCGGCCGCTGCTGCACCTGCTCGAGGTGTTCCCGTATCCGACGCAGTTCTTTTTCATCGGTGCGGTTATCGGCTGTGTCCCGATGATTTACAATAAGGCAAAGCTCTCCGGCTTTTCCTGGCATGTCCCGTTTTACATCCTGATCGGCATGGCGGTCGTGGCGCTGTTCAGCTTAGCCCCGTCGGATGGCGGACAGGCGGCGTCGGGCGGCGTAACACAGATCGTTTTCCTGCTGGTCGCGGGTGTGATCGCGGCAGCGGCGCTTGTGCTGCCGGGCATCAGCGTTTCTTATCTGCTGCTCATGCTTGGCCTGTATGACAGCACCATGGCGGCAATCAGCGGGCTGCAGATCATGTTCCTGCTGCCACTGTTCATCGGCCTGTGCGCGGGCATTATTCTGACCACTAAACTGCTGGACAACCTGATGACCAACCGCCCGCGGGCAACCTATCTGATCATTCTGGGCTTCATGTTCGCTTCCGTGCTCGAGGTGTTCCCGGGTGTGCCGCCGCTCAGCCAGTGGATTGCGTGCATCCTGTGCCTGGCAGCCGGCTTCTCGGCGATCTACTTTATCTCGCGCAAGTGAGCAAAGACGAATCAAGACACAAAAAGACCTGCCCGGCGGCAGGTCTTTTGTGTTATGCGGATGCTTTGCGTCCTGCGCTTTAGTCCTTGGCCAGATGCAGCCCGTCGTAGCGGGTGACATGGAAGGTGTAGGGCAGGGCGGTGGAGTCGAAGCCGATCTCGCGCAGCACCGCGCGGATGTTCTCGACCAGATGATAGTTGAAGTCGCGCTGGGAAATCGAAACCTTGAGCGTGTCCTTATACGAGCTGACCAGCACGCCAAACGGCTGGAACGCACAGGGCAGGATGGCGGAATAGTCCGCCACATAGGGTTCCATGCTGGGCGGCAGCTTGAATTCGCCGATGTTGGTCAGAATGAAGGTGTCGCGGCGGATATAGTCGCGCGCCTGCTGACGCATCATCTGCTCTTTTTCGTCGATCGGCATGTCCAGCTTATGGGACTTGGCGACGCGATTGGCATTCTTGAGTGCCCAGAAGACCGCGTGCGGCAGGTTTTTCTGCGTGTCAAAATACGCCTTGCACGCCTGGCAGGCGTCGAGGAAGGACATGGAGAAGTAGTCGTAGAAAAACGGCAGGTCGAGCAGCGAGACAAAAAAGCGCGTGGTCGTGGTTTTGACATAGGCGCGCAGATCCATCGGCACTTCGGCGATGATGGGTTCGGTGCGGTCAGTGCCCACATAATAGGTGCGGTACATACCCATCGAGATCGCGGTCATCAGGAAGGTCATCGGGGTGACGCCGTTGCTCTTGGTGTAATGCAGCAGCTGGGGCAGCGAGATGGTCAGTTCGGTCGTCAGCTCGTTGTCGTCGTTGCGGCTGTCGTATTCCGGCATGTGGAAGGAGGGGACATCGGGGTGATGGTCAGCGTCCGACTGCGGCATACCGCGCAGGCGGAGATAGCCGTCCTCGCAGTCCTGCGGGGTAAACTGGGTCTCGTTGGTGCGGATGCGGCCGGGCTCTACGTCGTGCCCCATGTCGCGCAGGTAGTAATACAGGATCGTGCGGATGAATTCATCAAAGCCGCGTCCGTCCGACGTACAGTGCTGGTATTCCAGATAGATGGTTTTGTCCTTGTAGCCGCACAGGAACAAATAGCCGTTGGTATCGTCCGAACCGATATAGTAGGGCGAGATATCGTCCATCTTGAGGACAACGGGCGGCTTGGTCAGAAAACGGTAGCTGTACTGCTTTTCGCCGCGCACCAGTCCAAGCGCAAACTGCGGGTAGCGGTCGAGCGCTGTGCGCACGGCTGCGAGCAGGACGCGCGGATCGACCGGCTCGGTCATGCGGATGATGTGGCGCGGTGCGGTGGTCAAATCTTTATGGGTCGCATACATGAAGATGGCGCCGTAGCTGTCAACGTTCAAAAGTGCGTTCCGATATGCTTCATTCATAACAGACACCTCCGGTAACATGAACTACTGAACTACGGTTTTATTATAAATCATCTGTTAGAAAAATAACAGGGATCAGACGCAGAATTTGGAAATGGACAGGCTGAAATTTTCTGGCATTTTGCACATGGGTAACTGCCGCCCTGCGCCGTGCATAAGCTGGGCGGGAGGGAACTTTTATGACGACAATCAGCCTGTGTATGATCGTTCGGGACGAAGAAGCCGTACTTGCCCGCTGTTTGGACAGCGTGCAGGAGATCGCCGACGAGATCATTGTGATCGATACCGGCTCTACGGACCGCACCAAGCAGATCGCCGCCGCCTATGGACGGGTGCTGGACTTTGCCTGGTGCGATGATTTTGCCGCAGCGCGCAACTTTTCCTTTACCCAGGCCACGCAGGAGTACATCCTGTGGCTGGATGCGGACGACGTGATAGAGCCCGCGGACCGGGCGCGCTTTTTGCAGCTCAAAGCCGGGCTTGACGGCACAGCGGATGTGGTGATGCTGCCCTATCATGCCGCGTTTGACGCGCAGGGCAGACCGGTATTCACCTATTACCGCGAGCGTCTGCTGCGCCGCGCGGCCGGGCTGCGCTGGCAGGGGGCGGTGCACGAGTGTATCGCCCCGGCGGGTCGAATCGTGTACGGCGACGCGGCGGTCAGCCACCGCAAAGCGGATGCAGGGCGTCACAGCCGCCGCAATCTGGGCATCTATGAGCGCCTGCGCGCACGGGGCGAGACGCTGGATGCGCGCGCCTGTTTTTACTACGCGCGTGAGCTGATGGCCGACGGGCAGGACGAGACGGCTGCGCGCGTCTTCGAGGAGTTTCTCGCCCGGCCGGACGGCTGGGTGGAAAACCGGATCGAGGCCTGCCGCAATCTGGCCGACTGCCTGATGCGGCTTGGCAGACGCGATCAGGCAAAACAGGCGCTGGTGCGCTCGTTTGCCATGGATTGCCCGCGCGGGGAGACCTGCTGTGCGCTGGCCGCGCTGGCCTTGCAGGAAGGGGAGCTGGAGCAGGCGGTGTTTTGGTACAGGGCGGCGCTGCAGGCGCCCTGTCATCCGGAGCGGGGCGGATTTGTGTACCGGCCCTGTTATGATTTTATCCCATGCCTCGGATTGTGCGTGTGCTGCGACCGCATGGGTCAGCATGAGCAAGCCGCAATCTGGAACGAGCGCGCGGCGATGGTTCAGCCGGATGCGCCCGAAGTGGCCTATAACCGCCGCTATTTTGCCGGGCAGCAGGCAAACAGTGACCGTGCAGCAAACCAGGGCATAGAATGAAGTGCCGGAGCGCAATGCTGCGGCAATTTTCCCGAAAGGAAGAACGATATGTATCATCGCTCTCGATTCGGCGGACGGGACAGTATGGACTGCCCGCCCGACGATTGGATGAATCAAGGCTGCGGTGAGGACTGCGGCTGTCTGCGCGGCCCCACCGGGCCGACCGGCCCGACTGGACCTGCCGGGCCGCGCGGCTTTCGCGGCGAGCGGGGGCCGATGGGCCCGCGCGGCCTGATGGGTGCCACAGGCGCGACCGGATTGCCGGGGGCGACTGGACCTGCTGGCCCCACTGGTCCGCAGGGAGTTGCGGGTCCCAGCGGCGCGACAGGTGCAACGGGTGCAACCGGTGCGCCCGGTCCGACCGGAGCGGCGGGCCCCACAGGACCTGCGGGCGTTCCCGGCTCGACGGGTGTAACAGGCGTAACCGGTGCAACCGGTCCAACCGGAGCAACGGGACCGGCGGGTGGTCCAACTGGCCCGACCGGCCCAACCGGCGTAAGTGGTGCCACTGGACCGACAGGTGCTACCGGCTCTGTGGGTCCGACTGGTCCAACCGGCGCTACTGGACCGACCGGTGCGACCGGCCCCGCTGGCCCGACCGGTGCCACTGGCCCAACTGGTTTAACTGGACCCACTGGTGTTACCGGCCCAGAAGGCCCGGCCGGTGCTACTGGCGTTACTGGGCCCACTGGTCCGATGGGGCCGACTGGTGTCACTGGTGCCACTGGTTCAACCGGCGTCACCGGTCCTGCGGGACCGACCGGCATAAGTGGTGCAACTGGACCGACCGGTGCAACCGGTATCACCGGGCCTACTGGACCGTCTGGTCCAACAGGTGCCGCTGGACCGACCGGTTTGACAGGACCCACTGGTGCAACCGGCCCGACTGGGATTACCGGCCCCACTGGCCCGACCGGTGCAACCGGCATCACGGGCCCCACGGGTCCGACGGGTGTCACTGGCCCAACCGGTCCCACGGGTCCCACCGGCCCTGCGGGTTCGACCGGCTCTGCTGCAACGGTCAGTGTTGGCACCGTGACGACTGGTGAACCGGGCACGGAAGCCGCAGTTACCAACAGCGGCACCGAGCAGAACGCGGTGCTCAACTTTGCGATCCCGCGCGGCGCGACGGGCAGCACACAGCCGATTCAGCTGCTCTCTGCGTATTCGACGCCGGCACAAGCTGGCACCGGGCAGACAGCGCTGGTGTTTGACCGCAACGCCCTGTCTTATGGCACGGCGATCAGCCATGCTAACAACAGCGCAAACATCACAATCAGTCAGCCCGGTGTCTATACGCTGTCGTTCAACGGCGGTTTTGCGCCGGGCAGCAATGTAAATTTCCCGCTCAATGTGTTGACCGTACCGCAGCTCAACGGTGTGACCGTCACCGGTGCTGCGACCCAGCACACGTTCCACACCTCGAGCGACGTGGTCAATCAGTCGTTTAATGTACCGATTGCGGTTTCGACTGTGCCGTCCACATTGCAGATCGTCAGCACGGGCGACGGCTTCCTGTACAGCAACATCCAGGTAAGCCTGTTCCGCGAAGGCGATATCCCTTCGTCCTGAGGCTCATCCGCATATTCCTGGTAAAATCCCGCAAAAGCCGCCTGTTTTCAGGCGGCTTTTGTGCGAAAAAAGCGGATTTCTGCGCTGCAGTGATCGACAATTTGTGCGTAGTATGCTATACTTAACTTATCTAAAATAAAACCGATATCCCGGCAAAACAAAGGAAGCGAAATAACATGACGATCCTGACCTGCGAATGTGGAAACGAGATCTATATTATGGATGAAACCGCGGCGACCGCCTGGCAGTGCGATGCCTGCGGACAGTGGTATGACTTTTTCGGTGTGAAGGTGCCGCCTCCGGGGCAGACTGAACCGAAGAAGTCCCCGCATCTGATCAACTGGAGTGCTGGGGAAGACCTGTAAAAGAAAGGAAACCAATGAACAAACAGAAGATTGCGCTGCTGACAGACTCCTGTGCGGATATTCCGGCGGCGCTGTGCAAGCGGTATGACATCTATGTTGTGCCGCTGAAATTGATTTTTTCGGATGGGGAGTATGCGGATGGTGTGGACATCACGCCGACCGAAGTTTACCGCCGTCTGCCGCAGGAGATGCCCAAAACAACCCTGCCCAGCGGTGCGTCGGTCGAGCAGGTGCTGGGCCGCATCCGCCGCGCGGGCTATACCCGGGTGCTGGCGATCCATCTGTCGGGCGGGCTGAGCGGCACCTGCAATCTGGTTCGCGTGGTCGGCGCGCAAACCGAAGGACTTGAGATCGCTGCGTTCGATTCGCTGAGCGGCTCGCTTGGCACCGGCATGATGGTGCTGCAGGCGGCGCGCTGGATCGAGCAGGGCTGGAGCTGGGCGGAACTGCTGCGCGCGGTCCCGCCGCTTATGCAGGATACCCATGTGTTCTTCTGCGTCAACACCCTGGAATACCTGCAAAAAGGCGGACGCATCGGCAAGATCTCTGCGGTTGCAGGCACGCTGCTGCAGATCAAGCCCATCCTGTCCTTTGCACCGGACGGACAGCTGACCAGTCTGGCAAAGGTGCGCGGCCGCAAGGCGGCTATACAGAAAATGGTGCAAATGGCCGCGGCGCGTGTACCGCGCGGCGCGCGCTTCAATCTCGCAGTCGCCCACGGGGATTCTCCGGCAGAACTGAAAGAGATCCGGGCACTCGCGCAAAAGATCATGCCGGACTTTGAAGCCTTTGCAGAAGGGGAGATCGACTGCACCCTGGGCTCTTATGTGGGACCGCAGCTGCTCGGTGTGGGGGTGCAGCTGCTGGAAACAGCAGAAAACACCAAAAAGTGCGTAAATTAACGGTATTGTAACTTTTTTTCGACAAAAAAAGTGCTATAATATATCGTTAGATGAGGACAATGCAAAAAGCAATAAAAGTAGGAAGGGATGAATGTATATGCCTTATCAATCGGCATATCGGCCTGCATACCGGCCGCGCCGCCACCGGCGCCGGCGCCGCAACAGCCACTATGGTGTGCTGATCGCGCTGATCCTGGTGATCATCATTGCAGTGCCGGTTGCATTTCACATTGTAAAGGGTATTTCCAGCGCGATTTTCGGTGGGGATCAAAATCAGCTGGTATACCAGATCGACAACACCCGCGCCTGTGCAGACGGGAAAGCGGTCGACCTGGAGGCAGCGCCTTACCGCAATTCCGGCGGGACGGTATATGTGCCGGTCGATTCGCTGTGCACCAATCTGGGGCTGGAACTGTCCTGGGACAGCGCAGGGACGACGGCAACCGTGTCCTTTAAGCGGGATACGCTGGGCCTGACCGTCGGTAGCACCGCCATGACGTATAACGACCGGACCGTGACCATGGCCGCTGCGCCCGAAACAAAGGACGGCAAAACCTTTGTGCCGGTGGCGGACGTCTGCAAGGCGTTTTCCTGGCAGGTAAACGAGGTTGGTGAGGATCAGGGCGATCTGGTCATCATCACGCAGTCCAAAAAGGAGCTGGACGAGAAAAAGCTCAGCAAGGTCACGGAGCAAGCGATCGAGGTGCTCGGCCCATCGGAAAAGCAGGTGCTTACGGGCAGTGTGCTGATGCGTACGGACTCGGACAAGCTGGTGGCGGACGGCCAAAACAAGGAGATCACCGAGGAGACTGGCAAGCGCGGCAGTGCGGCGATCGAGCAGGACGGCACACGCTATGTGCCGCTCAAGGCTGCGATCGCGTCGCTCGGCGGCACGGCTTCGTTTAACGGCAAGGACGAATACACGGTCGAGATCAATGGCATCTCCTCTACCGTGCGGACGGACGGCAAAACCGAGGTGAACGGCGACCGCGTCAAGGGCGACGGGATCAAGGTTTATCAGGATGAAGAATCCGGCAAGTTCTATGTGTCGGCCGAGCTGTTTGCCGCGCTGCTTGGCAAAAGCTATACCGATCTCGGCGAGGGGACATATGCGTTTACTAATATGCCGCTCGACGGCTATGACAGCCAGAAGGCCTATCTGAACACCATGACAAGCGGCCTGACGCAGGCGGTCGGTCAGGATATCCCGGATGCGGATGTTTACATCGCGCTGACCTTTGATGACGGCCCGACCGGCGCGAAGGACGGCTATCCGGACGGCATGACCGCGACGCTGCTCGACGGCCTGAAAGAGCGCGGCGTGCACGCGACCTTCTTTATGTGCGGCTACCGCCTGAAGGACTTCCACTCGCATTGTGCACGTTATCTGGCCGAAGGGCATGAGCTTGGCAACCACACGATGAACCACCCGATGGAGATGCTGCCCGCGCTCAGCGAGGAGCGTATCCGTGAGGAAGTTGAGTCCAACAGCGAGCTGATCGAGCAGTACTGCGGCGCACGGCCGACTGTGATGCGTCCGGTCGGCGGCGCATACGATGACAAGGTAAAGGCCGTGATGAAAGAACTCGGCCTGCCGATCATCAACTGGGACGTCGATACGCTGGACTGGAAGACCAAGACTGACCCGCAAAGCGTCAAGCAAAATATTCTCGATCAGGTTGAGGACGGTTCGATCGTGCTGATGCACGACCTGTACTCGGGTACAATCGAGGGTGTGCTGGCCGCGATTGACGAGCTGCAAAGCCGGACGGACAAGACCTATGCGTTTGTCACGGTTTCCGAGCTGGCGGCGGTCAAGGGCATCACACTTGAGCCTGGTGAAGTTTATACGCATATCGGCAGCTGACCTGCCTGAAAACAGATACCCCAAAACCTCCGGCAGTGATACGGCCGGAGGTTTTTGCTTATGAAAAGTCCGCTGCGCTGCGGCGTTGCAAGGCAGGCGCAGTTCTGTTATACTGGAAGCGAGCAACGCGATGAAATGAGGAATGATAATGAAACGGACGCACGGACAAATGTCCGAATCACTTTTGCTGGGCGGACTGCTGGCGGTTGCCGGCGGTTTTTTTGACGCCTATACCTATGTGTGCCGCGGCGGCGTGTTCGCCAACGCACAGACCGGCAACATTGTGCTGCTCGGCCTGGAACTGGCGGAGCGGCAGTGGCTGCGCGCGCTGACCTATCTGTTGCCGATTCTTGCGTTTGCGTTGGGCGTCATGGTGGCGGTGCGGGTCAAGCAGCGCGGGCAGGCCAGCCATGGGCGCATGCACTGGCGGCAGGTGATTGTGCTTGCAGAGATCGTCATTCTGGCGGGCACGGCATTCCTGCCGCAGCAGATGAACATGCTGGTCACGATCCTGATCTCGCTTGTCTGTGCGATGCAGGCCGAAACCTTTCGCAAGGTGCGGGGCAGTGCGTTTGCAACCACAATGTGCACGGGCAATCTTCGTTCGGGCGTGGAGCAGCTGATGATCTGGCGCCAGACCGGCAATCCGGATGCGGCGCGCAAAATGCGCCGGTACAGTGCGGTCATTCTGTTCTTTATTCTGGGCGGCGCATTGGGTGCGCTATGCACGGATCTTTTGGGGGAACGGGCGCTGCTGCTGACCTGCGCGCCGCTGCTTGCGGTCTTTGCGATCATGTTCATTCGGGAAGAGGCAGAGGAATAACAGAGCAAAAAACCTGGCTGCATATGCAGCCAGGTTTTTGCTTATGTAAGATTGCTTAGCGGCCAAAGTAGCTGAAGTGCATATAGTCCCGCTTGCTCGACCAGGCGTTGCCGCCCCAGGAGAAGCCGTATTTGGTGAAGGCGTTGTAAACGTCGCCGCCTTCCGGAATGGAGTACGGGTCCTCACCGGGCGACCAGTGCGAGCCGGTCGTCGGCGTGAGTGAACCGTCGGCGTTGATGGTCGCTTCCATATTCTCATCCCAGTTGATGTCCACCGCCGTGCCCTGCGAGTGCTCACCGGTGCGCCAGGAGTAGCAGCCGACATCCTTGATCGGGAACTTTTCATCCCCGTTGTAGATTTCCTCAAAGATCGCCTCGTAGATCGGCGCAAGGTTTTTGTTGACCTGCAGATAAGCGGTGCCGGTGGTCTTGGTGCCGTCCGACTGCAGGCGCCATACGGGTACCGCGATCTCCACCATGTTGGCCTCGGCTTCCTCTGCGGTCTGATATTTCTGGCCGCCGGGACCATAGACCAGTTCCATTTTCTCCGCTTCCGTTTGCGGCAGGGAAGTGTCCACCCATGTGTCATCCGACGAAGACGAATCGTCATGATCCGGCTGAATGATGACCGGATCACCACTGCTGCCGTCCGGCATCTCCTCAGCAAAGGCGGAGCAGAAACGCGTGGCCATGATGACCGCCTGCTCGCGCGTAGCGGTACCGTCCGGCGAGAGGATATGAGAACCGTCAGATGTAGCCAGGCCGTTCATCACGGCATAGTCCACCATGGTGATCATGGCCTGATAAGCGTAGTCGTTGATGCTGGAAACATCAGCATAATCCTCGATGCACGCTTCGCCAACGATTTCAGGCGCCTCGATCTTGGCTGCTGTCAGGATGTTATTGAGCATCACGCACAGGTCCTGACGCTGGATCTCGGAATCCGGGTCAAAGACGCCGTTTCCGCGGCCGGAAACCAGACCGAGCTCATACGCTGCAATGACATTGGGATCATCGCAATCGCGGAAGGGGTGCTTGCCTGAGGCAAAGACCGCCTTGCCGGTCACGGCCTTATAGGTATTGAGAGCAACCGAACAAAACTCCGCTCGTGTGATCTCGCCGCTTGCGCTGAGCGATTCCAGTGCGCTGGGGATCAGGCCCGCCGTCTGCGCAACGGTAATGTCTTCCTGCGCCCAATTGGAAACATTGGTGAGCGCACCGGCCTGAGGCACACACATGGCTGCAAACAGCGCTAACGCACCCGCACGGCGGAAGAATGGATGCGGCATGAAAAAATCCTCCTTAGATGTCGAAATATGTTATTTTAATGTTAATTATACTGTAAAACTGTGTAGAATTTGTGAAAATCTTGTATTTGTTCACAAATTCCACAGGGTTTTCCACAAACCGGCGCAATCCGGGCGACTATTCCGCAGCGGCGCGGTCCAGACTGCGGTATTGCAGGGCTTCCGCAATATGCTCTGCCTGAATGACGGGGCTCGATGCCAGATCGGCGATGGTGCGCGCTACGCGCAGCACGCGGTCGTGCGCGCGGGCGGTCAGGCCGAGCCGCTCAAAGGCGGCGGCAAAGATCGTTTCCGCTTCATCCGACAGCGGACAGTATTCCGCCAGCAGAGCAGGTGCCAGCGCGGCGTTGCACACGTCCTCGCCCTGCCGGGCATATTGCACAGCACGTGCGGCCAGCACGCGGGCGCGGATCGCGGCCGAGCTTTCTTCGGCAGCCTGTCCGCGGGCGGCAAGGGCGGCATACTCCACCGGCTGCACAGCGACCTGCAAATCGATGCGGTCGAGCAGCGGACCGGACAGACGCTTGAGATATTGCTGCACGGACGCTTTGGTGCAGGTGCACCGGCTTGTCCCATACCAGCCGCAGCGGCAGGGGTTCATTGCCGCGATCAGCTGGAAGTGGGCCGGATAAGTGACCTGACCAGCCACGCGGGAGATGGTCACCTTGCCGTCCTCAAGCGGCTGACGCAACGTTTCCAGCACATCGCGGTGGAACTCGGGCAGCTCGTCCAGAAACAGTACGCCGCGGTGCGCGAGGGTGATCTCACCCGGCATGGGCAGCCGCCCGCCCGCGCCCGAGCCACCGGCAATCGCGTTGGCGGACGAGTTGTGGTGCGGCGCCCGGAACGGACGCGCTGCGCGTTCAACGGCCTCCTGCCCGCGGCCGACCGCAGACCAGACGCGGATTACCTCGAGTCGCTCGTTGTCCGACAACGGCGGCAGGATGGTGGGAAAGCGTTTGGCCATCATACTCTTGCCCGAGCCCGGCGGTCCGGAGAGCAGGATGTTGTGCCCGCCCGCAGCGGCGATTTCAAGCGCGCGTTTGACGGCGTGCTGTCCCATCACATGGGCAAAGTCCAGCTCACTGTCGTTTTTTTCCTGCACAGGCGGCGGGGGACAGGGAGAGAGCGCTGCGCGCCCCATCAGATGTGCGGTCAATTCCTTCAGGCCGGTGACCGGCAGCACAGTTACGCCGGCGGCATAGGATGCCTCGGCAGCGTTTTGCACAGGGACATACACGGTGTGAAATCCGGCGTCCCGCGCGGCAAGCGCCATAGAGAGCGCGCCGCACACTGGGCGCAGCTCACCCGTCAGCGAGAGCTCGCCCAGGAACACGGCATCCTGCGGGAGCGGATCGATTTCGCCCGCAGCCGCGAGGATGGACAGCAGGATCGGCAGGTCGTAGGCCGTGCCGGCTTTTTTGGTATCCGCCGGGGCGAGGTTGACCGTCAGCCGGGAAACCGGCCAGTCGTAGGAGCAGGCTTTGGCGGCCGCGCGCACGCGCTCGCCCGCCTCGGAGACCGCGCCGGTCGGCAGGCCGACCACATCCAGCCGCGGCAGGCCGCCGGACAGAAAACACTCGACCGTGACGATGTATCCGTCAATGCCGCTCAGCCCGGCGGAAAAAACGCGCGCTACCATCCGAACCCCACCTCGCAACTGCATTTGTACTTTTATACTATACTATATTGCCGGGGATTCCGCAATGCAAAACGGAAAATGAAAAACAAGTGTAACATATAGGAAAACGGAACAAAAACCGTTTCACATTGCGGAATATTCGTTAAAACTCGGGAATTTGTTACGAAAATGTCATATTAGCTGTTTACATTTTTGGGGAGTAGTGATAAAATAAATCTGGCCGGTGAAATCGGCTTTTCTTCGCGTCCCGCACGCGGCGGAAATCCATTCACCCCTTCAGCATGTTATAACTGAATAGGAGGATATAAACATGGCAAGAAAGATGAAGTCCATGGACGGTAACACCGCTGCGGCACATGTGTCGTATGCGTTTACCGAGGTCGCGGGTATCTATCCGATCACCCCGTCCAGCCCCATGGCAGACAGTGTTGACCAGTGGGCAGCCGCGGGTCAGAAGAACATTTTCGGTACGACCGTAAAGGTTATCGAAATGCAGTCCGAGGC
>NZ_CALWUM010000008.1 GCF_944384765.1 uncultured Agathobaculum sp. | reverse complement strand
TGAATCTCAACGTTGTTGGTCGCATGTGCGCCGCCGTTGAGGATGTTCATCATGGGCATCGGCAGGGTCTTGGCATTACAGCCGCCGATGTAGTTGTACAGCGGCAGGGAGAGCGCCTCAGCCGCAGCCTTGGCAACCGCCAGGGATACGCCCAGAATCGCGTTTGCACCGAACTTGGTCTTGTTCGGGGTGCCGTCCGCCTCGATCATGGCCTTGTCGATGGCCTGCTGGTCGAGTGCGTTCATGCCGATGATGGTCTCAGCGATCTCGCCGTTGACCGCGTCAACAGCCTTGAGCACGCCCTTGCCATTGTAGCGGGACTTGTCGCCGTCGCGCAGCTCGCAAGCCTCGAAGATGCCGGTGGAAGCGCCGGACGGAACAGCCGCGCGGCCCATATAAGCGCCGGTGTCGCCCTCAACGTAAACTTCAACCTCTACGGTCGGATTGCCGCGGGAGTCCATGATCTCACGGCCGAGTACATCAACAATTTCAATGTAACCCTTCATAACTTTCCTCTCCTTGTTCAATGAAATTTGGAAATGCTGACAAACGATCATGTGCGCAAATGCGCGCACTTATACGGAAACTGCCGCGCAATTTCCCTCAAAAACCGCGCAAAAACGCGGATTTTGTTGCCATGATTCCACCGCCGGGGCGGTGTGCTGCGGCTATCGGAACCTGGTTCCGGGCAGCTGGGACACGGGGTGCCCCGTCAGGCCGTCAGCCCAGCAGGCTGTGACCGGTCATCTCCGCCGGCTGCTTGAGGCCCATCATCTCGAGCATGGTCGGCGCAAGGTCCGCCAGCACGCCGCCGTCCTTGAGCTTGCCCGGATGGCCAACCATCACGAGCGGCACCGGATTGGTGGAGTGCGCGGTAAACGGGGTGACGCCGTCTGCATCGAGCATCTGGTCCACGTTGCCGTGGTCCGCGGTGATCAGGCACTGGCCGCCCATCTGCTGGATGGCGGCAACCACCTTGCCCACGCCGTCGTCGGTCGCTTCGACCGCCTTGACAGCTGCCTCGAACACGCCGGTATGGCCGACCATGTCGCAGTTGGCAAAGTTCAGGATGATCACGTCATACTTGCCGGACAGGATGCGCTTAACGCACTCCTCGGTCACGGCAGGCTCGCTCATCTCCGGCTGGAGGTCGTAGGTCGCCACCTTGGGGGACGGGATGAGCGCGCGGTCCTCGCCCGGGTACTCCTTCTCCACACCGCCGTTGAAGAAGAACGTGACATGCGCGTACTTCTCGGTCTCTGCGATGCGCAGCTGGGTCATGCCGAGGTCGGAGATATATTCACCAAAGGTGTTCTTGAGGCTCTGCGGCTTGAACGCAATTTCAACACCCTCGATCGTCGCATCATACTGGGTCATGCAGACGTAGTGGATGTTCTTCTTGGTGCGGGCAAAGCCGTCAAAGTCCTGATCCACGAACGCACGGGTGATCTCACGCGCGCGGTCGGGGCGGAAGTTTGCAAAGATAATCGCGTCGTCGTCCTTGACGTTCGCGCCCTCGGTCACAATGACCGGAACCACGAACTCATCGGTTACGCCCGCGTCATAGGAAGCCTGCATGGCCTCGTGCGCTGTCGCGGCATGCTCGCCGATACCCTCTGCGATTGCGTTGTACGCCTTCTCCACGCGCTCCCAGCGCTTGTCGCGGTCCATCGCGTAGTAACGGCCCGAAATCGTTGCGATGCAGCCAAGCTCGAGCGTGTCGATCTTGTTCTGCAGGCGGTCGATATACTCGATGCCGGACTGCGGCGGCGTATCGCGGCCGTCCATGAAGCAGTGGAAGCAGACCTTGCGCAGGCCGTTGCGGCGCGCCAGCTCGAGCAGCGCGAACATGTGGTCGATGTGCGAATGCACACCGCCGTCGGACAGCAGGCCGAAGATGTGCAGGGTGGAATCAAACCACTTGCACTGGTTGATCGCGCTCATGAGCGCTTCGTTCGAGAAAAAGTCGCCGTCCTGGATGGACTTGGTGATGCGGGTCAGCTCCTGATAGACGATGCGGCCCGCGCCGATGTTGGTGTGGCCGACCTCGGAGTTGCCCATCTGGCCGTCCGGCAGGCCGACGTCCAGACCAGAAGCACCGATATAGGTCATCGGGTTTTCCGCAAAGATCTTGTCCAGGTTCGGGGTGTTCGCCGCTTCGATCGCGTTGCCCTTCTTCTCATCGCGATGGCCGAAACCGTCCATGATGATCAGCGCGGTCGGCTTCTTGGGGCCTTCCGTCTTTTTGGCCGCGGTCTTGCGGGTGGTGGTCTTCTTGGCCGCCGCAGACTTCTTGGCGGTGGTTTTCTTCGCCGCCGTGGTCTTTCTGGCGGTGGTTTTCTTCGCCGCTGCGGTCTTCTTTTCAGCAGCCGGCTCCGCCTTGGCAGCTTCTGCCGGCGCCGCAGCCGGTGCAGCCTTCACTTCCGCAGCAGCCTCTGCCTTTGCAGGTGCAGCAGTCGCGACCGGCTCGGCCGCAGCTGCCTTTACCGCCTGCGTGGGCTTATCCTCCGCTTTGTTCGGTGTGATTGCTTTTTTCATAGATTTGATGACTCCTTTACGAGACATGCGAAAGGGGACAACGTCATGATCCGATGTCCCCTCCCGCTCGCACGGCACGGGAACGCTGCCCTCACCGTATTCCTTATCTTATTGGTTGGCCGCTTCGACGATGGTCGCGAAGTCAGCGCTCTTCAGGGAGGCGCCGCCGATCAGGCCGCCGTCAACGTCCGGCTGCGCCAGCAGCTCAGCCGCGTTCTTGGCGTTCATCGAGCCGCCGTACTGGATGGTGATGCCGCGGGCCGCACGCGCGCCGTACTTCTCGCGCAGGCAGTCGCGAATTGCGCCGCAAACCTCACCCGCCTGCTCAGCGGTAGCGGTCTTGCCGGTGCCGATCGCCCAGATCGGCTCGTAAGCGATAACAACCTTCTTGATGTCCTCAACCGCAACACCCTGCAGGGCGATCTTGATCTGCTTGCGGATGACTTCCATGGTCACGTCCTGCTCGCGCTCGGTCAGGCTCTCACCAACGCACAGGATCGGGCGCAGGCCGTTCTCCAGCGCAACGAGGACCTTCTTGTTGCAGGCCTCGTCGGTCTCGTTGAAGTACTGACGGCGCTCGGAGTGGCCGATGATGACATACTTGACACCGAGCTCCTTGAGCATATCGGCAGAGATCTCGCCGGTGAATGCGCCGGACTTCTCATAGTGCATATTTTCCGCACCGATGGCGATCTTGGAGCCCTTGGCCGCCTTGACAGCGGTCTGAATATCGGTGAACGGCACGCAAAGAACCATCTCGCACCACTTGGTCTTGGCGAGCAGCGGCTTCATCTCTTCGATCAGAGCCTTGGCTTCCGCCGGCGTCTTGTTCATCTTCCAGTTGCCGGCGATGATGGTCTTACGATATCTGCGATTCATTTTGGTTTTACCCCTTTCAATCTTTCCGGCGGCGTCTCCCGCCCGGATCGTTTATGTATTATACGGGGCGTTCCGCGCCCCGGTATAACGCATGGTCCCGCGCCGCGCTCCCCGCGCCGGCGCGATGAACTGGAAACTGCTGCCTTGCAGCGATTTCCGTAAAAACCCGCGACATGTGCGTGGGTTTTTACACAGCCGTGGGAAAAAGTTTCGCATAGCGGAACTTTTTATCCACGCGGGCTTTGTCCGGGCTGCAGGCCCGGCACAGCCCATTTTTCGTTTGAAGCTGTACGCTTCAAACGAGAAATTACTTATCCTGCAGGCAGGCGATGCCCGGCAGCTCCAGACCCTCGAGGAACTCGAGCGAAGCGCCGCCGCCGGTGGAGATGTGGGTCATCTTGTCCGCAAAGCCGAGCTTCTCAACCGCTGCTGCGGAGTCGCCGCCACCGATGATCGAAACCGCACCGGAAGCCGCGATCGCCTTGGCGATCTCCTTAGTGCCGACTGCGAAGGTGTCGAACTCGAATACGCCCATCGGGCCGTTCCAGACGACCGTGCCTGCGTCCTTGACCGCGTCAGAGAACAGCGCAACCGTCTTGGGGCCGATGTCCATGCCCATCATGTTATCCGGGATCTTGCCGGCCTCGTAAACAACCGGCTCCGCATCCGCGCCGAAGTGGTCGCCGCAGACCGTGTCGATCGGGAGCAGGAGCTTGACGCCCTTGTCCTGCGCCTTCTTGATCAGGCCGAGCGCCAGATCCATCTTGTCCTCCTCGCACAGCGAGGTGCCGATCGAGCCGCCCTGCGCCTTGGAGAAGGTGTAGGCCATGCCGCCGCCGATGATGACGGTGTCGCACTTGTCGATCAGGTTGTTGATGACGTTGATCTTGTCGGAAACCTTTGCGCCGCCCAGGATGGCAACGAACGGACGGGCCGGATCGGAAAGCGCCTTGCCCATGATGGAGATTTCCTTCTTGATCAGGAAACCGCAAACCGCCGGCAGGTAGTCGGCAATGCCCGCGGTGGAAGCGTGCGCGCGGTGCGCGGTGCCGAACGCGTCGTTGACGAAGATGTCCGCCATATCGGCAAACGCCTTGGCCAGCGCGGGATCGTTCTTGGTCTCGCCCTTCTCAAAGCGAACGTTTTCGAGCAGGATCGCCTCGCCAGGCTTGACCTCGGCAGCCAGACGCTTTGCGTCCTCGCCGACAACGTCCTTGGCCAGCTTGACTTCCTGGCCGAGCAGCTCGCTCAGGCGCTTGGCAACCGGCGCGAGCGAGTACTTCATGTTGACCTCGCCCTTCGGACGGCCGAGATGCGAGCAAAGGATAACTGCTGCATTGTGATTCAGCAGGTACTTGATGGTCTCGAGCGACGCGCGGATGCGCTTGTCGTCAGTGATATTGCCGTTTTCATCCTGCGGCACGTTGAAGTCGCAACGGACAATAACCTTCTTGCCCGACACGTCGATATCTTCAACGCTCTTCTTGTTGTACTGCATAAAATATCCCTCTCCTTTAAGATGTAAAAGTTAGCGATACGGCGCAAAACTGCGGTCATCCTCTTTAGAAGAATTCCGCTTCTAATACAGAATTATACTCGTTCTTACCATCCATAGCAAGCAAATTTGTGAAAAACCTTGCATTTTCGTTCTCTTTTAGCAGATTTTTGCGTTTTGGTCAAAATAATTGTGAAATCTTAAACAAATTGACGAATTCTGCTCAGCCCCGCGGCGCGCCGTAATACCCTACAGCGAGCGCCTGCGGGCCGGTGTTGGTGAGCACGGAAGGCCCGATCGGGCCGCGCAGCACATCCTTGAAACCGATCTCGGTGCGCAGCCGTTTTTCCAGCTCGTCGATGCGCGCGGCGGGCACATCGCCGTAAAGCAGCAGCGCGGTCTGTTTTTCCGGCTGCACCACCCGACGGGAAACATTGCGGATCAGCCCGGGCACCAGCGCCTTTTCGCCGCGCACCTTGTCGGTCACCGTGACCGCGCCCGCGCACACATGGCTGATCGGCTTGAGGCCGAGCGCTTCACCCACGAATGCCGCGCCGCCCGAGATGCGGCCGGACTTTTTCAGATGTTTCAGGCTGTATACGCCGAGGTAGGCCTCCACCCGGTTCAGGCGGCTGCGCACCACGCTGAGAATCGCGTCAAAGCTCTCGCCCTGCTCGCGCATATCCGCGGCAAGCGCCACGATGTGGCCGTATATATAGGTATAGGTGGCCGAGTCGATCACCTCGATGCGCATGACCTCGCCCGCTTCCTCGCGGAACATATCGCGCGCCAGGCACGCCGCCTGATAGGTGCCCGAGCCATTCGCGTTGATGAGCACGGCGAGCAGATGGGTGCAGCCGCGTTCGTGCGCGCGGCGGTAGGAATCCAGGAACACCGTGGGGGTCACCATGGCGGTCACCGGGATCTCGCGGCTCTCCTCGAGCAGCTTGCAGTATTCCGCGGGCGTGATGTCGTAGTATTCGCGAATCACGCGGCCCTCGTGCGAGAGCGTGATCGGCACGATCTCGATCCCGTACAACTCGACCTGCTGCTGCGGGATGTCGGCGGACGAATCGGTCAAAATGTGTATCTTTTCCATAGCTTCCTCCTCATACCTGCGGGAACGGGCCCGCGAGCTTCAGGTTTGCAAACCCGGTCTGTCGCAGCGCCTCGAACACGATCACGGCCACCGAGTTGGACAGGTTAAGGCTTCTTGCCCCCTCGCGCATCGGAATGCGCACGCACCGCTCGGGGTGCGCCACAAGCAGGCTTTCGGGCAGGCCTTTTGTCTCTTTGCCGAACATCAGGTAATCCCCGTCGCGGTATTCCGCCTCGTGGTAGGCGTGCGGCGCCTTGGTGGTGGCGTAGAAATACCGCCCGTCCGGTTTTTTGGCAAAGAACTCGTCCAGATTTTTGTACATGCGGACGTCGAGCAGATGCCAGTAATCCAGGCCCGCGCGCTTCATCCGCTTATCGTCGATCGCAAAGCCGAGTGGCTCGACCAGATGCAGCACGCACCCGGTCGCCGCGCAGGTGCGGGCGATATTGCCCGTATTCTGCGGGATCTCCGGCTCGACCAGAACAATATTGAGCATATTTTTTCCTCTTTTTTCAAAGCTTCTTCTATTTTATGCGAAAGCGGTTCGCTTTTCAAGGTGTTTCCGGTGATTTTAGCAAAAAAATAATCCCCTGATGGCCTGCATCAGGGGATATTTCCGTTTTTATTCCTCGATTTCCGCGTAAACGCCGTAGACATAGCCCTGCGTTTCCGCCTGCCCGTCGGTGAGCACCTCGCCGGTGAGCTGCGGGCCGCTCGTGTCGTCCGTGTACACGACGCCCAGCTTGCCGGTGTGCAGGATGAGGGTCTGGGTGTCGGTCGTGCCGTCCGTAAAGGTCACCGTCACGGTCAGTGTCGCGCCGTCAAACTCGTCGATGCGGGCATACCACGCGTCCTGATCGTTGTTCTCTTTCGCCATATCGACCGGCTGCGGTTCGCCCCAGAGGCCATAGCTGGTGCTCGGGTCGTAGGCTTCGACAAAGCCGTTTTCCACGCGGTAGCTCGCATCCACCCACCATTTGTTTTGCTCCGGTTCGGACTGCACCATAATGTCGTCCGCATCCGCTACGGGCGCGAACTCGCCTGTCATGATTGCCTGTGCATCCGCTTCTGTGATATCCAGCCGCTCGATACGGTACAATCCGCTCTTATCGATCGTCGCGCTGACCGTTTCGATATTGTCGCCTGTCACCTTGAACAGGCAGCCGCTGAAAAAGCCCTTAGTTGGGCTGTCTGCACCGCCGCCTGCAATATCAAACACGACTCTGCTGTCTTTGGGCTGCATGGTCTCGCCCGTATCCGCGGCATACGCCACAATGCCGAACGAGTGCGCAACCGCCTCGGCCACGGCGTCGCCCGCACCCTGTCCGGTGCTCTGCGCACGCCACGCTGCCGTGCCGCCGACGATCACGCCGAACGCGCACGCCACGGCCAGAATCCGCTTTGCCATGCCGAAGCGGCGGCGCGGCGCGGGCGCAGCGTGCTGCGGGACATCCACCCGGCTGTCGCGGCGCAGCTCGCGCGCGGCTTGCAGCGTCCGTTCCTTCAGCTCATCGGGCGCTTTGATATGCTTCATCTGTTCCCAGTTGTTCCGGTTGTTCATCGTCAGATCCCTCCAAATCCAGTTTCAGTTGCTTGCGTGCGCGGTGCAGGCGGGTGCGGACGGTTGCCGGCCGGCAGCCCACCAGCTCCGCGATCTCGTCCGTGCGGTAGCCCTCCACATAATGCAGCCAGACGGCGGTGCGCAGGTCGTCCGGCAGCGCGCGCACGGCCTGCCACAGATCGCTGTGGTCATCCGGCACAGGGGCGGCGGCGTCCGGCGCGGCCTCGAGCGGCGCGGTGTGCCGGAACCAGGCCGAACGGCGCAGGTCGGCGCAGCAGCGAAGCGTCACACGAAGCAGCCACGCCTTGAGATGTTCTGCATCCTGAAATGCGGTTTTGTCCTGCATCAGGCGCAGGAAAACCTCCTGAAACACGTCCTCCGCGTCCGCGCGGCTGTTCAGACGGCAGCACGCGAGCCGATAGACCGCGTCCCCGCAGCGCTCCATGGCTGCGGACAGAAATTCATCCGATCGTAATTCGTTCTGCACGGTGCTCTGTCCTCCTTTCTGCCACCAATACGGATTAGCGGGCCGGATTGTTCCCGCAAAACTGTCCGGAAGCGGGGATTTTTTGAGGGGTGGTTTTGTGTATTATGCACATTAACCAATTTTACATTTTCAGTTTTATGCACTTCTTACAATTCAAGGGCAAAATTTAAGGTGAACTTCAACAAAATTCCTCTTGTGTTTTTGGCTGAAATGACTATAATAAGTATTGTTGAAAGGGAAAACCGATCAACAGAAAACAAAATCAAAACTGATACGAAACGGAGGTTATTCTCTATGAACAGAAAAACTTATTTCGAAAATCTTGGTCAGATGCTTTTCGGCATGGAGCGTGCAGGCGCTGCACTCTGCCGCATGGAGACTGGCCGTCAGTCCCGCCACACCACCCGCTAAGCGGGAAGGCGCATTTCGTCTTTGATACCAAGATAGCAACATCACTGTGAAATAAACAGCAAACCGAAACGGAGGTTATGAATTATGAGCAAGAAGACTTCTTATCTGCAGACACTTGGCCGTATGCTTTCTGACGCGCAGCGTGTTGACGCTTCGCTCTGCAACACCGATCCCACCTATTCGATCCGCCGCCGTATGTGGCGCTAAGGTAAGGGATTCCATCCTAACACATTAGACACTTTCAATCATCTTTTTTCTCCAATATTATTCACTCTCTTTGAGGGAACGGGCTGCCCGATCGGGCAGCCTTTTCCTTTTCCATAAAAAAACGGCTGAAGTTCATTCAGCCGTTTTTTCTTTTGCAAAATATTCCCGTGTCTGCCGGATGTTTTCTTCGATCGCGGCGCGCAGCGCCTCGGCGGATTCAAACTGCTTTTCCGGCCGCAGAAATTGGTGCAGCTCCACATGGATCATCTTGCCGTACAGATCGCCGGCAAAGTCGAGCAGATGCGGCTCGATGGTCGGCGCACCGCCGTCCACAAACGTGGGCTTGACACCGATGTTGGTCGCCGCAATGTAGCTTTGGCTGCCCACCAGCACGCGGGTCGCATACACGCCATAAGGCGGCAGCGCCATTTCGGGCGGCAGCGCCAGATTGACCGTCGGCACTTTCAGCACGCTCGTGCCCACCCGGCGGCCGTGCTCGACCACGCCGGTCACGGTATACGGATGGCCGAGAAAGCGCGCCGCGCCCTCCATATCGCCCTGCGAAATCAGCTGGCGGATATAGGTCGAGGAGACGACGATGCCGTCAACCTTGACGTCGTCGATGCAGTCATAGCCGATGCCCGCTTTTTTACATTCCTCCGCCATGCCCTCGGCATTGCCCTGGCCCTTATAGCCAAAGCGGTTGTTGCGCCCGGAGATGATCCACCGCGCGCCGAACTGGCCGATAAGCATTTTGTGGATGAAATCGCGCCAGTCCATGTGCTGCATCTTCTCATCGAAGTGGCCGAAAATGACCTCATCCACCCCGCCGAGCTTTTTGATCTCGTCGCGGCGGTAGGCGTTTGCGGTCAGCAGCGGCACCTGCCGCCCGAGCACGACCGAGTCCGGGTGCACGTCAAACGTGAACACCGCGCTCGTGCCGCCGATCTGGCGCGCGCGCTCGACCGCGCGTGTCATCAGCGCCTGATGGCCCAGGTGGACGCCATCAAAATAACCCAGCGCAATCGCACGGGGTTTCTGTTGTTCCTGCATAGGGTTCGCCCCCTTATGATAATTCAAAATGGAGAATGACCGGTGCGCTGCGGCGGCTTCCCATTCCCCATTTTCCTTTCCGACCTGTTATCGGAAATTTTTATAGACAAACAGCCCAAGGCCGCCCTTATCCAGCGTGCGCACCTGCCCGAGCATAAGGAACCGCCCGCCATGATACACACGGCACAGCGCGCCCGCCTGATCGGGCAGCGCATCCGCCTGCCGCGGGAACACGACCGCGCCGCGCACGATGCGTTCTGCGCCCTCATCGGTCAGCTGCACCGCAGGATAATCGAGGAACAGGCTGTCAGTCGGCAGCAGCTGCTGCTGCGCCTCCCCTGTCTGTGCCGCGCGCTCGACTGCGTCAAAGCTGCAGCACTGGTCGAGCGTATATGCGCCCGCGCGCGTGCGGACCAGGCTGTGCATCACCGCGAGCGTGCCGAGCTTTTCGCCCAGGTCGTTCACCAGCGTGCGCACATAGGTGCCCTTGCTGACCACCAGCCGCAGTGTGCCTTTCTGCGCGTCCTCGTCGTAGTCCAGCAGCTCGATTTCGTGGACCACAATATCGCGCGCCGGGCGCTCGACCTCGCGCCCCTGCCGGGCAAGGTCATACAGCTTTTGCCCGTTCACCTTGACCGCCGAATACATCGGCGGCACCTGCTGCTGCGGACCGAGCAGGCGTTTGACCGCCCGCTCGACCGCATACCGCGCGGCGTACCGCTCGCTGGTCTCCATGATTTTACCGGTCACGTCCTGCGTGTCCGTGCTGTAACCGAGCGTGAAGCCTGCCACATATTCCTTATCCTGCGCGGCTGCGAAATCCGCTGCTTTGGTCGCGCCGCCGACAAACACGGGCAACACGCCGGTCGCGAGCGGGTCGAGCGTGCCGCCGTGGCCGATTTTGCGGGTGTGCAAAATGCCGCGCAGCTTGGCGACCACGTCATGCGAGGTAAAGCCCTGCGGCTTGTCCATCAGCAGGATGCCGTTCAGCTCACTGTTTTGCATGGTACTGCTCCCGTGCGGCGTTCAGAATGGCCGCCTTGGCCTCGGCCATGCCGCAGTCAAAGCTCGCGCCGGCAGCGCGGATGTGCCCGCCGCCGCCGCACTTTTTGCAGATCGCAGCCGCGTCCATCTCCTTGGTGGTGCGCACCGAAACCTTGACCGTTTTGTCCCGGTTCTCGGTCAGCGTGATGCCAATCTGCACGCCCTCGATCTGCCGCGTCACCGAGGCGATCGAGTCCAGGTCATCCATATCCGCGCCTGTGCGGTCGATGTCCGCGCGCCACAGCACGGCAACCGCAATCGCGCCGTCCTCATAGAACTCCATGGTGTCAAAGATGATGCGCTCCATCTGGAAGCGCGGCATGGTCTTGGTCTCAAACAGCGCGCGGTTGATCTCGCCCCCGTCGATGCCCGCGGTCAGGCAGGCCGCGGCGACTGCATGGCTGTGCGCGGTGGTGTTGGAATATTTGAAGCAGCCGGTGTCGGTGGAAACGCCGATATAGATACACTCTGCGATGTCCGTGGTTAACTTTGCGCCCAGCGCGCCAATCACATCATACAGTACCTCGGCGCAGCCGCCCGCATCCGGCCGGATCAGGTTTTTCCGGCCGAAGCCGCGGTTTGAGCCATGGTGATCGATCACCAGATCGACCTTGCCCTGATAAGGCTCCGCGGTATCCGGAAACAGTTTTTCCTCCGCGATGTCGGTCGAAACGACATAGTGCGGCGCAAATCCCACCGGCGGATAAAACGGCACGATCAGCGGCGCATAGCGCCGTGTGATCTCGGGGTTCGGCAGGATATAGGCTGTCTTGCCGATCTGGCGCAGCGCGCGGCACAGCGCGCCCGCGCAGCCCGTGGTGTCCCCGTCCGGGCGGCGGTGGGTCAGGATGAGGATGTCGTCCGCCGCCTGCAGCGCTGCTGCGGCGCCCGCAACGTCAACGGTCATTCGCCGTCCTCCCCTCCGAGCTTGCCTTCGTTTTTCAGTTCGTGCAGCATCTCCGCGATGTGCGCGCCGTGGGTGATCGAGTTGTCCAGCTCAAACACCAGCTCAGGCGCATAGCGCAGCTGCACCTTGTGGCCAACCTCGCGCCGCAGCCAGCCCGCGGCGGATTTCAGGCCCTTCATGACCTCTTTCGCCTGCGCCTCGCTGCCCAGCACCGAGATATAGCACTTGGCATAGCGCAGGTCGTTCGTGACCTCACAGTGCACAACCGAGACCAGCCCGTTCTGCACGCGCGGGTCCTTGACCGCGCGCATCGCTTCGGCCAGGGCCTTCATCACTTCTTCCGAAATGCGGTCGATTCGGGTAGACATGGTATAACGTCCTCCTTTGTTTGAGGATGGGTAAATGCACGGCACGCCGCAGCGTGCCGCATTGTAATTTCATGCAGGGCGGGCTTTCCCGGCCTGCATCCCGCTGCCCGCGCCCCAGGGGCGCGGCCTCATCCGCCGTGCGGACGAGAGGGGGGTATTCCAAAAAGTTTCTTCCGGGGCTTTTGGGATATCTGAGGGGGACAGCGTCCCCCTCAGCGCAGTTTTACTGCTTGACTTCCTCCATCACGAAGCACTCGATGACGTCGTGCTCCTTGATGTCGTTGTAGTTTTCAATGCTCATGCCGCACTCGTAGCCGGACGCTACTTCCTTGACGTCGTCCTTGAAGCGCTTGAGCGTATTGAGGTGGCCCTCGTGGAACACGATGCCGTCACGCACCACACGCACCTCGGCGTTGCGGCGGATGGTACCGTCCTGCACATAGCAGCCCGCGACAGCGCCCGCGCCCGTGATCTTGAACACCTGGCGTACCTCGGCGTGGCCGAGCACGACTTCCTTGAACTTGGGTTCGAGCATGCCCTTCATGGCCTGCTCCATCTCCTCGATCGCGTCGTAGATGACGCGGTACATGCGCATATCCACGCCCTGCTGGTGCGCAGAATCGGTTGCCACACGGTCCGGACGCACGTTGAAGCCGACGATGATCGCGCCCGAGGCCGCCGCCAGCATAACGTCGGACTCGTTGATCGCGCCGACCGCACCGTGGATAACCTTGACGCGCACCTCATCGTTCGAGAGCTTCTCGAGCGAAGAGCGAAGCGCCTCGACCGAACCCTGCACATCCGCCTTGACGATGATGTTGAGTTCCTTCATCTCGCCCTCCTGAATGGAGGCGAACAGGTTGTCGAGCGTTACCTTGTGGAACTGCTTGTTGCGCTCTTCCTTCTCCTTGTCCTTGCGCTGCTCAACCAGCTCGCGCGCCATCTTCTCGTCGTCGACCGCGTCGAAGATGTCGCCCGCGCCCGGCACCTCGGCCAGGCCGATGATCTCAACCGGCACGGACGGGCCGGCCTCCTGAATCTTTCTGCCGTCCTCGTTGGTCATCGCGCGCACACGGCCGACCGCCGTGCCCGCGATCACCGTATCGCCGGTATGCAGCGTGCCGTTCTGCACGAGCAGGGTTGCCACCGGGCCGCGGCCCTTATCCAGCTTGGCCTCGATGACCGTGCCGTGCGCCTTACGGTTGGGGTTGGCCTTGAGGTCAGCCATCTCCGCGGTCAGCAGTACCATTTCAAGCAGGTTGTCGATGCCCTGGCCGAACTTGGCCGAGATCTGGCAGACGATGGTGTCACCGCCCCACTCCTCGGGCACGATGTCGTACTCGGTCAGCTGCTGGAGCACACGGTCCGGGTTCGCGCCTGGCTTGTCGATCTTGTTGACCGCTACGATGATCGGCACCTTGGCTGCCTTGGCGTGGTTGATCGCCTCGATGGTCTGCGGCATGACGCCGTCGTCCGCCGCAACGACCAGAATCGCAATATCGGTCACCTGCGCGCCGCGCGCACGCATGGACGTGAACGCTGCGTGGCCCGGGGTATCCAGGAAGGTGATCTGCTTGTCGCCCACCTTGACGCGGTACGCACCGATATGCTGGGTGATGCCACCGGCCTCACCCTCGGTGACGCGGGTCTTGCGGATGGTGTCGAGCAGCGAGGTCTTGCCGTGGTCAACGTGGCCCATGACGACAACGACCGGATCGCGCGGCACGAGATCCTCCTCGCGGTCCTCATGCTCGTCGAACAGCTGCTCCTCAATCGAGACATGCACTTCCTTCTCGACCTTGCAGCCCATCTCCTCGGCGACAATCGCCGCGGTGTCGAAATCGATGATCTCGGAGACCGACGCCATCACGCCCAGCTTGATCAGGCCCTTAACGACGTCCGCTGCGGTGCGCTTCATGCGGCTGGCCAGCTCGCCGACCGAAATCTCGTCCGGGATCATCACCTTGACCGGGATCTTCTTGAGCGCGGCCATCTGCTGCTGGCGCTGCAAGCGCTTCATCTTCTCCTGTTCTTCCTGGCGGCGCTTGTTGCCAAAGGGCTTGGAGCGCTGCTCGGATTTTTTGGTCAGCTTCTGCTTCTTAGGGCCGCGGGACTCCATGCGCTCGGCCTTGGCATCAACCAGTTTATCAACATGGTCGTCATACTTGGCAAGGTTGACGTCGCCCGCGCCGCGGGTATCGATGCGGTGCACCTGCTTGACCTTGCTCTGTGTCGGCTGAGCAGGCTTTTCCGACTCCGCCTTGGCTTCAGCTGCCGGCTGGGCAGGCTGCTGCGCCGGCTTCTGCGCCGCCGCTGGCTGCTTTTCGGCCGCCGGCTGACGGGTCGCCATCTGCGCGTTCAGCGTCTCCTCAATATTATCCACCTGATGATGCTGCGTCATGTATTCAAAAATGACGGACAGCTCATCGTCCCCCAGCACCTGCATGTGGTTTTTCGGGGTGGTGCAGTATTCGGTCAGGATCTCCGTGATCTCCTTGGTCGAGGTGCCGAAATCCTTGGCGACCTCATGCACCCGGTATTTATTCTCTATTGCCATGGGCAACTCCTCCTTATCGAAATTTCGATTGCAAGCACGCTTTCAATCGAGTGAGATGTGCCGCGCAGGCACATCCTGCACGCGGTTCTGCGCGCCGCTGCGCGGCACACAAAACGGCTTTTCTGTTTCAAAACCTTGCTATATGCGCCCGGTTTTGACGGCAAACGCCGCCCGGCGGGGTTTGCCTATTTTGATGCGCGCTTTGCGCGCGGGTTGTCGTTTGGTTTGCGGGATGAATGCGCGGGCCGCGCCTGCCGGCGGGCTGCGCCGGAACCCGGCCTGCCCTTTTCCCCTGTGCGGCGGGCGGGACGTTTTTTGTCCTCCGCCCTGCGGGCTCCGCCGCGCACGACGGGGCGTTTGCCGTCCGGCCGCGGCGCTGCACTGCGCCGGTCGGGTGCTGCCCTGCGTGGCGCTTCGGTGGCCGCTGCTTTATCGCGTGGCTTCTTTTTACCCCGGCGGGACTGGATGCGCGTGTTCTTTTCCGCCACCTGCGCGGCGACAGCCGCGTATTCCCCATGCGCCGCGGCGAGCTTTTGCAGCGCCGCTGCCGCCAGGCCGATGTCGGTGACCGCGCACACCGCGCAGCCGTTTTTGCCGATCGCCGCGCCGAGCGCATCCTTGCTGTGCGGCAGGGTGACGAGCGGCACGTTCGCGCTCTCCGCATAAAATGCGGCTTTCTTTGCCGTACTCATGCCGGCGTCCGCTGCAACGAACACGCACCGCGCCTTTTTGTCCGTGCAGGACTCGCGCACCAGCTCGTCGCCAAAGGCGAGCTTGCCCGCGCGCCGCGCCAGACCCAACATACCGAGGAAGGGATCATTGACCATGCGCACCCTCCTGTTCCATCTGCTGCTCAAGCTGTTCATACACCTCGTCGGGCACTGAGACCGAGAGCGCACGCTCGATCGCGCGGCTCTTACGCGCTTTTTTCAGGCATTCCGGCTTGCCGCACAGATATGCGCCGCGGCCGGGGGCCTTGCCCTTGAAGTCCAGTGTGATTTCCCCTTCGGGCGAGCGGACCACGCGGATCAGCTCCCGCTTGGGGAACATTTCGCGGCAGCCGAGGCATTGCCGCATCGGAATTTTTTTCTGCGCCATATCCGCCGCCCCCTTTGCTTACTCGCCCTGGGATTCCGGCGCAATATCGATCTTGCAGCCGGTCAGCTTTGCGGCGAGGCGGGCGTTCTGGCCCTCCTTGCCGATGGCAAGCGAGAGCTGGTCATCCGGCACGATCACGCGGCAGGACTTGTTGTCCGCCTGCATGGTCGCAGAGATGACGTCCGCCGGCGCGAGCGCCGCGGAAACGAACAGCGCCGTATCCTCGTTCCACTTGATGATATCGATCTTTTCGCCGCCGAGCTCGTTTGTGATGCCCGCGACGCGCGCGCCGCGCGTGCCCACGCAGGCGCCGATCGGATCGACGTTCTCATCGTGTGAGGTGACCGCGATCTTGGTGCGGTTGCCCGCCTCGCGGGCGATCGACTTGACCTCGACCACGCCCGAGTGGATTTCGGGCACCTCAAGCTCAAACAGACGCTTGACCAGGCCCGGATGCGTGCGCGATACCACGACCTGCGGGCCGCGGGTGCCGCGGCGCACCTCAATCAGATAAACCTTAAGGCGCTGGCCTTCCTTGAGCTCCTCGCCGCGCACCTGCTCGGCGGCTGCGAGCACGGCCTCGCTCTTCTCGCCGTTCGAAACAACGTCCAGATACGCGTTGCCCGTGCGCGGGTCGATGCGTGCGATCACGCCGGTCAAAATCTCGTGTTCCTTGCTCTCAAACTCGCTGATCACCATGCCGCGCTCCGCCTCGCGGATGCCCTGGATGATGACCTGCTTGGCGGTCTGCGCCGCAATGCGGCCGAACGACTTGGTCGGGATGTCGATATCGATGATGTCGCCCACCATGGGGTTGTTCTTGTACTCGGCGGCCTCCTCGAGGGTGATCTCCTCATAGGGCTCGTAGAGATCCTCTGCCTTGACGACCGTCTTGCGCACATACATGCGGATGGTCTTTTTGTCGCGGTCGGGCTCGACAAACACGTTGTCGGTCATGCCGTCGTTATCGCGCTTGTACGCGGTAATGAGCGCCTGGCCCACGCGGTCAAGCATATAGTCGACCGGTATGCCCTTTTCGCGTTCCAGCTGCTCCAGCGCGTCGAAAAATTCTGCGTTCACCATTTTTTCCAATCCAGCTCCTTCTTATATCTCCACCGCGAGACGTACCGCGGCGATGTCTTTGGGTTCATAGATAGTCTGCTTGCCGCCGCTCTCGAGCGTCACGCAACCATTGTCATAAGCGATCAGCGTGCCTTCGGCCTGCTTTACACCGTTTACCGGCTTGTAAAAGCCGACCTCGACCGTGTGGCCGAGGAAGGCCGCGAAATGCTCGGGCTTTTTGAGCCTGCGCGACAGGCCGGCCGAGGATACGCACAGCGTATAGGACGGCATGTCGTCAAACTCCTTTGCGTCCAGCATGGGGTCGAGCGCGCGGGATACCTGCTCGCACTGGTCGATGAACACGCCCGCCGGGCTGTCGACCGTGACGACCAGCATATACTGCCCGCCTTCCTTTTCAAATTCCACGTCCCACAGGGAAACGCCGGCCTGCTCGCACAGGGGCTTTACCAGCTCTTCCACCCGGGCGACGATCTGCTTTGCCTGCAAAGCCGTCCCTCCTTACGAAAATCCTCCAAGCAAAGCGTAAGGAGTGGCTTTCGCCACTCCTTACGGTTACTTCTTACTTAACGTGCATAGTATATCACATTTTCCGGTGCATTGCAAGTTTTTTTGCTCAGAAAAAGCGATTCTTTCCGAACGCTGCGCGCGCATCAGGTATCGAGTTCGTAATAATACAGCGCATTCCGGTCCGCGTCGAACACGGCGGCGGTGAAATTGCGCGAGGCACGCGCCAGCAGCCCGTCCGCGCTGTGCGGGTCTGCGGCGTCGCTGTGGCGGTCGTAAAACCAGTACCAGCCGTTTTCCGGCGGCGGCACCTCGCGCGGGGCGAAGATGCTGTCCCCGTAATTGACGCCGTCCAGCGCGCCGCCGTAAACCGCGGCCCGCATTTCGCCCTCCATGGGCAGGGGCTGCCAGCCCTGCTCCGCGAGCTGCGCCTGCAGCGCCGCGGCGTCGTCCGCGGAAAAGGTCAGGGTGACAAAGGTCTCCCCGTCGCCGTGGAAGCCGCCGTGCGTGTCCTCATAGCCCACGCTGACCGTCTCCGGCAGGGATACGCCGAGTTCCTGCGCGACGTTCTCCGGCGTCGACCGGGTGCCGCTGCAGGCGGCAAGCAGCACGGCGAGCAGTAAAGCGATCGCTGTTATGACTTTTCTCATGCTTCATCCGCCTCCTGTCTCAATGTCTGCGCCTTGCGGCGCAGCCGCACAAAGCGCACGAGCGCCACGGCCGCCCCCGCCAGCAGCACGAGCACACAGGCAACCGGGGTGACGCCATCGTATGTTCTTGTCCCACCGCCGCCGGGCTGGCCGGTCAATTCCTCCGGCAGCTCTTTGCCCTGCGCGTCATAGAGCGCGATGCGGGACGTCCCCTCCGGCGGAATGTCCACCCGCTGGATAAAGCTGCGCCCGGATATCGGATGCAGTACGGTCGCGTCGCTTGTCGAATCGCTGTACACGATGTGCATATCATCGATGCCGCCCCACTGCACTGCCTCTTCCGGGCAGTTGGCTGCAAACGCCGCCATCGTGCTGCCGTCGTCCGTGACGCTGATCAGCGCGACAGGATATTCCCCGCTTGTCACGGCGTTATCCGCTTTCCACAGACCGTTCCAGCCGCGCGAAAAAACCACCGCGCCGAACTCAGGCGAGCCGTCCGTCCGCCTGAACATTACGACCATCCGCCCGGCGATTTCCTGCTGCTGCACGACCTCGCCGACCTCCGGCAACTTACCGTCGCTGCTTCCGGAATAGTGCAGCGCCTGTTCTGCAAACGCCTCCGCCGTACCGGGGATGTGATAAGACGGCAGCCATACGAGCCACGCCAGCACGAGCGTGACCAACAGGGTGATCCACACCGGCCGGTACTGATTGAACTTCTGCTTCATGTCCCCACCTGCCTTTCTGCCCTCAGTATACCAGAATCCCCCAGCAAATGAAAGGCAGCGCAGCCCAAATACTGCACGAAAAATCCCCTGCATTTTTGTATGGTTTGCCGCAGCGCGCCGCAGGCGCGCATCTAATAGAAAACAGCGGCAGCGCCGCTGTTTTCATAAAAAGTCCAGCTTTGCCGGACTTTTTATACCAGTACGCGATTTTGTGTGCCGCATGCGGCGCGCAAATATCGCGTCCGGGCTTTGTCCGCGCTTTGCGCGGCACAGCCCCTCGATGGAAGCTGTATGCTTCCATCGACTCATAATAAAAGGCTATCCAGTAAGCACGCTACTGGATAGCCTTTTTGCGTCATCATCCTGCGAGCAGGTGAGCCGTCTTACTTGACCAGCTCGATGATCGCCATTTCCGCTGCGTCGCCGCGGCGCGGGCCGGTCTTGATGATGCGGGTGTAGCCACCGTTGCGGTTGGCGTACTCCGGCGCGATCTCAGAGAACAGCTTTGCAACAACTGCTTCCTTGGTGACGAAAGCCATCGCCTGACGGCGGGAAGCCAGGGTGTTCTTCTTGCCAAGGGTAATCATCTTTTCGGTCAGCGGGCCGACTTCCTTGGCGCGGGCAAGGGTGGTCTCAATTCTGCCATTCTCGAGCAGATAGGTCACCATCGCGCGCAGCATGGCCATGCGGTGGTCGGTAGGACGGCCGAGCTTGCGATTGTTAGCCATTCGTGTTTACCTCCAAAATAAAGTGGATGCGGCGGCGCAGCAATCGTGCCGCCGCAGTATCTTTCTCCAATTTGCCGTGTTTGCGGCAGTCCAGAAGGGAGCAGCGCGCTGCTTACTCCTCGGACTTGGCAAGGTGCAGGCCCATGGCCTCCAGCTTGCCGATGACCTCTTCCAGGGACTTGCGGCCCAGGTTGCGGACCTTCATCATATCCTCCTCGGAGGTGTTGATCAGATCCTCGACCGTGTTGATGCCCGCGCGCTTGAGGCAGTTGAACGAACGCACGGAGAAGTCGAGCTCCTCAATGGTCATTTCAAGCACCTTATCGTGCTGCGCTTCGGCCTTTTCCACAACAGTCGACCGGGAGCCGATCTCCTCGGACAGGTCAACGAACAGATCGAGGTGGTCGCGGAGCACCTTTGCGCCGAGCGAAACCGCATCGCGCGCGGTGATGGTGCCGTCGGTCCAAACCTCAAGCGTGAGTTTATCATAGTCGGTCAGATCGCGAACACGGGTGTTCTCCACCGTGTAGTTGACCTTGTAAACCGGCGTGTAGATCGAATCCACCGGAATGACCCCGATGGAGGTCTGATGCTGCTTATTCTTCTCAGCCGGGACATAGCCGCGGCCCGAAGTCAGCGTGATCTCCATGGACAGGCGCGCATCGCTCATCAGGGTAGCGATGTGCAGGTCGGGATTGAGGATCTCGACCTCGCCGTCTGCGTGGATGTCACCAGCCTTGACCTCACCTTCGCCTGCGGCCTCGATGTAGACCGTCTTGGGACCGTCGCAGTACAGCTTGGCGATGATGCCCTTGACGTTCAGCACGATCTCGGTCACGTCTTCCTTGACGCCCGGGATGGTGGAGAACTCATGCTGTACGCCGGCGATCTTGATGCTCGACGCTGCCGTGCCGGGCAGCGAGGAAAGCAGGATGCGGCGCAGGGAGTTGCCCAAAGTGGTGCCATAGCCACGCTCAAGCGGCTCAACGACAAACTTGCCGTAGGAGCCATCCTCAGCGAGCTGTTCACAGTCAATACGCGGCTTTTCGATTTCGATCATGTGGTACCCTCCTTCACGTTGGTTGGAAACTTGAAACGGAACAGGCGAAGCAGACGCCGCGCCCGTTCCAAAAGCGAGGGTCTATTATTTCGAGTACAACTCGACGATGAGGTGCTCGGACACATCGTAGTCGATGTCGTCACGGGCGGGCATCGCAACGATCTTGCCCTCGAAGGAGTCCTTAGCCTTGTCGATCCACTTGGGGCAAGCCTTCTTGCCGTTTTCCTCCAGCAGGGTCTTGAACTTGGTGGTCGTGCGGGACTTCTCGCAGACTGCCACAACGTCGCCCGGCTTTACCTGGAAGGACGGGATGTTGACGCGGCGGCCGTTGACAGTGAAGTGGCCATGGTTGACCAGCTGACGCGCTTCGCGGCGGGTGTTGGCAAAGCCCATGCGGAAAACAACGTTGTCCAGACGGCGCTCGAGCTCCTGCAGCAGGATCTCACCGGTGATGCCCTGCTTGCGCTCGGCCTTCTCGTAGTAAGCATGGAACTGCTTCTCGAGCACGCCGTAGATGAATTTTACCTTCTGCTTTTCGGTCAGCTGCATGCCGTACTCGGACTGCTTGCGGCGGGACTGCTTGGGCTGGCGCTTGGTGGACTTGGAGTAACCAAGTACCGCAGGGGAAAGACCAAGCGTCTTGCAGCGCTTGAGAACGGGCTGTGTATTCTTAGCCATTTATTGGTTTCCTCCTCTATTAGACTCTTCTTCTCTTGGGCGGGCGGCAGCCATTGTGCGGGATCGGGGTAACGTCCTTGATCATGGTTACCTCGAGGCCGGCGGCCTGCAGTGCACGGATTGCAGCCTCACGGCCGGAACCCGGGCCCTTGACGTATACTTCGACAGTCTTGAGGCCGTGCTCCATCGCAGCGGCAGCAGCGGTCTCAGCCGCGGTCTGTGCAGCGAACGGAGTGGACTTACGCGAGCCACGGAAACCCATCTCGCCGGAGGAAGCCCAGCTGATTGCGTTGCCGTTCAGGTCGGTAATGGTAACGATGGTGTTGTTGAAAGAGGAACGGATATGAGCCGCGCCTTTTTCGATATTTTTACGCTCACGGCGACGGGTGCGGGTAGCGCCCTTCTTCTGTACCTTAGCCATTTATCTGTTCCCCTCCTTACTTCTTCTTGTTCGCAATGGTCTTCTTCGGGCCCTTGCGGGTACGCGCGTTGGTCTTGGTGCGCTGGCCGCGAACCGGCAGGCCGCGACGGTGGCGCAGGCCGCGGTAGCAGCCGATTTCAACCAGGCGCTTGATATTCAGGCCGATCTCACGGCGCAGGTCGCCCTCGACGTTGTAGTCGCGGTCGATTACCTCACGCAGCTTGGCGGCTTCTTCTTCGGTCAGGTCCTTGACGCGGGTATCCGGATTGATACCGGTCTTGGCAAGGATTTCGTTGGACGTCTTGCGGCCAATGCCGAAGACGTAGGTCAGGCCGATCTCCACGCGCTTCTCGCGGGGAAGGTCAACACCGGCAATACGTGCCATACTTAATATAACCTCCGATTTGTTTACACTGAGGCGTGTTTGCAAACACAGTATAGGAGCCGCCTCCGCTCCTGCAGCGCCGCGCATCCCGCGCGTGCTTGTCGTGTTCACTTAACCATCATCCCGCGCCTTATGCGCGGCAATTTATTCGGTAATCGGGGAAACCCCGTTTTACCTCTTTGCGCCTTCCGGCGCAATCCAATTTGGCAATCGCTACGCGATTGCCGTAAAAACCCGCGACATGCGCGTGGGTTTTTACACAAACCGACGAAGAATTGTGCCCGCAGGGCGCGATTCGTAGTCGGCATAATCGATCGAAAGCGTGCTTTCGATCGAAATCAGCCCTGCTTCTGCTTGTGCTTCGGGTTCTGGCAGATGACCATAACCTTGCCCTTGCGGCGGATGATCTTGCACTTTTCGCAGATCGGCTTTACAGACGGTCTTACCTTCATGATATTTTACCTCCATCAATGTGTTGGGAACCAGTCGGTTCCGTTGTTGGTGGGATGGGACACCGGAAATCCGGCGACCACTGGCGCTCGGGTCACATACGCGCCTCCGCCCGCTTTTTTCGCGGCGTTACTTGGAACGCCAGGTGATTCGACCGCGGGTCAGGTCGTAGGGCGACATCTGAACGGTGACCTTGTCGCCGGGAAGAATGCGAATGAAATTCATGCGAAGTTTGCCCGAGATATGGGCCAGGATCTTATGCCCGTTGGGCAGCTCGACCTGGAACATCGCATTGGGCAGCGCCTCTATGACGGTACCTTCCAGTTCGATTACATCGTCTTTTGCCATTATGTGAATACCCTCCTAGGTCAATTTGCATCCTCGTCCCCTGTCCAGAGGGCGAGTGCCTTACGGATCTCGCTGTTGGTCAGTCGGCCGTTTTCCAGCAGTCTGCTGCGGGTACGCGCATCACACGCGCCCTGATGGCTGACATGCTTTCTGCGCTTGCGCTTGGGATTTTCCGCCCGGCGCGCACGGCCGTTCGCCAGCAGGAGGAAATCCCCCTCCTCCGCGACGACCAGCATCAGCTGCCCCTTGTCCCTGCCGGTCAGCGACAGGACAATGTCGGCTGTGTGAGACTGGACCATTACAGCACCTCACCGTCGATATTCGTCATAATCTCCGGTTCGCCATCCGTAATGGCAATGGTGTTTTCATAATGGGCGGACAGCTTGCCGTCCTTTGTTTTGACAGTCCAGCCGTCCGGCAGGACCTTAACCGTATAAACACCCACGTTGACCATGGGTTCCACCGCAATGGTCATACCGCGCTGCAGGCGCATGCCGTGGCCGGGATGGCCGAAGTTCGGCACCTCGGGCGATTCATGCAGGTTCTCGCCCACGCCGTGACCGACGTAGTCGCGAACCACAGAAAAGCCGTTTTTCTCCACATAGGCCTGCACGGCCGCAGAGATGTCCGAAACGCGATAGCCCTCGCGGGCAAATTTGATACCTTCATAGAAGCTCTGCCGGGTCACTTCGATCAGGCGGCGGGCCTCCTCGCTCACCTCGCCGCACGGTACCGTGCAGGCGCAGTCGCCGTGATAGCCGCCGATGTAGGCACCGACGTCCACTTTGACGATATCGCCTTCATGCACCACGCGCTTTTCCGAGGGGATTCCGTGGATGACCTCGTCGTTGATCGAGATACAGGCGCTGCCCGGGAAGCCCGCATAACCGAGGAAGGAGGGCTTTGCGCCCGCTTCCTCGATCGTCTTGCGGACGACCCGGTCGATTTCGCCTGTGGTGACACCTGGCCGGACCGCGTCCGCCGCCGCCTTGCGCGCAAGCGCAGTGATGCGGCAGGCAACGCGCATCCGTTCAAGCTCTTGCTCTGATTTAAGATGAATCATGCTTACAGCCCCAGCGCTTCCACTGCGAGCTTTTCGGTCTCGCGGATGCCCTGCGTACCATCGATGCGCTTGAGCTTGCCCTGCGCGTCGTAGTAGCCGATCAGCGGCTCGGTCTGCTCGTGATAGGTCTCGTGACGGCGCTTTACCACTTCGGGCTGGTCGTCGCTGCGGATGACAAGCTTGTCGCCGCAGATGTCGCACACACCCTGGATGCGGGGCGGATTAGCCTCGACATGATAGGTTGCGCCGCAGCGCAGGCAGACGCGACGGCCGGTCATGCGCTTTTCGATCACTTCATACGGCACATCGACCAGCAGCGCACAGTCGATGTTCGCGATCTCGTCAAGCGCCTCGGCCTGCGGGATCGTGCGCGGGAAACCGTCCAGAATGAAGCCGCTCTTGCAGTCGCGCTTTGCAATGCGTTCCTTGAGCAGGTTAATCACGAGATCGTCCGGCACGAGCTGGCCAGCGTCCATAAAGCCCTTAGCCTGCTGGCCAAGCGGGGTGTTGTTCTTGATGGCCTCGCGCAGAATGTTGCCCGTGGAGATGCTCGGGATACCCATTTTTTCGATCAGGTAAGATGCAAGCGTGCCTTTGCCAGCGCCCGGGGCGCCCAGTAAAATCAAATTCACTTAAAATCAGCCTCCAGCATTATTCCAAAAAGCCCTTATGATGACGCATCAGCATTTGCGCCTCCAGCTGCTTGACAGTGTCAAGCGCAACGCCGACAACAATGATGACCGAGGTGCCGCCAAGCGCAACGTTGGAGAGGGTCGTGTTGATCGCGCCAACGATCAGCGGCAGGATCGCTACAATGCTCAGGAAGATGGCACCAACGAAGGTGACCTTGCCGAGCGCCTTGGTGATAAAGTCGCTCGTCGGCTTGCCGGGACGGAAGCCCGGGATGAAGCCGCCGTTCTTCTTGAGGTTGTTTGCGATCTCGATCGGGTTAAACTGAATGGATGCGTAGAAATACGCAAACGCGAGGATAAGCAAGAAGTAAACCACGATATAGAACGGGTTGGTCTGCGAGAACAGGTTCATGATGTGGTAGCCAACCGTGCCGGTCTCCGGCTGCCAGAACATTGCAATGGTCTGCGGCAGGGACAGGATGGACGACGCAAAGATGATCGGCATAACGCCGGATGCGTTGACCTTGATCGGCAGATGGGTGGACTGGCCGCCGTACATCTTACGGCCGACAACGCGCTTGGCGTACTGGACCGGGATGCGGCGCTCCGCATTGCTCATGAACACGATGAACACAACAACCGCAAGTCCGATAATGATCATCAGAACCGCCGAAACGATGCCCGACGCGCCGCCCTGGAACAGGTTAACCAACGTGGAGAGCAGCGACGGGCCGCGGGACACGATGCCCGCGAACAGGATGATCGAAATACCGTTGCCGATACCGTTCTGGGTGATGTGCTCGCCCAGCCACATGATCAGCGCGGTGCCTGCGGTGAAGGTCAGGATGATCGCCGCCGCTGCCAGCACACTGTCGTTGGACAGCATGCTGCCTGCGCCGAAGCCGTTGCGCAGCATTGCGTAGTACGCAAACGCCTGCAGCAGGCCGAGCGCAACCGCAACATAGCGCGTCCAGGAAGCGATCTTCTTGCGGCCTTCCTCGCCGCCTTCCTTGACCATACGCTCGAGAGCGGGGATGGCCACGGTCAGCAGCTGCAGGATAATGGACGCGTTAATATACGGGGTGATCGACATAGCGAAGATCGTCGCAGTGGACAGACCGCCGCCGGTGAACATATTCAGATAGCCGAGCATCGAACCCGAAACCGAAGCCTGCTCAAAGTAAGCAGCCAACAGATCGGTGTTGATGAACGGAACCGGAATGCACGAGCCGAAGCGGAAGATCAGCAGGATAAACAGCGTATACAGGATCTTCTTGCGCAGCTCGGGCATGTGCCAGGCGTTTTTAAGGGTTTGAAACACCTTAAATCACCTCGGCCTTTCCGCCTGCGGCTTCGATCTTCTCCTTTGCAGATGCGGAGAATGCAGCGGCCTTGACCGTGAGCTTCTTGGTCAGGGTGCCGTTGCCGAGGATCTTGACGCCGTCGAGAGCATTCTTGACGATACCAGCCTCGCGCAGGGTCTCTACGCTGACCTCGGTGCCATCTTCAAACTTCTCCAGAGCGGAAACATTGACCGGTGCATAAGTGGTGCCGAAAATGTTGTGGAAACCACGCTTCGGCAGGCGGCGTGCCAGAGGCATCTGGCCGCCTTCAAAACCCGGGCGGACACCGCCGCCCGAACGGGCCCACTGGCCCTTGTGACCGCGGCCTGCGGTCTTGCCGTTGCCCGAGCCAGCGCCGCGGCCCTTGCGATAGGCCGGCTTGGTCGAACCCGCGGCAGGCGATAATTCGTGAAGCTTCATGGGTTACGCCTCCTCTACAACTTCGAGCAGGTAACCGATCTGCTTAACCTTGCCGCGCGTCTGCGCGTTGTCCGGCTGAACGGTTACGTCGTTGATCTTCTTAAGCCCCAAAGAATGAGCGGTCGCGATGTGCTTGTCCAAGCGGCCGACCAGGCTCTTTTTCAGGGTAATCTTCATGTTAGCCATTGTGAGTTACCCCTTTCTTACAGTTCTTCTACGGCTTTGCCGCGAACAGCCGCCACCTGGGCAGCATCGCGCAGGCTCTTCAGGCCTTCCATCGTTGCAGTGACAACGTTCTGCGGGTTGTTGGAGCGCAGGCACTTGGTACGGATGTCCTTGATGCCGGCAGCCTCAACGACTGCACGAACCGCGCCGCCGGCGATAACGCCGGTACCGGGAGCGGCGGGCTTGAGCAGAACGCGGCCCGCGCCGAACTCACCGATCACCTCGTGCGGGATGGTGGTGCCCTTCAGCGAAATCTTGACGAGGTTCTTCTTGGCGTCCTCGATGCCCTTGCGGATCGCATCCGGAACCTCGGAAGCCTTGCCGAGGCCGAAACCGACCGTGCCCTTGCCGTCGCCGACAACGACGAGCGCCGCAAACTTGAAGATACGGCCGCCCTTAACCGTCTTGGCAACGCGGTTGAGCGCTACGACGTTTTCAGAAAACTCGTCCTCGCGCTTATCGTTTCTGTTATACTGAGCCATGTTTTACCTCCTCCCGACTTAAAACTGCAGGCCGCCCTCACGGGCGCCTTCCGCGAGTTCCTTCACGCGGCCGTGGTATACATAGCCGCCGCGGTCGAACACGACGTTCTCGATACCCTTGGCCTTGCAGCGCTCGGCAACCAGCAGACCGATCTTCTTGGCTGCTTCCTTGTTGCCGCCGTACTCGGTGAAGTCCTTCTCGGCAGTCGAGGCGGAAACGAGCGTAACGCCGGCCACATCGTCGATGACCTGGGCGTAGATGTTCTTTGCAGAGCGGTAAACGTCGAGACGCGGACGCTCGGCGGTGCCGCTGATCTTTGCGCGTACGCGCTTGTGGCGCTGCAGACGCGCCTTGTTGGAATCCTTCTTCGAAACCATTTAAATTCGCCTCTCCTTTCCTTACTTCTTCTTCGCGCCGGTCTTGCCTTCCTTGCGGCGGACATACTCGTCAGCGTAGCGAATGCCCTTGCCCTTGTAGGGTTCCGGCGGACGCTTCTCGCGGACTTCCGCTGCAAACTGGCCGACCTTCTGCTTGTCAGGACCGGAGATGACGATCGTGTTCGCGTTCGGAACGTCGATCGTGATGCCTTCGGGCTCGCTCATGGTAACCTGATGCGAGTAGCCGAGGTTCATAACCAGATCCTTGCCCTGCTTGGCCACACGATAACCAACGCCCTGCACGCTCAGCTCCTTCTTGAAGCCTTCGGTAACGCCAATAACCATGTTATTGACCAGGCTGCGGGTCAGGCCGTGCAGTGCACGGTTGTGCTTCTCGTCGTTCGGACGAGTGACGAGGATTTCATTTCCCTCCACCGCGACGGTGATATTCGGGTGAATTTCGCGGGTAAGGGTTGCCTTTGCGCCCTTGACCGTGACAACGTGGCCGTCAACCTTGACCTCCACGCCGGCCGGAATGGCAATCGGCATTCTACCAATTCGAGACATGTTTTATACCTCCCCTTACCATACGAATGCGAGGACTTCACCGCCGACATTGAGCTCGCGGGCCTTCTTGTCGGTCATGATACCTCTCGAGGTGGAAATGATGGCAATACCGAGGCCGCGGAGCACCTTGGGAAGCTCCTGAGCGCCGGCATAGACGCGCAGGCCGGGCTTGGACACGCGCTTGAGGCCGGTGATCGCCTTCTGGCGGCCATCGACATACTTGAGCGTGATGCGGATGATGCCCTGCGTGTTGCCCTCGACAACTTCGAAAGCCTTGATATAGCCTTCGTCGAGCAGGATCTGGGCAATTGCCTTCTTCATTTTGGACGCGGGTACGTCCACGCTGGCATGACGAGCATTGCCGGCGTTGCGGATACGGGTCAGCATATCCGCGATAGGATCAGTGATCTGCATAAATTCTCTCCTTTTTAAGAAGTTTGGGGGTAGTGCAGCAATCGGAGCGGGGCTGGGTTGGGTCCCCTCTTGATTGACCTGTTTGCCTCCCACTTTTCTTTACACTGCCTGTGGCCCTTCCACAAACAGCGGCTGGGGTGACTGAAAAATATATAACAGCCGATAAGCCCGCTGAGCGGGCTATCGACTAATTATAGCATGGTTTTTTGCATTTTGGCAAGCAACAAAGTGCATATTTTTATCAAATATTCCGGTTTCGTTCCCGTCAAAACGCATTAAAATCGGGCTTTCCGCCAAAAAACGGCAAAGTCCGCAAAAAGCGGGCGCGCCAGGCGCCCGCTTTCGCAGTATATCCGCGCGAAAGCGCGTCTCTCTTGGTGAAATCGAAACCCCTGGTTTCGATCCGCGCAGGACTTACCAGGAAGCCTTGCGCACACCCGGGATCTGGCCCTTGTAAGCCAGCTCACGGAAGCAGATACGGCAGATACCGAAATCACGCAGGTAAGCGTGCGGACGGCCGCAGATCTTGCAGCGGTTATAAGCACGGGTAGAGAACTTCGGCTTCGCCTGCTGCTTGAGGATCATTGACTTCTTAGCCACTTCTATTCTCCTCCCTTACTTTGCAAACGGAGCGCCCATCAGGGTAAGCAGCTCCTTGGCTTCTTCGTCAGTCTTCGCGGTAGTGCAGATAACGATGTCCATGCCGCGGATCTTGTCGATCTGATCGTAGGAGATCTCCGGGAAGATCAGCTGCTCCTTCAGGCCGAGGGCGTAGTTGCCGCGGCCGTCGAACGCATCGCCGTTGATGCCGCGGAAGTCGCGGACGCGCGGCAGCGCTACGTTGAACAGACGATCGAGGAACTCCCACATGCGGTCGCGGCGCAGGGTGACCTTAACGCCAACCGGCATGCCCTCACGGAGCTTGAAGTTTGCAACCGACTTGCGGGCATGGGTAACGATCGGATGCTGGCCGGTGATCAGCGAGATGTCGCGGACGACGGACTCGATGACCTTGGAGTTGCCGTTGGCTTCCTTGCCGCAGCCGACGTTGATCACGATCTTGTCGATCGTCGGGATCTGCATCGTGCTCTTGTACTGGAACTTCTTCATCAGAGCAGGCGCAACATCCGCATTATACTTGGCTTTCAAATTCGGAACCATTTATTGCTTGCCTCCTCTTCTCAAAGTGTCTCGCCGCAGTGCTTGCACACTGTCAGCTTGGTACCGTCCTCGGTGAACTTGTGCGCCGGACGGGTGGGCTTGTTGCACTTCGGGCAAACCTTCATCACCTTGCAGGCGCGCAGTGCGCCCTCGCGCTCGATGATGCCGCCGGTCTCACCCTGGCGGCGGGGCTTGGTGTGGCACTTGACCATGTTCACACCTTCGATAACAACCATGCCCTTCTTCGGGTTAACGGACAGAACCTTGCCGCGCTTGCCCTTTTCCTTGCCGGAAAGAACGACTGCGGTGTCGCCCGTCTTTACATGCAATGTGTTCATTTGTTGGCGACCTCCTTACAGTACTTCCGGTGCGAGCGACAGGATCTTCATATAATCCTTATCGCGCAGCTCACGAGCGACAGGCCCAAAGATACGGGTGCCGCGGGGGTTCTTATCATCACGGATGATAACGCCGGCGTTCTCGTCAAAGCGGATGTAGCTGCCATCCGCGCGGCGCAGGCCCTTGACGGTACGGACGATAACCGCCTTAACGACGTCGCCCTTCTTCACGCCGCCGCCCGGGGTGCATTTGCGCACCGAGCAAACAACGACGTCACCGATGTTGCCGTACTTGCGTGCGGAGCCGCCGAGAACACGGATTACCTTCAGTTCCTTTGCGCCGCTGTTGTCAGCTGCACGCAGAAAAGTTTCCTGCTGAACCATGTGCTCTCCTCCTTACTTTGCCTTCTCGATGATTTCGACCAGTCTCCAGCGCTTATCCTTGGACAGCGGGCGGGTCTCCATCACACGCACCTTGTCGCCGATCTTGCACTCGTTGTTCTCATCGTGTGCCTTCAGCTTGTAGGTGTGCGGAATAACCTTCTTATACAGAGGATGCGCAACGCGATCCTCAACAGCGACGACAATGGTCTTGTCCATCTTATCGGAAACGACCTTGCCGACTCGCGTCTTGCGTAATGCTCTTTCGCTCAATTCGTTTCCCTCCCTTACGCCTTATCCGCGAGCTGCTTCTCACGGATTACGGTGTTGACACGCGCAATGTCGCGCTTGACCTCGGTGATCTTGTTGGTATTCTCCAACTGGTTGGTAGCGAGCTGAAGACGGAGGTTGAAGAGGTCCTTCTTCAGGTCGCCAAGCTTTGCGGCGAGCTCCTCGGCCGTCAGTTCTCTGATCTCAGATGCCTTCATCATGCTTCACCGCCATTCTTGGTCTCACGGGCAACGAACTTGGTCTTGCACGGCAGCTTGTGGCTTGCCAGACGCAGGGCCTCGCGGGCTACCTCTTCGGATACGCCTGCGATTTCAAACAGGACGCGGCCGGGCTTGACAACCGCTACCCAGTACTCGGGCGAGCCCTTACCGGAACCCATTCGGGTCTCGGCCGGCTTCTCGGTTACCGGCTTGTCGGGGAAGATCTTAATCCAAACCTGACCGCCACGCTTGGTGTAACGGGTCATGGCGATACGGGCGGCCTCGATCTGGTTCGAGGTGATCCAGCAGGGCTCGGTAGCCTGCAGGCCGTATTCACCGTTGGATACGAAGTTGCCGCGCATGGCCTTGCCCTTGAGGCGGCCACGATGCACGCGACGGTATTTAACTCTCTTGGGGAGCAGCATTAGCGGTTGCCTCCTTCCTGGCGGGGTGCACGGCGCTCGCCGTTGCGGTCGTAACCGCGGCGGCCGCCGCGACGGTCGTCACGGCCACGGCGCTCGCGGCGCTCGAAAGCGGGCTTGGGCGCCTCGATCGAACGGCCCAGACGCGGACCGCCGTGGAGGACCTCACCCTTGTAGATCCATACCTTCACGCCGATGCGGCCATAGGTGGTCGCGGCCTCGGCAAAGCCATAGTCGATATCCGCGCGCAGGGTCTGCAGCGGGATGGTGCCCTCATGATAGTGCTCGGTGCGGGCGATTTCTGCGCCGCCCAGACGGCCGGAGCAGGATACCTTGATGCCCTTGGCGCCCATGCGCATTGCACGGCCCATGGACTGCTTCATCGCACGGCGGAAGCCGATGCGCTTCTCGAGCTGCGCGGCAATGTTCTCTGCAACCAGGGTTGCGTTGGTGTCCGGGTTCTTGATCTCGATGATCGAGCAGCGAACCTTCTTGCCGTACTTCTTGGTGAGCTCTTCCTCGAGCTTCTTGATGTCCTCGCCGCCGCGGCCGACAACCATGCCGGGACGCGCGCACTGGATCATGATCTTGATTTCGTCGTTCTTGCGCTCGATCTCGATCGCCGGAACGCCTGCGTCGTACAGACGCTTTTTCAGTTCCTTACGGATGTTATAGTCTTCCACGAGGAGGTCGCCGAACACATTGTCCTTCGCGAACCAACGGGAATCCCAATTCTTGATAACGCCGACACGGAGACCGTTCGGATTTACTTTCTGGCCCATTGATTACCCTCCCTTATTCTTTCTCGCCAAGAACCAGCGTAACGTGCGAGGTTCTCTTGAGGATTCTGAATGCACGGCCCTGTGCACGCGGCATAACGCGCTTCATGATCGGGCCGGGACCGACGTGTACTTCCTTGACGTACAGCTTGTCGGTGTTCATGCCGTGATTGTTCTCGGCATTGGCGACAGCGCTCTTGAGGAGCTTTGCCATCGGCTCGCTGGCCGCCTTGGGGGTATTCATGATGATGGCCATCGCTTCGCCCGCATCCTTGCCGCGGATCAGATCGCAGATCAGCTTGATCTTGCGCGGGGTCATGCGCACGTTGCGTACGATTGCTCTAGCTTCCATGTTTCCTTAACTCCTCCTTACTTGCCGTTGTTGGAGGTCTTGCTGCCCGCGTGACCCTTGTAGGTACGGGTGGGAGCAAACTCGCCCAGTTTGTGACCAACCATATCCTCGGTTACATACACCGGGACGTGCTTGCGGCCGTCATGCACCGCAAAGGTGTGGCCGACGAACTCCGGGAAGATCGTGGAAGCGCGGGACCAGGTCTTGAGGACCTTCTTCTCGCCCTTTTCGTTCATCTCGTTGACTCTTTTGATAAGCTCAGGAGCCACAAAAGGGCCCTTTTTGACACTTCTGCCCATATTACGTTAACTCCTTTCTCACTTACCGTTGCGACGGCGCACGATCTGCTTATCCGTGCGGTGGTTCTTCTTGCGGGTCTTGTAACCCATCGCCGGCTTGCCCCACGGGGTAACCGGGCTCGGACGGCCGATCGGGCTCTTGCCTTCGCCGCCGCCGTGCGGGTGGTCACACGGGTTCATAACAGAACCGCGGACGGTCGGACGGATACCCATGTGACGGGTGCGGCCGGCCTTACCGATCTGTACGTTTGCGTGATCCGCATTGCCGACGATACCGATGGTCGCCTTGCACTCGAGGCGGACGTAACGCAGCTCGCCGGAGGGCAGACGAACCATCGCCTTGCCGTTCTCCTTCGCCATCAGCTGCGCGCCGACGCCTGCGGAACGAACCAGCTGCGCGCCCTTGCCGGGGTACAGCTCGATGTTGTGGATCATGGTACCAACCGGGATGTTTTCAACCGGCAGGCAGTTGCCCGGCTTGATATCGGCAGACGCAGAAGAGATAACCTTGTCGCCGATGTTCAGGCCCTCAGGCGCGAGGATATATGCCTTCTCGCCGTCCTCATACTGGATGAGCGCGATGTTGGCAGAGCGGTTCGGATCGTACTCCAGCGTCATAACGGTCGCCGGAACGTCCATCTTCTGGCGCTTGAAGTCGATGATGCGGTACTTTTTCTTGTTGCCGCCGCCGATGTGACGGACGGTGATGCGGCCATAGCTGTTGCGGCCGGCGGTCTTCTTGACCTTTTCGAGAAGGCTCTTCTCGGGCTTCACCTTGGACAGACCCTTGTAGGAAAGCACAGTCATGTTTCTGCGCGAGGGCGTCGTCGGGTTGAAAGTCTTGATAGCCATTTGGAATTTCAACTCCTTGATTCGTTATTATCGGGGTGACTCCCCCATACAAGCACGTTTCCGTGCACACAATCGCCCCGCAGGGGCGCTGTTTTGATCGAGCTTTGCCCGATCAAAACTCCGCTGCTTCGGGACCCGTGTCCCGAACCGCGTTTGCCATGCAAACGCGAGGGGGTTATCGAAAAAAGTTTCCTTGGGAACTTTTTTCGTATCTAAGGGGGACTGGTCCCCCTTAGAGGATTTTACATCATGTTCTCAAAAAGCTCGATGCCCTTGGAATCCGGGGTCAGGGTGACGATCGCCTTCTTGATGTCCGGGCGCTTGCCGACATGGACGCCCATGCGCTTCCACTTGCCCGGCAGCTTGATGGTGTTGACCTTGGCAACCTTAACGCCGAAGATCTCTTCCACAGCCTTCTTGATCTCGATCTTGCCCGCGTCAGCGGCAACCTCGAAGGTGTACTTGTGATCCTGGGTGCCCATCATGGAACGCTCGGTGATGATCGGCTTCTTGATAATATCGTAAGCGAACTTCATTATGCGTACACCTCCTGCAGCTTCTCAACCGCTGCCTTGTCGATGATGAACTTGTCAGCGTTGAGGATGTCGTAAACATTGAGGGTAGACGCGATCGTCGTGCGCACGCCCGGGATGTTAGCCGCGGACTTGACGACGTTCGTGCGGACCTCAGGGGTCACGACCAGGCTCTTACCGGTCGCTTCAACCGACTTGAGGAAGCCCGCGAAGGTCTTGGTCTTGATCTCGCCCATATCCAGGCCGTCAATCACAATGATCTCGCCAGCAGCTGCCTTAGCAGACAGGGCGGAGAGCATCGCCAGGCGGCGGGTCTTCTTGGTCAGGTGATAGTTATAGGAACGGGGCTTGGGGCCGAGGGCAATACCGCCGTGGGTCCACTGCGGAGAGCGGATCGAACCCTGGCGGGCACGGCCGGTGCCCTTCTGGCGCCACGGCTTGATGCCGCCGCCGCGTACCTCGGCGCGGGTCAGCGTGGACTGGGTGCCCTGACGCTGGTTGGCCAGGTAATTCTTGACCGCTGCGTGTACAACAGCCATGTTGGGCTCGATGCCGAATACGGCTTCGTTCAGCTCCATTTCGCCGGTCTTCTTGCCGGTCATATCAAAAACTGCTACTGTAGGCATTCGTTGCTCCTCCTTCCCTTACTTTCTCGCGGAAGCCTTCTGCGGGTTCTTGCTGATGCCAGCCTCGCCCTTGGCAACCTTGTTGTTCTTGACGGTGTTCTTGAGCACCACGATGCCGCCCTTCGGGCCCGGGACAGCGCCGCAAACGGCGATCAGGTTGAGCTCAGCGTCAACCTTGACAACGTCCAGGTTCTGAACAGTGACCTGCTCAGCGCCCAGGTGGCCAGGCATCATTTTGCCCTTCATGATCTTGGAAGGATCCGAGCAGGCGCCCATGGAGCCCGCGTGACGGTGTACCGGGCCGGTACCGTGGGTTTCCTTCAGGCGGGCAGCGTTGAAGCGCTTGATAACGCCGGCGTAGCCCTTGCCCTTGGAAGTGCCGGTCACGTCGACATAGTCACCAGCGGTGAACATATCGGCTTTGATCACATCGCCAAGCTGGAAGGTGGAGCAGTCCGCAAAGCGGAACTCCTTGAGGTACTTCTTCAGAGAGTCGCCAGCCTTCTTCAGGTGGCCCTTCTGCGGCTTGTTGAGCTTGCGCTCCTTGACATCCTCAAAGCCGAACTGGACTGCATTGTAGCCGTCCTTCTCTTCGGTCTTGAGCTGGGTGACGACACAGGGGCCTGCCTCGATGACCGTGCAGGGGATCACCTTGCCGTCAGCGTTGAAGATCTGGGTCATGCCGACCTTCTTGCCGATGATTGCTTTCTGCAGCATTTGCATTTTCCTCCTTAAAGGTTATTGGTTGGCTTCTCTCAGGGGAGCGCCAACATGACCTCGCCGCGCGTGTCGCGGCAGGGTTTCAAACAGACGGTCGGGTCAGTCCGTCCATTTGTTGACAAAAATCAGAGCTTGACCTCAAACTCGACGCCTGCCGGCAGGTCGAGGGTGGTCAGCGCCTCGATGGTGGCCTGATTCGGGTTGATGATGTCGATCAGGCGCTTGTGGGTGCGGCGCTCGAACTGCTCGCGGGAGTCCTTGTACTTGTGGACTGCACGCAGGATGGTGATGATCTGCTTCTCGGTCGGCAGCGGGATCGGACCGGAAACCTTGGCGCCGTTGCGCTTGGCGGTCTCGATGATCTTTTCTGCGGACTGGTCGATCAGTTCGTGGTCGTACGCCTTGAGGCGAATACGGATCTTCTGTGCGTTTGCCATGATGGTTTTTTCCTCCTCGTATGTGTGCCATACATTAAAATAATGTCTTGACTCGCTACGGAGAGAAACTGCAACCCCGCCGTGCGTATCACGTGCGGGCATGAAAATAACCGGGCACACTGATAGTGTAATGATCCGGTCACAGTAAGAAACGTAAGTGGTTCAGGCTATCGGCTTTGCGGCGCACGCGCCGCGAGTCCCGAATTTACGCAGGAACATTGCGTTTTTGCCGGAAGGCGCTCGCCTCCCCGGCTGATAGCAGTTATCTCAACCGCCCGATTGTCGGACCTACTCCGCCGAAGTTACCTGCAAAGAGCAGCAATCTCCGGCATCATCGCGTTTTTTCCTGCTTTCGCAGGTGCCTATATAGATTACTACAAGCGTTCCCCAAAGTCAAGTGTTTACACAAAATTTCTCCAATTTTTTTGTGTAAGCCTCCAAAATTTCTGCCGGCGTGCAAAACAGGGCATTGCCCGGTGCGCCGGACAGACAAAAGCGGCGGCAGTAAGCCGTCGCTTTTGACGTTTTTTCTCAATTCGACGTGACGATCAGCATCCACGAGGTGGCTTTGCTGTCGATCGTGATGCCGGTCCCCTCATATGAGGAAACGGCATATCCCGCGTCCTCAACCGCGCCCAGCGTCTCCTGGATGGTGGACAGGTCGTTGTTCAGCAGGAACCAGGACGTATCGCCGTCCGTCCCCAGCAGCTCGCCGCCAATGTCGGGCAGCTCCTCACCGCCCTGCGCCAGATAGCAGTGCGCCACGGTCATAGCGCGCATGGTTTCCGGGATTTCAACGTTCTGCGCGCCGCTCTGCGCCGGTGCAACCGACGGCTGGACGTCCCTCGCCGTGTCGGTGCTGCCGCCCGCGGCTGCGGGGCCGATGCTTTCCATCGCGGTGCTCTCCTGCCCGGCCGCTTCCTGCGGCGCGGTCTGCTCCGCGCTGTATGTCTCCACAGACGCCTGCCCGCTGCTGCGCGCATCTGCACTTTCACCGTATGCACTGCCTTCGGCCGCGCCGCTGTTATCCGCCGGGGCTGCCGCGCCGTCACTGCTGCCGGCAACGCCTGCCTCGGCTGCATCCGCCGCGACCGCTTCATTCATGGCGCCGCCCGCAGCCGCGCCGTCAGTCGCTGCTGCCTCGGCCGTGGTGGAAGCGCCGCCTGCGGCGCCCGTGCCAACCGTACTGAAAAACATCGGCATCAGACCGCCGCCCAGTACCACCAGCACCACAACCGCTGCCGCCGCAACCATGGTGATCACCGGCATACGGCGCACGGGTTTTTCCGGCTGCACGACTTCCAACCGGCTCTCCTGCCGGAGCCGCTGCATGATCCCGTCATGCAGCCCGGCAGGGGGTTCAGCCTCCTCGGCAAAGGCTGCCTGCATCCATTCCAGATCCTGCTGAAGCGCGGCGCACGAGGGGCACTCGGCCAGATGGGCTTCCAGCTTTTCGCGCTCGGCCTCGGTCAGTGTGCCGTCGATGCTGTTTGAGCACAGCTGCTCGAAATATTCTTCATCACTCATGCGTCCCCGCCTCCTTTCGTATCCTTAGACGAGGCGGACGGCAAAAGGTTCCCTCTTTTCTGCAAAATTGTGCGCAGCGCAATCCGCGCGCGCGACAGACGGGATTTCACCGTACCCTCGCTGATCTCGAGCACTTCGGCGATCTCGGTGTAGCTCAGGCCGGACACATCGCGCAGCAGCACGATGCGGCGGTGCTCCTCGCTGATCTCATCCAGCGCTGCGGCCAGCTCGCGGCCGAGTTCGCTGTTTTCCAGATGTTCCTCAGGTGTGGGAGCGGTGTCCGGGATCGGGCGCTCCGCATCGTCCTCGCCGGTGAGCGGCTGGGTCTGCGGCTGCGCCTGCCGGTGGCGCGCAAAATCCACGCACAGATTGGTTGTGATGCGGAACAGCCAAGTAGAAAAGCCGCTGTCGCCGCGGAAATCCTCGATCGAGCGCCACGCGCGCAGGAATACCTCCTGCGTGATGTCGGCCGCATCCTCAGGCGAGCCGGAGGACCGCAGCGCGACCGCGTACACCCGCTTTTCATTCCGCCGCACGAGTTCCTCAAAGGCGGCGAGGTCGCCGCGGCGCGCCCGCGCCAGGATATGCTTTTCGTCCACGGCTCCTGCCTCCTTTCCTTGTGTTGTTTCGCTTTAACCGCCGACGGCCTGCTTGAGCTCGTCCGCCAGCGCATACAGCTGCTCCATCCGCTCGAGCGCGCAGATGCGCGTTTTGAACGACTTGAGCCCGCGCTCGTATTTCAAATAACAGTTGACATGGCGGCGCGCTTCCAGCATGGCGATATGCTCGCCCTTTTGCTCTGCCGCCAGCTCGATCTGCCGCACCGCGGTGTCGATCCGCTCGGCAAACGGCGGCAGCGGCGGACACACGCCGGTCTCGATGAGCGCATTGGCGCGCTCAAACAGCCACGGGTCGCCCAGCGCCCCGCGTCCGATCATGGCCCCGTCCGCGCCGGTGTATTCCAGAATGCGCACCGCGTCCGCCGGTTCGGCCACATCGCCGTTGGCAAACACCGGGATGGACACGGCTTGCTTGACCGCGCGGATCGCATCCCAGTCTGCCTTTCCGCTGTACTGCTGGGCGCGCGTGCGGCCATGCACGGTGATCGCTGCGGCACCGGCGGCCTCGGCCATGCGGGCAAACGCCACACAGCACACACTGTTTTCATCCCAGCCCTTGCGGAACTTGACCGTAACCGGCACGTCCACTGCGCGCACCACCGCTTCAATTACGCGCGCAGCGCACGCCGGATCGCGCATCAGCGCGGACCCGTCCCCGTTGTTGACGATCTTGGGCGCAGGGCAGCCCATATTGATATCGATGATGTCGCAGCCCGACACCGCCCGCGCGATTTTCGCGCCCTCGGCCATGGTTTCCGGCTCATGTCCAAAGATCTGCGCAGCCGCTGGATGCTCCTGCGGCCCAAGGGCCAGCAGGCGCGGCGTCTTTTTATCCTGATAGCACAGCGCCTTGGTGGAGACCATCTCGGTCACCGTCAGCGCGGCCCCGTGTTCGCGGCAGATCTGCCGGAAGGCGAGGTCGGTCACCCCGGCCATCGGCGCAAGCGCCAACCGTCCCGCGAGCGTTACACTGCCGATTTGCATAAATCTCCCCCACTGTGCAAAATTTTACGGTGTCTATTTTATCACATGGCCCCACCATTTGCAACTTGCAATGTGGTGACAAAGCCGCCGCCCCACCACTTGTGGGCGGCAGGGTTGACAGGCTACTGTATTTTGCGTATACTTTTAGTAAATTAGTAATTTAGTAAATATTATCGAAAGGAGTTATGAACCGATGGATCAGCAGCAGCGCCGCGCTGCCGCGGCAGCCTACAAGGCGCGGCGGCAGCAGGGCGGCGTATATCAGATCCGCAATACCCAGACCGGACGCATCCTACTGCGCGCCGCCTGCGACCTGCGCGGCAGCCGCAACCGCTTCGCGTTCGCGCAGATGACCGGCTCGTGTGTCGACTATGCGTTGCAGCACGACTGGGCAAAAAACGGCAGCGATTTTGTGTTTGAGGTGCTCGAGGAACTCCAGCAGAAGGAGACCCAGACCGACGCGGAGTTCCGCGCGGATATCGACACGCTGCTCGCACTGTGGCAGGAAAAACTCGCCGGTGTGCCGCAATATTAAACTACATACACGGATATGCACAAAGCCCCGGAACCGATGGTTCCAGGGCTTTGGTATTTGATTTTCGTCAGCGGCTCACCCAAGCAGGTGCAGCGTGGGTTCCTCCGCCCCCGCCTGCTCCACGCATACGGCCAGACGGTAGTCCGGATCAGAGAAGGCCGGCAGGAAGAGCGAAAACGCGCCGTCTATCTCGTCGCACTCCAGGCGGGGCGGCATACGGCGGATGTCAACCCGGAAACTGCGCAGCGGCAGATCTAGGCCGCGGCCGGTGGATTTGACAAAGCTCTCCTTGAGCGTCCACAGCTTGTAAAACGCATCCTCCCGCATGGAGGGCAAAAGCGTGTTGAGGTATCGCACCTCATCCTTATGAAAGAAACGCGCAGCGATGTCCCGCCGTCCGGGCTCGCACCGCTCGATGTCCACACCGACCGGATGGTCGCTGATTGCGCACACGGCCCAGTCCGCCGAGTGGGACAGACTGAAATGCACGCCCGGCTCGTTGACCAGATAGGGCTTGCCGCCCTCTGCAATCGAAATCGGCAGCGGATGCACAATGGACGGATAATGCCGCGAGACCGCATATTCCAGCAGCAGCGAGGCTGCAAAGCTTTGCGCGCGCGCCGTGCCGCGGCGGCGGTCGATCTGCTCCAGCCGGCCGCGCGACAGCCGTGCGCGCGATGCGCTGTCATCCGGATTGACAGCGGATACCGGGATGGCATATACAGCGGTCAAAGGAATTCCCCCTCATCCAAGCTCGATTCAACTTCGTTAATTATATCACAGCTTCGCCGGTTTTGACAATTCTCTTATTCGCGCGGCTGCTGTGCTGCCTGCCGGCGCGCAGCGCCCCCGCAGGCATTCGCCGTGCCGATCGCGCCGTGCGGACAGGCGCGCTTGCACGCCCCACAGCGCACACAATCCGGGCTGTTGGGCGTCTGATAAACCGGAATGTCCATCTTGCAGGCTGCCTGACACGTGCCGCAGGTGGTGCACTTGTCCTCATCAATGCGCAAGCGATAAACCGCAACCGGGTTAAACAGCCCGTAAATCGCGCCGAGCGGGCACAGATACCGGCAGAACGGCCGCCAGATCACCACGCTCAGCAGCACAAGCAGCACGAGGATCGCGGCTTTCCAGGTGAACAGCCACCCGAGCGCCGCGCGCAGCGGCGGATTGGCAGCGATCAGCGGGATGCCCGCAAACAGCGTGCCTGACGGGCAGATGTACTTGCAGAACCACGGCTGTCCCTGCCCGACGATGTCCAGCACGGTCAGCGGCAGGATGATAACAAAGCCGGCGAGCACCACATATCGCAGATACCGCAGCACCCGTTCGCCGGGCAGGCACCGCAGTTTTTTGACAAAGGGGATCTTGTGCAGCAGGTCCTGCACCAGGCCGAACGGGCACAGCCAGCCGCAGACCAGACGGCCGAACAACGCTCCAAACAGCAGCAGAAACCCCAGCACATAAAATGTAAACTTGTGTTCACGGCTGGTGATCACCGCCTGCAGCGAGCCGATCGGACAGGAGCCGACCGCGCCCGGGCAGGAATAGCAGTTCAGGCCGGGCACACACACAAACTTGCCCGCGCCCCTGTAAATCCTGCCCTGCGCAAACCCGGCGGCATAGCCGTTGGTCAGCGCGGCAAAAGCAAGCTGCACCACGGTGCGCGCATGTCGTTTGAGCTTACCCAAGGCCGATACACTCCATACAGATATTGACCGCCTTGCGAAACACGGTTTCGGTCTCCCCGCGCCATACCCCCAGCGCAAGGCACACCGCCGCCAGCACCAGCAGCACAGCGGCGGCGCGGTTGCGTTTGAGGAAGGTCACGCCTGCACCTCCGCGAGCATGCTGTCAATGGTCTCGGTCCATTTCTCCTTGCTCTGTGCGGCCATGACCGCCTGCCCTACCTGCACGCCTTCGCTGTCGACAAAGAACGTGGTTGGCACTGCATAAATCTGGCCGAGCACACCATACAGATCCGCAGAGGGCAGCAGGTGCGTGTAATCCGCGCCGGTCTCCGCAACAATCTGCTTTGCAGTCTCGACCTGGCTGTCGCTGATCGAGCCGTCCGCATTCATCGCGTCGGACACCAGGCCGACGATCTGCACGCCCTTGTCCGCGTATTCGGCGGCAAGCGCGCCCAGATCGGGCATTTCACTGATGCACGGGCCACAATAGGTCGCCCACACGTTGACCATAGTCAAATCGTAGTCCGCGAGGATGGACTGGTCGGCCGGATTGCCGTCCAGATCGGTGGTGGAAAACGCGCTCAGCACGCCGTCCTGCGCATCGGTTTGCTGTCCGGCGTCCTGCCCGGCGGACGGTGCTGCTGCGCTGCTGTCCTCTGCCGGAGCGCAGGCGCCGAGCAGCAGCAGGCAGGCGAGCGCCGCGGCGGCGCGCGCAAAGCGTGTCGGTTTCATCATCAATTCCTCCTGTATCGTGTCCGGCCTCAGCCGCGCAGCTTGTAGTGCATCAGCTTGCCGGTCGCGGTATGCGGCAGCTCGTCTACCAGATGATATTCGCGCGGCCATTTGTATGAACTGAGCATGGGATGATGCGTGCAGTAATCCTTGAGCTCGTCCACGGTCAGGCTGCGGTCGGACGGGATGACATAAGCCGCCACGACCTCGCCGCGCAGCTTATCCGGCACACCGATGACCGCACTCTCGGCCACCTTGGGGTGCTCGTTGAGCACGGCCTCGATCTGGGCCGGGTAAATATTCTCGCCCGCGGACACAATCATGTCGTCCTTGCGGCCGCAGACTGTGACGAACTCGTTTTCGTCCCAGGTACCCACGTCGCCCGTGTACAGCCAGCCCTTATAGAACTTCTTTTGGGTCATTTCCTCGTTGTTAAAATAGCAGAACGCGCTCTTTGCCGGGGAGGAAATGATGATCTCGCCCTGGGTCTCGCCGTCGCGCGGAACGGTCTCGTCCGGCTCAGCGTGTGTGCCGTCCGCACTCAGGCGGACCAGACGCACATCATCGTCCGTGCACGAGCGGCCGGCCGAACCCGCCATATCCGGCAGGTCGAACGGGCGCAGGAAGGTGTTCCAGAAGGTCTCGGTCGTGCCGTAGCCGTTAAAGATATTGGGCGTCAACAGCTGCATATACTTTTCGCACGCGGCCTTTTCAAACGGCGCGCCCATGGTGACAATGCCGCGCAGCGCGGACAGGTCGGACGGGGTGCGCTCCTGCGTGCGGGCCAGCATGGCGATGATGGTCGGCACGCCGATCAGGAAAGAAATCCGATACTTCTCTGCGTATTCCAGGCAGCGCCGCGGCGCGAAATCGCGCAGAATGACCACCTCGCCGCCCGCGTACAGCGTCGGGCACGGGCCGCCCGAGTGGATACCGCCGCGATGGAACCACGGGGTCATGTTCATCGTGCGGTCGAGGGGCCCGAGCGGGAAGTGCATCATCACATCATGCGCGGAAAGCACCTCGTTAATATTGTTGATCGGCACACCCTTGGGCCGGTTGGTCGTGCCCGAGGTGTAGAGCCGGGTGGTTTCGTCGTAAATATGCGGGTCAAAATCGATCGGTGGATCGTTTTCCGGCTGTTCGAACACATAGTCCTCATACAGCACATGGCCGTCCGGCACCGCCGTGCCGTCCGCTGCGCCAACCACCACCACACGCTGCGGCCGGTGTCCGGCAAGCTCGAGCGCCTCGCCGGACAGTGCGCCGAACTCCGCGTCGTAGAAAAACGCCTTCGGGCAGCTGTCGTCGATCATCAGCGCGATCTCGCCCGCGCCCTGCCGGTAGTTGACCGGGCAAGCGATCGCGCCGATCTTGTGCGCCGCCAGATAGCAGAACACAAATTCGGGCGAGTTGAGCAGCGCGAACATCACCACGTCATTTTTGCCCACGCCGTCCGCACGCAGGGCATGCGCCAGGCGGTTGGCTTCGGCGTTGAGCTCCCGATAGGTCCAGCGCCGGCCGGAAAGCGGGTCATGCAGCGCAGGGCGCGTGCCAAAGCGCGACACATTGCGCAAAAATCCGTTCAAATAGGTAAAGCGCGTTTCAAACGTATCGCGGAACATGGTAACGTCATAGGTGTATTCGTGTTGCATGGGAAGTCGCCTCATTTCTGGTAACGGGAAAGGATAATGCTGGAGTTCTGGCCGCCAAAACCGAGCGAGTTGGACATGGCCGCGTCGATCTGCACGCGGCGCGCCGTATTCGGCACAAAGTCAAGATCACACTCCGGGTCAGGCGTGGTAAGATGCAGGGTGGGCGGCAGGATGCCGTCCTGGATCGCCTTGATGCAGGCAATGGATTCGGTCAGCCCGCCCGCGCCCATCAGGTGGCCGGTTGCGGACTTGGTCGCGGAAATCGGGGGCGCGGATTCGCGTCCGCCGAACACCGCCTTGATGGCAAGCGTCTCGGCCTTGTCGCCGAGCATCGTGGATGTGCCGTGTGCATTGATGTATCCAATGTCGGACGGCTGCATATCCGCGCGCGCGAGCGCCCGCTTCATGCAGGCCGCGGCACCCGCCCCGTCCGGACAGGGCGCGGTGACATGGTGTGCGTCCGAGGTATTGGCCCAGCCAGCGAGCACTGCGTGGATCTTTGCGCCGCGCGCCAGCGCGTGCTCCTCGGTCTCGATGACGAGCGCGCCGCCGCCCTCGCCGATGACAAAGCCGTCCCGGTCCAGGTCAAACGGCCGGCAGGCGTGTTCCGGGTCATCGTTGCGGCGGGACAGCGCCTTCGCCTGCGCCAGCCCGGAAACCACGATCGGGCACAGAATGCTCTCGCCGCCGACTGCCAGGATGGCTTCCGCCTCGCCCGCGCACAGCAGCATGGCCGCGGTCATCATCGCGTCGCCGCCTGCCGAGCAGGCCGTGTTGAGCGTCAGGCTCGGGCCGTGGATGCCGTGGGCGATCGCGATCTGCGCCGCGGCGATGTTGCCGATGGTCATTGGCACAAAGCGCGGGCCCACGCGGTGGCCTGCGTCAAACGCGGCCTGGGTGTTTGCGACTGTGGTCACGCCGTCCATCGCCGTACCCATCACGATGCCGACACGGTCGGACTCGGTTTGGATCGCAAGGCCGCTGTCCGCCAGCGCCTCCTCCGCTGCGGCAAACGCGAACTGCATGAACGGGTCCATCGTGCGCGCAAGCGTTTTAGGCATGAAGTCGGTCGGCTCAAAGTCCTTGAGCTCGGCCGCAATCTGCACCGGCAGGGCGGATGCGTCAAACCGCGTGATCCGGCCGATACCGCACCGGCCGCTGATCAGCGCCTGCCAATAGTTGTCCACGCCGATGCCGACCGGCGTGACCGCCCCCATACCTGTTATGACCAAAGTTTTCTCTTTCATGCAAGTTCCCCATTTGCTCCATATTTTTCAACCCGCCCCGCAGGACGGCATAAACAATTCTCTAACAATTTCTCCCCATTATAGCACGCCGGAGGGCAGGAAGAAAAGCTGAAAACTCACCAAAATCATGCCGCCCTTCGGATTGAGAATGCGCTATCAGCATAATAATTTCCGCATTTATTATACCAGAAATGTTCGTGAAGTAAAGGACATTCCCCCGGCAGACTGTGCAAAAACGCAAAAAGAACGGCCTTCCCCAGCCGGAGAAGGCCGAAATCCATTGTTTGCCGTTTATTTGTGCAAAACTACCTGTCCAAAACCGCAGGGCAGCGCGCATACTGCCGCTATCGCTTTTCAATGCGCATCACAAGCGCCGTGCGGTCGTCATCGTGCCCGCGGCCTTTGGCCTCGGTTACCAGCCGCGCGGCAAGCTCCTTGGGGCTGTCGCCTGCATGCGCCAGCAGCGTTTCGCGCACCCAGCCGTCCTCCATCCCGTCCGATATGCCGTCGGACAGCATGATGAACAAATCCCCATGTCCAAACCGCAGCGGCACCGGCTCGCCGGGCTTTTCCTCCTCTGACAGGCCGATGGGCAGGGTTTTGCTGCGCAGGATAGTCCACTGCCCGCCTTGGCGCAGATAGGAGGGTGCCGCACCGCACTTAAGGCTTTCCGCCCGGCCGGTAAACAGGTCGAGCGTGAACGCATCCAGGGTGGTAAACCGCGTGCCGTCCGAGCGCAGGCGCAGCGCGGGTGAAACCGCCCGCAGCGCATCCGCGATTGTGATGCCTGCGCGCAAAAACCGCTCGAGCGAGGTCACGAGCACACGGCTGTCCTGCGCGGCGGCGGCGCCCGTACCCATGCCGTCCGCCAGCAGCAGGCAGGCGACGCCCGCGTCAGTCAGGAAGTAGCAGCCCGTGTCGCCCGAGACCGCGGCGTCCTCCTTCTGCTGCCGCCCGATGCCGACAACCGCACGAAAGGGTGCGCGCTCACGCATCTCCAGATACACCTTGTCCCCGTCCTCCACGCGCTTGGGGCGGGTCAGTGCGACGCCCAGCAGCGCGCCCAGCCCGGCGGAAAATCCCTCGCCCTGCTGCTGAATATCGCCGATCCCCTCGCCATACAGCTCGATCACCAGCCGTCCCTGTGCGTCACGCACCACACAGACCTGGTCGATCCAGCCGAAGGCGGACGCATACCGCCGCACCTGCCGCTCCATCATGGGCTGGGCGGTCACGTCGCGCGTCACCTCCGCGCCGAGCTGCCGCAGGATGTCTGTGATGCCCGCGTACTGCCGCGCGAGCAGCGACTGGTTTTCCTCCTGCTGACGCCGAAGGCTCTGGCGCTCGCGCAGCGCAAACAGCGCGCTGTTGATTGCGCGCATCAGCTCGGGCAGATGCACACAGCGCGAGGCGAAGTGATAGGGGAAATCGCTCAGCTCTGCGCGGCCGCGCCGCAGCATGGGCTGGGTCACATCATTGAGCGCAGCCAGCGTGGTGATGTAATCGCGCTGCCAGCACTGAGCGCACAGCACACAGTGGCGGCACACCCGGTCGCTCGCACGGTCAAACACCACGCGCACGTTCTGATCGCCCACGCCCTTGCCCTCGCTGATGCCGTTCAGCATAGAAAGGTAGAGCTCGTAAAACGCCTGTGCCGCCTCGGTCGCGCACTTACCCGCTGTGCGGCGCACGTTACTGCGCGCGGCCTCGCCCATCAGCGTTTCGGGCAGCAGGCTCTGCCGGATCGCATTCCACACCACGGGCGGCAGCGCGGCAAACAGCGCCACCGCGCAGACCAGTTCGAGGATGAGCGGCACGAACAGCGGATGCTCCACCCCGAGCATGGCGGCGCACAGCCCTGCGGCAAAGGCGCACACCGCAAACCACCCACGGCCATTGTCCCGGAACAGGCCCGCGACCAGCGCACACAGCCCGTAGCAGCAGGTGAACAATGCGCCGCTGCCCACGCACAAATCCATCGCCGCGCCGAATGCCACACCCGCCGCCGCTCCGGCCGCCGACCCGCCCAGGTAGGCCGCTGCCAGCACCAGCAGCAGCGCGAACACGCGCGCCGGCGCAAGCAGGCCGAACAGGTCGAGGTCGGACAGCGAGAGCAGCACGGTCGCGGCAAGCGCGAGCAGAGTCGCCGGCCGTTTCCAGTCGTTCTCGTCCCGCGGCGGGGCGAGCGCGACGCCGTACACCCGGCACGCGCCAAACGTCAGCCCCTGCACAGCGGCAAAGGTCAGCACGTCCGACGCCCGGAGCGCCGGCCCAACGGGCAGGAACACAAAGGTGCACGCCGCGCCCGCCAGCGCGGCGACCGCAGGTGCAAACCACCGCGCGGTCACCACGCGCAGGCCCGCGCACACGCTCATTACGCACAGCACGAGCAGGCCCGCGGCCACATATACGCCGCTTTTGAGCCCGTCTCCCAGCAGCATCACCCCGCAGATCAGCCCGCCGACCGCGGACAGGCCCGCGCCCCGCGCCATCAGCGCCGCGGCCATCGCCAGGCCAAACGGCGCGTAGCCGCCGAGCACCGTACCGCGTGCCAGCACCGCGCACAGCACAAACCGCTGCACACCCTGCATCAGCGTGTGCAGATGTTCTTCTTTCCAAAGCTGCATCAGGCGCGCCGCCGCTCTGCCGGCCAGCTGGGGCGCAGCCCGTTTTGTTTTTTGCTTGTCCATGTTGCCATGCCTCCCTTGTTTTCCCAGTATATCCCAAACATTTTGCGGGCTTTGCCGGAAAATAACAGGGGGAATAGGCTTTTTGCGTATTTTATTCCGCCGCGCGGTGCCGCGACAGGCTTCGCGCGGCGGGAAATGTCAATCCAGTTACAGGGTTGCGGCAAAATACTGCTATACAAACCCGCCCGCCATCCGTATAATAGTAACCATCATCGTTTTGTTCGGAGGATCTCTGCCATGCCACTCGACTGCATCCGGCTCCCGCAGCTGCTGTTTCCCGCCCCGGGTACCGACCTGACCCGCTTCGCGGTCATCGCCTGTGACCAGTTCACGGCCGAGCCGTCCTATTGGGCGCAGGCCGACCGGTTTGTGGGCGACGCACCCTCCTGCCTGCGGCTGACCCTGCCCGAGGTCTGGCTGAGCGCGGACGACAGTCCGCGGATTGCGGCCATCCACCGCACCATGCAGGACTATCTGCGCCGGGATGTGCTGCGCCCGCTGCCCGCGGGCCTTATGCTGATCGAGCGCGACACCGGCCGCGGCGCGCCGCGGCGCGGTGTGCTGCTCGCGTTCGACCTCGAGGCCTATGACGAAACGCCCGGCAGCACCGCGCCCATCCGCCCAACCGAGGCGACCGTGACCGAGCGCGTGCCCGCGCGGCTGGCCATCCGCGCCGCCGCGCCGTTTGAGCTGCCGCACATCATGCTGTTTGCGGACGACCCCGCGCACACCCTGCTTGAGCCGCTGTTTGCAGCGTGCAAAGACCTGCCGCCGCTCTATGATTTCGAGCTGATGCAGGGCGGCGGGCACATCACCGGCCGCCTTGCCGCGCCTGGCGCACAGACCGATGCGTTTTTCCGCCGGCTGGACGCCTATGCGCAGGCGGCCGCCGGCCGCGCGCCGGACGGCGCGCCCCTCCTCTTTGCCACCGGGGACGGCAACCACTCTATGGCCGCCGCCAAGGCGCACTGGGAGCGCCTCAAACCTGCGCTCTCCCCGGCGGCGCGCGCAAGCCACCCGGCGCGTTGGGTGCTCGCCGAGCTGGTCAATCTGCATGACGAGAGCATCTGCTTTGAGGCCGTGCACCGCCTGCTGCTGGACACCGATCCGGCGGATGCGCTGCGCTTTCTCGAGGGCTGGGCCGCCGCGCACGCACCGCGCGGCGCGGACACAGCCCCCCTCCCCTGCCGGTTCGGCGGGCGCGAGGGGACGCTCGCGCTCCCGCTTGCAGCGGACGAGCTGCCGGTCTCCGCACTCCAGCAGGCGCTCGACGCCTATCTTGCCGCGCGCCCGCAAACCGGCATCGACTTTATCCACGGCACAGATGCCCTGCGCCATCTGGCGGACGCGCCCGGCCGCATCGGGTTTGTACTGCCCGATTTCCCCAAAGATGCGCTGTTTCCCTATGTCCTCCGGCGCGGCGTGCTGCCCCGCAAGACCTTCTCCATGGGCACGGCGCTTGAAAAGCGCTATTATCTGGAGGGGCGCGCCATTCGCTGATTTGCAAAAGCACAAATTTCCGTATTTGATTAAATCGCACAAATGTGCTATGATAGAAACACACAAATTTTGCCAAACGATGGAAAGGAGTGCGGCGCCATGGAATTGGCCGAACGCTGTGACCGCCTGTGCGGGCATATCGAAACACTGACCGGTGTGCACACGACGCTGCTCGACCTGTCTGCAAAATCCTTCCTGCGTCCCCCCTATCACAACACCTGCGCCCTGCAGGGCACCTGCTGCACCGCCTATCTGACCCATCTGTACGGCGCTTACGAGGCTGAGCGGTGGGACGGTAAGTATATCTACTACTGCCCGCGCGGCCTGGTGTTCATCGCGACCCCGCCGCTGCAATCGGGCACACCGATGGAATACTGCATTGTCACCGGTCCGTTCATCATGTCCAACGATGCGGAGGAGCCGTTTGAGGATACGCTGCTCACGGCCGAACCGCTCGACGGCATCCCCCGCCTGTCCACCGCGCAGGCGCGCTCGCTCAGCGAGTTGATCGCGGCCGCGGTCTCGTCCTTCTCGCTCGAGATGCTGCCGCCCGATGTGGATTCGGGCAACCAGGCCGCGATTTTGCAGATGATGTACGACCTGTCGGCGGATGATGCGGCGCGCACCTACCCGATCGACAGCGAGCGCCGCCTGCAGGAGCACATCCGCTCAGGCGATAAGGAAGCCGCGCAGGAGCTGCTCAACGAGCTGCTCGTCCATATCTACTATATGGCGGAGAACGACCAGCAGCAGATCAAGGCGCGTGTGCGCGAGCTGCTTGTGCTTATGAGCCGCGCGGCAATCGACGGCGGCGCGGATGTGGATGAGATCTTCAACCTGTGCGCGCACTACGAGCAGGAGGCGGACTCGTTCACCTCAATCGAGTCGCTCAACCGCTGGATCGGCGCGATCCTGCACAAGTTCATCAGCTTTGTGTTTGATCTCAACGACATCAAGCACCAGAACGTGATTTTCAAGACCACCGCCTATATCAAGGAGCACCTGACCGACAAACTCACGCTCGATCAGGCGGCTGAACAGGTCTATCTGTCCAAATCCTATTTTTGCCGCATCATCAAGGACGAGCTTGGGTGCACGTTTACGGAATATGTCAACCGTCTGCGCATCGAGCGCAGCAAGACCCTGCTCCGCTCGACCGGCATGCCGATCGCGGAGATCGCCTGCGCGGTCGGGTTTGACGACCAGAGCTATTTCACCCGCATTTTCAAAAAACAGACCGGTATCGCCCCGGGCAAATACCGCGAGCAGCGCAGCGCCCATGGCGTACATAAAAAATGAAAAGGCAGCAGCAGCCGCCCCCTGCGTCATGCAGAAGGCGGCTGCGCTTTTGTTTGCTGCAAAAACAAGCAGCCCCGGCGCCTGCCGGGGCTGCTTTGCGGTTTGAACAGGAGGAAACCGCTGGGTTTACTTGGCGTAGAACTCGTCGACCGCGTGGAAGAACGCGTCGATGTTGTCCCAGCTCGAGAGCGGTGGGATGTCGCAGCCCGAGGAGATGACGAAGTTCGGGTGCTTGCAGCACTGCTCCATGACCTCGAGGGTCTTGGCGCGGATGGACTCCGGCGTGCCGTTGCGGAACTCGCCCGCCGGGTCGACGTTGCCCATGCAGATGATGTCCGCCGGGGCCTTGTCCATGATTTCGGCCATATCGACCGCGTTGCCGAAGTGGTACGCGTTCGCGCCGTTGGAGAACATGGAATCCAGGGTGATGTTCGCGGTGTTGCCGCAGTTGTGGAAGATTACAGCGAAGTTCTCATCGCGCACCGCGGAGATGATCTTCTTGCAGTAATCGCCCGAGAACTCCTGCGCGAGGGCGGGAGACAGCAGGCCTGCGAGCGGCTCGGCGATTACCACGCCGTTTGCGCCGACCTTCTTGTACTCCAGGATGTACTTGGTAATGAACTCGGCGCACTTCTCGAGCACTACGTGCACCATGTCCGGCTCCTCATAGCAGTAGATCAGGGACTGGGTGACATCCAGCAGGCGGCCGGCCAGCGAGAACGGGCCGATAACGCCGGCGAATACCGGACGGTCTTCGATCATGCCCATGCACTTCTCGATCGCGTCAATGTAGATCTGGGTGCGGCCTGCGCCGATCTCCGGCACCTGCATCGCCTCAGCCTGCTCCATGCGCTCGTCCTCTTCCACCTCGGTGGAGATGACCGGACCGGTCACGGTCGGCACCTCGTCATCCGAAAAGCGGATGGGCGCGCCGAAGCACTCCGCCTCGAGCGACAGGTCCATCAGGCTGACAGCCGCGCCTGCGTTGGTGCGGTCGGCAACCGCCTTCATGCCGCGCGCCTGCAGGTCGCTGTCCGAAATCAGGTCTTTTACCGTGATGTTCAGCAGCTGGATGCACGGGAAGGACAGCACCGGCAAAGCCTTTTTCTGCGGGGCTGCAAGCAGGTCGCGGGTCCACTGGTCCATGTTTCTTTTCATCGCAATCAACCTCCATTTTCTCCGATGATCACTCTCATTGATCGGTGTCTTAACCATAACACGCCGGAGGGGCAAACCGTTAGGAGAAAATTGTGCATCTTTCGGATATAATTGACATTGTAAAAAAGTATCGTTTTTTTGCCCCACTATAAAAAGCCTCTGCGTTTACAGAGGCTTTTTATGCGGGTAGAGCTGTCCCCTTTCAGAGCACAGGGCGGTAGCGCTCCTCCTCCGGAACCGGCTCGGCGTCCTGCTTTTCGCAGGGCACGCTGCGGAACTTGCGGTTGCTGAAATCCGCCTCGATGCGGTTATACGGCGGGCAGGTCAAAAACCGCGCGTCGTCCCACGGGCCGTTGACCAGCGCGTCCAAATAGCCCATGTCGCCCTCGACCTTGGTAAACGCCCAGCCGAAATCCTCGGCCGCCTGGCGGGCATACGCCTCGCAGCCCTCGCGCTCGCCGAGCGGGCAGGTGATATAGCCGCAGTGCTGGTATTTCTCCATCCAGTTGTTGGTGCACTCCATCAGGAAATCCGCGTTTTCCTCGCCGAACTCCGCGGCATATTCCGCGCGGCGGCGGATGTAGTTCTCTCGCGACGGGGTGAGCGACTGCTCGATCCAGCCGGTGTTGTACCAGTAAACGCCGGGCAGCTTGCGGAACAGCTCGCGGTAGCGGTCAGCCGAGCCGAGGAACAGCGAGATGCAGTCGTCGCACCGCGGCACCACGACCGGCAGCGAGCGGCTGCGCAGGCCGATCACGCCGTTGGAGCACAGGCCGTAGGCCAGAATGACCGCCTCGAACCGCAGCCCCTCAGGCAGGCGTTCGTTTTCGCGCTCGACCTCGTCGATCGCGCGCTGCAGCTCGGTGCGCAGGATGTCCGGTGTGCCGTGCAGGCCCTGGCGCATCCACCAGACGCGCACGGCGTGCCGGCTCTCCGCCACGAGGTGGGAGATCTCGCGGTTAAACACCGCGCAGCCAATGATCGCAATACGCATAGGTATGATTCCCCTCTCCTTGATGATTTTATTATAAGCCGCCCGGCAGGCGGCGGCAACCTTCCGGCCGCAGCTTTGGACGATCGTCCCAAATGAAGGTAATTTTGTGCAAACCGCCACACTATATTCCTATACGGTGCGCGCGCTTTGACGCTATAATGAAAACAACCTGAATCAGAACCAATTTCGAAAGGAAGCATTGCCATGAAGCCTGCTATTGGCATCGATACGGGCGGCACCTGTACGGATGCCATTTTGTATGATTTTGACACCGGCAAGGTGCTCGGCCAAAACAAGGCGCTGACCACCTATGACGACCTGACGCGCGGCATCCTCGAGGCGCTCGACGGGCTCGACCCCGCCCTGTGCCGCGCAGCCACGGTCGCCGGCCTTTCCACCACGCTGGCCACCAACGCCTGTGTGGAAGGCAAATTCCGCCGCACGCGGCTGCTGCTCATGGGGATCGACCGCCGCGGGATCGACCGCTTCGGCGCGGACTATGGCTTTACCGATCCGGACGACATCCGCTATCTGTCCTGCAAGACCACGATCACCGGCCAGATCATCGAGGAGCCGGACTGGGACACGCTGCGCGCACAGGCGCGCGACTGGTTTGCGGACGTGGAGGGCTGCGCGGTCTGCGAGATCCACGGTATGCGCAACGGCGGCGTGCTCGAAAAAAAGGCCGCGGACATCATCCGCGAAAAAACCGGCCTGCCAGTCGTGTGCGCAAGCGAGCTGTTCTCCGGCCTGTCCAGTCTGGAGCGCGCGGCGAGCGCCGTGCTCAACGCGGGCCTGCTGCCCATCACGCAGGACTTTATCGCCGCGGTCACCCGCGCGTTTCGCGCACGCGGCATCCATGCCGAAATCCTGATCGTGCGCTCGGACTCTAGCCTGATGGGACTCCAGTACTCGGCTGAGCACGCGGTTGAAACTCTGTTGTCCGGCCCGGCGGCGTCCGCGCTCGGCGGCAGCACGCTGACCGGGCAGGAGAACGCGGTCGTGGTCGACATCGGCGGCACGACGACCGATGTTGCGCTGATCGAGCACGGCGCGCCCCTGCTCGCAGACGGGGGCATCCGCGTGGGCAAGTGGAAAACCCTGGTCAAGGGATTGTTTTCCACCTCGTTTGCGCTCGGCGGCGACAGCGCCATCCGCTGGGACAAAAACGGCGCGCTGTCCCTCGGCCCGGACCGCGTCATCCCGCTGTGCGTGCTCGCCGAACAGTATCCCGCCATCCTGCCCGTGCTGCGCGCGCAGGTGCGTGAGGTGCCCGCCCACACGCTGCCGCTGCACGAGTTCCTCACGCTCGGCCGCACGGACTGGCAGCGCCTTGCGATCGAGGAGACCGACCGCCGCCTGTGCCGCGCGCTGGAAAACGGGCCGCTCAGCCTGCAGCAGGCTGCAGATGCGGTCGGCGTGGACAAGTATCTGCTGCACACCGGCCTGCTGGAAAAAGCGGGCGTCATCCTGCGCGCCGGTCTGACCCCGACCGACATCATGCACGTGCGCGGTGATTACACGCGCTACAACCGTGAGGCCTCCCGGCTGGCTATGACCTTCGCCGCGGACTCGCTGCGCATGCTGCCCGAGGATTTCTGCGCGCGCATTTACGACGAGGTTTCGCGCGAGGTGTTCTACGGCGTTTCCCGCATGCTGCTCGAGCACGCCTCGCCCTATTTCCGCCGCCACGGACTGGACGAGGGCATGCAGGAACTGCTGCGCATGCAGTGGGAAAACCGCGACGCCGGCGGAGACAACCTGCTGCACTATGCATTCCGCGCGCCGGCCGCCCTCGTGGGGATCGGCGGGCCGGTGCACCTGTTCCTGCCCGAGGCCGCCAAGGCGCTCGGCGCACAGTGCATCATCCCGGACTGCGCGCCCACAGCCAACGCGGTCGGCGCAGTGACCGGACGCATGTCCGCCTCGGCCAGCGCCGAGATCCGGCCGCACGGCCTGTCGCCTGACGAGAGCGAAACGGGAGACTGGGAGGTGCTGTGCGACGGCCAGCCGCCGCGCTACTTTAGCGACGAAGCCGAGGCGGCCGCCTGGGCCGAGGCGCGCCTGCGCGAGCGCACGGAAAAGAGCCTGCGCGCCCAGGGTGCGACGGGCGAGCTGTCCTTCACCACAAACGCCGACGATATGACCGCTGATATTCTGATGGGCGGCGTCAAGCTGTGCACGCGCCTGCGCGTGACCGCGAGCACCTGCCTGATGCAAACTGCTGTAAAGGAGAACCGACATGTGTAAACTCACCATCCTGCGCGGCGGGGAAAGCCGCACTGTGCCCGCGGAAAAAGGCGCGCTCGTCAGCGACCTGCTGCGCCAGGCCGTGCCCTCCTTCGCGCTGCCCTGCGCGGGCAACCACACCTGCGGCAAGTGCCGCATCCACATCACGGGCGCGGTCGAGCCGCCCGACGAGGCCGAGCGCCGCCTGCTGGGCGAAGACGATCTCGCCGCGGGCGTGCGTCTGGCGTGCTCCTGCCGTATGGCAGGCGATGCGGCGGTTACGCTCGAAGCCGAGGGCGCGAGCAAGATCATCGCGTGGAACCAGACCCCGCCCTTTGCGCGCACCGAAGCCGGCTATGGCATCGCGGTCGATATCGGCACAACGACCGTTGCCATGCAGCTGTTCGACCGTGCGAGCGGCGCGGTGCTCGCCGAGCGTCTGGGCGAGAACGCCCAGCGCGGCTTTGGCGCGGACGTGATCTCGCGCATCGAGGCGTGCAAAACCGAAGGGCTGGACGTGCTCTCCAGCCGTATCAACGACCAGCTTGAGCGCATGGCGGCCGAGTGCCTGCACGAAGCGGGCATCGATCACATCGAGGAAGCGGTCGTCACCGGCAACTCGACCATGCTGCACCTGTACGAGGGTCTCGACCCGGCCTCGCTCGCGGTCGTGCCGTTTGATGTGCAGTCCTACTTCGGCTGCATGAGCCGCCGCACACTGGCCGGTGCACCGGTCTATCTGCCGCGCTGCATCGGCGCGTATGTGGGCGCGGACATCGTGTGCGCGATTCTTGCGTCCGATATGCTTTCGGGCGGCGTGCAGCTGCTCGCGGACATCGGCACAAACGGCGAAATGGCGCTTGCCAAGGACGGCAAACTGCTGTGCTGCTCGACCGCAGCCGGTCCGGCCTTTGAGGGCGCGGGGCTATCCTGCGGTATGCCCGCAGCGCCCGGCGCGGTGCGCGCGGTGTGGCGCGAGGGTGACGAAATCCGCTATCAGACCGTGCAGGACCAGCCGGCAAAGGGCGTGTGCGGCTCGGGCATCCTGGACGCGCTCGCGGTCATGCTCGAAACCGAGGCGATCGACGACTCGGGCTACCTTGAGGAGGATTTCATGATTGGCGAGAGCGGCGTGCAGATCGACCAGCGCGATGTACGCCAGATCCAGCTGGCCAAGTCCGCCATCTGCGCGGGCCTGATTACCCTGCTGGAGGAAGAAGGCGTGGACGCGGCGGATGTGGAGCGGTTCTCCATCGCAGGCGGCTTTGGCAGCTCGATGAACTTCGACTCCGCCTGCGCGATCGGCCTGTTCCCGGCCGCGCTGCACGACAAAACCGGATTTATCGGAAACGGCGCGCTGGGCGGCGCATCCATGCTGCTGATGAACAAGTCGCTGCGCACACAGAGCGAGCAGATGGCCCAGCAGGCGACCGAGCTGTCGCTTTCGGCCAGTCCGGAATTTATGGATTACTATGTGGACTGTATGTCGTTCATGGAGTTCTAAAAAAAGTGAAAAGCAGGGCACCCGCCGGACGGCGGGTGCCCTTTTGTTATGACGCAGGATTTGCCTGTTTTCTATGCTCCATGTCCCGCAGGATATGGCGGAAGCGAATGAGAAACAGGGTGGTCGTTGTTGCGGCGGCGAGAAAATCCGCCACCGGCTCGGCAAAGAACACCGCGAACAGCTTGTCCGGCATAAAGTGCGGCAGGATGAGGATGAGCGGGATCAGCAGGATGACCTTGCGCTCGAGCGCGAGGAAAAGCGAGATCTTAGCCTCGCCCAGCGCGACAAAGGACTGCTGGAAAGTGTTTTGGAACGCCATGGTAAAGCCCACGGCGAAGTAGATGCGCAGCGCCCAGGCGGTGATGTCCACCAGCTCGGTGCTGCGGTTGAACAGCTGTGCCACCACATGCGGCGCCAGCTGCACCAGCCCCCACACCGCAAACGCGAACACGCACGCGATCACCAGCGTATACCGCACGGACTGCTTCATGCGGTCCGGCCGGCCCGCGCCGTAGTTGAAGCTCAGGATGGGCTGTGCGCCCTGCGCCAGCCCCATCAGCGGCATCTGCACCATCTGCGCCACCGAGGTCAGGATGGTCATGGCGCCGACCGCAAGGTCGCCGCCGTATTTCTGAAGCGAGACGTTAAAGGTCACGGTCAGCAGACTTTCTGTCGCCTGCATGACAAAGGGCGACGCGCCGAGCGCCACCGCAGGCAGCAGCAGCTTGCGGTCGAAGCGCAAAAAGCGCCGGCGCAGCCGCAGCGTGCTCTTTTCCCCGGCGAGGAACTTGACCACCCACGCCGCGGAGACCGCCTGCGAGATTACGGTCGCGATCGCGGCGCCGCGCACGCCCATACCGAACACGAAGATGAACACCGGGTCGAGCACGACGTTGAGCACCGCACCGATCAGCACGGTTTTCATCGCAATGCCCGACTTGCCCTGCGCGGTGATAAAGCCGTTGAGGCCGAGCGCGGTCATGACAAAGATCGTGCCCAGCACATAGATGTTTAAGTATTGCAGCGCATAGGGCAGCGTATCCGCCGACGCGCCGAACAGCACGAGCAGCGGCTCCTGGAACAGCAAAAACAGCACGGTCAGCACGATTGCGAGCGCCCACAGCGCCGCCGTGCAGGTGCCGAGCGTGCGCTCGGCCTTTTCATGCTCGCCCGCGCCCATGGCGATTGAGGCGCGCGGCGAGCCGCCCATGCCGATCAGCGCGGCAAACGCCGAGATCAGCGTGATGACCGGAAAGGTGACGCCCATGCCGGTCAGTGCAAGCGCGCCCTCGCCCGGGATCTGGCCGATGTAGATGCGGTCGACAATGTTGTAGAGCAGATTGACCACCTGTGCGCAGATCGTCGGCAGCGCGAGGCGGATGAGCAGCGGGCCGACCGGGTCACGCCCCAGGTCGGCCGCGCGTTTTTCTGGTTTTTCCTTGGTCATGCCTGCGCGCCATCCTCCCGGATGAGGATGCGCAGCGCCTCGACCGCGGTGCGCACGCCGCGCTCCGCCGCGTCCGGCGGGATGCTGGGCGCGTCGTCGTTATCCGCGTTCCACAGCACGTTGAGCACCGCGCCGCAGCGCACATGCAGCACCTGCGAGACAATCAGCAGCGCCGCGGTCTCCATTTCGCTCGTCAGCGCGCCCGCGGCCTTCCACGCCTTCCACTTGGCGAGCAGCTCATCTGCAATGGGCTGCTGCGCCGGGCGGATCTCGCCGTAAAAACTGTCCTTGGACTGGATGACGCCGATGTGATGCGTCAGCCCGAGCTGCACCGCCGCTTCCCGCAGCGCGGAGACCACGGCAAAGTTTGCCACAGCCGGAAACTCGACCGGCAGGTATTCACGGCTTGTGCCCTCCTGCCGGATGGCGCCGGTGGCGATAACAATATCGCCCCCGCACACCTCATCCACAATGCCGCCCGAAGTGCCCACGCGGATAAAGGTGTCCGCCCCGCACTCGACCAGCTCCTCGAGCGCGATCGCGGCGGACGGGCCGCCAATGCCGGTTGAGCACACCGCCACCGGCACGCCGTCGAGATTGCCCGTCCACAGGGTATATTCGCGGTTTTGCGCGATCTGGCGCGGCTCGTCAAAATAACGCGCGATCTTCTCGCAGCGGCCCGGGTCGCCGGGCAGGATGACATAGCGGCCGATGTCGCCCTTCCTGATCTGAATATGCATCTGCTTGCCGTCGATCAACATACGATTTTCCCCTCCCGTTCGATGGTGCGGATGTTTTTTTCCGCCTTGGCACGCGGCAGCATGACCTCATGCCCGCAGCCCGCGCATTTGAGTTTGAAATCCATTCCCGTACGCAGCACTTTCCACTGTTTGCAGCCGCAGGGATGCGGCTTTTTCATCGTCAGGATATCGCCGACCTGTACGTCCATTCCTTTCATCTTCTTTCGCTCTGTCTGAATCTGTGTTGCTATTTATTATACCACAGCGGCGGATGGTTTTTAAGCCCCTGGCAGCTGATAAACGCCGCTCGCGGTATATTTTTTTGATTGCGGTATCATAGATACCGCAGCGGCAGGCAGAATTTAAGTCCCCGCTGTGCTATTCCCGCCGCTGTTTTCATATAGTAAGACAGACCCCAAAGGAGGCTCTGCATATTATGAAAACAAGCGAATGCTACCTGCCCGAGGGCAGTTACACAGCCCTGCCCGCGGTGCGGCAGGCGCTCGCCTCGCTCGACGGGCTGTGCCGCGCGCAGGACGAGGGGATGATCCTCGAGGCGCCCGCCCAGCGGTGCACCCCCGCGCACGACCTGCTGTTTGATTTCGGCTTTGCGCAGGGCATCATGCCGCGCGCGTGCTGCGCGCTGGGCGTGGCCGAGGGCGACACGCGCGAAATTGCGATCCTGTCCCGCGTGGGCAAGCCGACCTGCTTTGTCGTGACCGAGGTGGACGCCTCCGCCGACCCGCCGGCGGTCTGGCTCTCGCGCACGATCGCCCAGCAGCGCGCGCAGGACGACCTGCTCGGCCGCCTGACCCCGGGCGATGTGATCCCCGCTACGGTCACTCACCTCGAGCCGTTCGGCGCGTTCGTGGATGTCGGCTGCGGCGTGGCCTCGCTCATCGGGATCGAAAACCTGTCGGTCTCGCGCATCTTCCACCCGGGCGACCGGCTTTCGGTCGGTCAGACCATCTATGCCGCGGTGCGGTCGGTCGATCGGGCGGCGCGCCGTATCTCGCTGACCCACCGCGAGCTGCTCGGCACCTGGGAGCAGAACGCCGCGCTGTTCTCCCCCGGAGAGACCGTGCGCGGCATTGTGCGCTCGGTCGAGCCGTACGGCGTGTTCATTGAGCTTGCGCCCAACCTGTCCGGTCTGGCCGAGCCGCGCGGCGATCTTGCCGCGGGCACGGTGGTATCCGTATACATCAAGTCCATCCTGCCCCAGCGCATGAAAATCAAACTGACCGTGATCGACGTACTCGCCCCCAGCGCTCCGCCGCCGCTGCCGCGGTATTTCATCACCGAGGGCCACATCGACGAATGGGTGTATACACCCGCCTGCTGCGACAAAAAACACATCGCGACTGTGTTTTCCTGAACGACGCACATAGGGAAGGAACCTGTTTTCGGGTTCCTCCCCTGCTGATTTTCAGTCGGTCTTGTTCCCCTTTACCCGGTCCCAGTAGTTCCGGGCGGCCTGTTCGTTCTTATTCCTGCCGAATTCGTAATAATGCACACCGCGCATCTCGTCCGGCAGATACTGCTGCGGCGTCCAGTGGTTGGGAAAGTCGTGCGGATACTGATAGGTCAGCCCGCGGCCCAGCTTAGCCGCGCCGCTGTAATGCGCGTCCTTGATATGCGCCGGGATATCGCCGGTTTTCCCCGCGCGCACATCCGCCTGCGCCGCGCCAATGGCCATGGCCGCGCTGTTGGACTTGGGCGCGGTCGCCATCAGGATCACCGCCTCACCGAGCGGGATGCTCGCCTCGGGCAGGCCGAGCTGGAACGCACTGTCCACACAAGCCTTGACAATCGGCATGCACTGCGGATAGGCCAACCCGACGTCCTCCGCTGCGATGACCAGCATGCGCCGCGCAGCCGAGATCATATCCCCCGCCTCGAGCAGGCGCGCAAGATAGTGCAGCGCCGCGTCCGGGTCCGAACCGCGGATGGACTTCTGAAAGGCAGACAGGATGTCGTAATGACTGTCTCCGTCGCGGTCATAGCGCATGTTGGAGCGCTGCGCGGCCTGCTGGGCGTCCGCCAGCGTCACGCCCTGCTCCCCTGCGCCAAGCACGAGCAGTTCGACCGCGCCGAGCGCCTTGCGCACGTCGCCGCCCACCGCCTGCGCGATGTGCGCGGCCACGCCCGCCTCCACCGGGACCGGTTTGTCCCCGATGGCAAGCGAAAACGCCCGCTCGACCGCGCGCTCCATATCCGCAGCCTCGATGGGTTTGAACTCGAACACCGTGCAGCGGCTCAAAATCGCGTTGTAGATATAAAAATACGGGTTTTCGGTCGTGGACGCGATGAGCGTCATCTTGCCGGTCTCGATGAACTCTAAAAGGCTCTGCTGCTGTTTTTTGTTGAAATACTGGATCTCATCCAGATACACCAGCGCGCCGTTCGGCGCAAGAAAGGTGTCCAGCTCATCGATGATCGCCTTGATGTCCGCAATGCCAGCGGTGGTGGCGTTTAGGTGATACAGCTTGCGGTCGGTCTGCCGGGCGATGATGGACGCGACCGTGGTCTTGCCCACGCCGGACGGGCCGTAAAAAATCATATTCGGAATCGTGCCCGACTCGATCACTCGGCGCAGCAGACCGTTTTTGCCCAGCAGATGCTGCTGGCCGACCACATCATCGAGCGTCTTCGGGCGGATCTTGTCCGCTAAAGGTTGGTACATATCTCTCTCCTCACCGGAATTGGATTGCAGCGGAAACCACGGGAACGGCAGCGGTCCGTCCGCCGCTGTCCTGCCGCTGTATGCGTATCCCAATTATAGCATGCGCCTCCATCAAACACAAACAGGGCTTGACTTTCTCGCTTTACTATGATAAACTATCCGCAGTCAGTCAAACAGCAAAGGAGAGTTTTCCCGATGGACAAGCCCTTTCTCGCAAAGCTGCGCCGCATCGATCCCTATGTGCCGGGTGAGCAGCCGCAGAGCCAAAATATCATCAAATTAAACGCCAACGAAAACCCCTATCCGCCCGCGCCGGGCGTGCAGGCGGCGCTGCGCGCGTTCGACGCCTCCTCGCTCGCGCTCTACCCGGATGCAAACGGCAAGGCGCTCAAGACCGCGCTGGCAAACCGTTTTTCCGTCAAGCCCACGCAGGTGTTCCTCGGCAATGGGTCGGACGACGTGCTCGCGCTCGCGTTCCAGTCGTTCTTCTGTTCGGGCGAGCCGATTCTGTATCCGGATATCACCTATTCGTTCTACCCGGTCTGGTGCGACCTGTTCCGCATCCCCTATGAGACCGTGCCGCTGGACGAAAACTTCTGCGTCCGCCTGCGCGACTACGACAAGCCGAACGGCGGCGTGGTGCTGCCCAATCCGAACGCCCCGACCGGCCGCGCGCTGCCGCTGGACGCAATCGAGGACCTGCTGCAGCACAACCAGGACTGCGTGGTCATCATCGACGAGGCCTACGTCGACTTCGGCGCGGCGAGCGCGGTGCCGCTGCTTTCCAAATACGAAAACCTGCTTGTTGTGCAGACCATGAGCAAGTCGCGTTCGCTCGCGGGCCTGCGCATCGGCTATGCGCTTGGCTCGGAGACGCTGATTGCCACGCTCGAGGCGGTGAAAAACTCGTATAACTCCTACACCATGGACGCTGTCGCGCTCGCCGCAGGCGAAGCCGCCGTCAAGGATGAGACGTATTTCCAGCAGACCTGCCGCAAGGTCGCCGCAACGCGCGACCGCGCCGCAGACGCGCTGCGCGCGCTGGGCTTTTCGGTCTCCCCCTCGCTGGCGAACTTTCTGTTCGTCACCCACCCGCAAAAAAAAGCGGCGGACATCTTCGCCTATTTGCGAGAACAGGGCATTTTCATCCGCTATTTTAAGCTGCCGCGCATCGACAACCACCTGCGTATCACGGTCGGCACGGACGAGCAGATGGACAAACTGATCGACGCGCTCCGGGCCTATCTGTAACACAGGCACACAAAAAGCGTTCCGCACATGTTCCGCGGAACGCTTTTGTTATGGTTTGATGACAATCCCGAGCCGCCGCGCGAGCATGGCGGCCTGCTCCATGGTCACGACCGCACCGCGCAGCTCGGCATTGGTGTCCGATACCGCCAGTCCGTCTATCGTGCAGCCGGTCAGGTCCAGGCCCGCGAGCGGGGTGTGCAGCAGGCTCGCCTGCCGCAGCGAAGTTTTGTCCAGCCGCAGGTTTTTCCAGGTGCATGTATGCAGGGACGCCTGACTGAGATCGCAGCCGGAGAACGAGACATCGCGCAAACGGGCATAGTCAAACACCGCATAGGACAGCGCGCACCCATCAAACGAGGCCGCGCGCCAGCCGGTCCCGGCAAAGCCCGCGCCGACCGCCTTACAGTCTGCAAAGTCCACCCGCGCAAAAAACGCGTCGCGCCAATCGCTGTTTGACAGCTCGCAGCGCCGGAACACCACGTCGGTAAGATCGGCGCGCGCCCAGCTGCACCCGGTCAGGCGGCAGCCCTCGAACAGCACGCCGCGCAGGCGCAGGCACTCGAGCTGCGTGCCGGACAGATCCGCGTCACAGATGCGCAGGCCCACGGCCTGCTGCTCCTCGTGTGCACAGTGCGTCAGCAGCGCCGCTGCCTGTTCCGCAGGCGCAAGCGCCGCGGGAAGGCGGGCGGTCACGCCTTGTCGAGCAGTTTGATGATCTCGTCGATCTTGGCCGCGCGGGCCTGCTCGTCACCCGTTTCAAACGCCTCCTGCACACAGCCCGACAGGTGGGCGCGCAGCACCTCGCGCCGCGCCTTGTGCACGAGCGACTCGACTGCCTGCAGCTGGGTTGCGATCTCCATGCAGTAGCGGTCGTCTTCGATCATCTTGAGCACGCCGTCGAGCTGCCCCCGCGCGGTGCGCAGGAGCGGCTCTACTTTTTTCCGGTCTGCCCTCATTCCAGGCCGACCACCTTGTAGCCGGCCTGCTCGACCGCCTGGGTCAGCGCCGCGTCATCCGGCATGCTGTCCGCATGCACGGTGGCCTTGCCGCTGTCCAGATCCACATCCGCGGTCACGCCCGGCAGCGCCTCGAGCGCCTGCTTGACGTGGGCGACACAGTGCTGGCACATCATGCCCTCTACCTTGATTACCTTGCTCATTTTTGCTTCCTCCTCTGATTTATCATTCTGCGGCTGCGCCTGCTGCGGCACTTCCGCCGTCAGATCACGAATGGGTTCGGATGCACGGGCCGCGCGCGGCGTGCTCTGGAAAAACCGGAGCCGCAGTGCGTTGGAAACCACGCACACCGAGCTGCAACTCATCGCGGCTGCGCCGATCATCGGGCTGAGCTTGATGCCAAACGGAATCCATAGCGCACCCGCCGCAATCGGGATGCCGATGCAGTTGTAGAAAAACGCCCAGAACAGGTTCTGGCGGATGTTGCGCATGGTTTTGCGCGACAGGCGGATGGCGTCCACCGCGTCCATCAGGTCGCTCTTCATGAGCACCACATCCGCGGACGAGATGGCCACATCCGTGCCCGCACCGATCGCAATGCCGACGTCCGCGCGCGCCAGCGCGGGCGCGTCGTTGATGCCGTCGCCAACCATGGCAACCTTTTTGCCCGCCTGCTGCTTTTCGCGCACCACGCGCTCTTTATCCTGCGGCAGTACCTCGGCCACCACGTCCTTGATGCCGAGTTCGTCGGCAATCGAGCGGGCGGTCGCCTTGTTGTCGCCCGTGAGCAGCGTCACTTCAATACCCAGGCTGTGCAGCGCATCCACCGCCGCGCGGCTGGTCGGCTTGACCACGTCCGCAACTGCAAAGATGCCCACCACCTGCCGGTTCGCAGCAAAGTAAAGCGGGGTTTTGCCCGCAGCGGCGAGGTCATCGCCCTCCTGCTGCGCCGAGCGCGAGAGCGCAAGCCCGCCGGCAAGCAGCATGCGGCGGTTGCCCGCCATGCAGCGCACGCCGTCGATCACGGCGCGCACGCCCTGGCCTTCGATCATCTCAAAATCCGTGACCGTGCGCTCGGGCACATGCTTTTCGCGCGCATAGCGCACAATCGCATCCGCAAGCGGATGATCGCTTTTGGACTCGATGGACAGCGCCAGCGAGAGCAGGTCCTCCGGGTCGACGCCAAAGGACTTGACATCGGTCACCACCGGATGGCCCTCGGTGACCGTGCCGGTCTTATCCAGAATCACACTGGTCACATTATGCAGGTTTTCCAGCGCCTCGGCGGACTGGAACAGCACGCCGTTTTTCGCGCCCACGCCCGTGCCAACCATGATGGCAACCGGCGTCGCCAGCCCCAGCGCGCACGGGCACGAGATGACGAGCACCGCGATCGCGCGGGTGAGCGCGAAGCTGGGCGTTTCGCCGTATATCAGCCAGATGATCGCAGTGAGCAGTGCAATACCCATCACGACCGGCACAAACACGCCCGCAACCTTATCCGCCAGCTTGGCGATCGGCGCCTTGGATGCGCCCGCCTCCTCAACCAGGCGGATGATCTGGCTGAGCGTCGTATCGTCGCCCACGCGGGCGGCTTTCATCACAAAGTAGCCACTCTTGGATACGGTCGCGCCGATGACCGTATCGCCCACGCGCTTTTCCACCGGCATGCTCTCGCCGGTGATCGCGCTCTCATCCAGATACGCGTTGCCCTCGGTGATCTCGCCGTCAACCGGCACGGACTGCCCGCCGCGCACGACCACCAGGTCGCCCACATGCACATCCTCGATCGGGACGGAAACCTCCTGCCCGCCGCGCAGCACCTGCGCGGTCTGCGGCCGCAGGTCCATCAGCGCTGCGATGGCCTCGCCGGTCTTGCGCTTGGCGCGCGCCTCAAAGAATTTGCCGAGTGTGACGAGCGTCAGGATCATGCCCGCGGACTCAAAATACAGGTCATGCGCATAGCTGTGCACGAGCGCAGCATCGCCCGCCGCGCTGGCGTAGCCGATCTGGAACAGCGCGTAGATGCCGTAGACCAGCGCCGCGCCCGAACCGACCGCAATCAGCGCATCCATGGTCGGCGCGCGGTGCAGCAGCGTCTTAAAGCCGTTAATATAGTACTTGCGGTTGATGATGCAGATGGGTAGCGTGAGCAGCAGCTGCACCAGCGCCAGCGCAAACGCGTGCTCTGTGCCGCTGACAAAGCCGGGCAGCGGCAGGCCAATCATCGGACCCATGGAAAAATACATCAGAATGATGAGGAACACTGCGGATACAATGATGCGTGTCTTCATCTCGTGCAGTTCATTGTCCGCCTGCGGGCTGCGTGCCGGGGCGGAGACCTGCCTGCCGTCGTCCACCGCGGCGGTGTAGCCGCCGGACTCGACAGCATGGATGATCTGCTGCGCGTCGCACGCGCCCTCGTCGTACTGCACGACCATGCTGCCCGCGAGCAGGTTGACCTGTACCTCGCTTACGCCCGGCACTGCCGCGACGCTTTTCTCCACATGCGCCGAACAGGCCGCACAGCTCATGCCGCCGACGCGGAATCTCTGTTTCATAGTCTGGTTCTCCTTATCCCTTACCCCCCCGGGGAGGGGGTTCTTTCTGCGAATAGTATACGACAGCAGGGCGCTTTTGTCAAGACGGAATTCCCCGCCTGCTGCATCCGTTGTTATTTTATGCCCAAAACCGAAAAATACCGTCCGCAACCAATAGTTGCCGCCTGGTTTGCTGACATTTCCGCCGCCGGATGCTATACTGTTTCCAGAAGGAAAGGAGGTGCAGCCTATGACCACGCAAGACCTGGGCGCGCGCATCCGCGCGGCGCGGCAGGCGGCCGGGCTGTCGCAGGAAAAGCTGGCCGAGCGGCTCGGCATCAGCCGACAGGCGGTCACAAAATGGGAGACCGGCCAGTCCGCGCCCTCGACTGAAAACCTGCTCCGGCTGGCCGAGGTGCTTGGCGTTCCGGTGAGCACCTTGCTGGACGAAGCTGCGCCGCAGCCGCCGGGACATCCGCTGCGCATTCTCAGCACACGGGAATTCATGCAGGTGCTCCGGGGCAACCTGCGCGCGGCGCTCATCATCCTCGTGTGCTGGGTGCTGCTGTATCTGGCAGGGCGGGCGGTCTGCGCCAATCCGTATGAAACCAGCCTGCTCGGTTTTCTGTTTGACGACTGGTCCAAATATTATCTGTTCGGCTGGCTGACACGGGGCGGGCTGTTCCGCTTTGTCATGGTGCTCTCCGTCTCAGCTGCTCTGTTCCTTGGCGCATGGCGCTTCTCTGCGGTAACCTTTGCCGTCAGCACAGCTGCCATCCCGCTTGGTGAGGTGCTCGGGAAAAATCCGGCGAACGCGCCCTACGGTCACGGGCATGACGGGTGGCTGATCTGGTGTGCGCTGTATCTTGTGTCCGCGATTGCCGGCATCGTACTCGAAAAGCTCGCCCGAAAGGGAATGCGCCTGCGCACCCGGGCCGGCGCCATCTGGGCGGGCGCAACGCTGGCCGCCTGTGCTGCCGCCGTCGCACTCATCCTGTGCGCACGCGTATCGATGACCGACTCCTGAATCCGAGGCAAAGCAAAACCTCCTGTGCAGGCACAGGAGGTTTTGTCCGTTTTACGTATCACTCGTGGATCGTGGTCGTGAACGCCAAGGTTTCGCTCTGGCCGGGCTGCAGCACCCGCACGCCCTGTTTATGCTCGATCGCATGGTCGAGATAGGTGCCGTCCGGCAGCGTGCTCCACGGTTCGAGGCAGACAAAGGGCACCTCGAAATCCTTGTACGGGCTCCAGACCGCAAAATAGTCAAAGTCCGCAAAGTCCATGGTCACCGTGCGGCTGTTCTTCGTGCAGCCGATGGACGCGCGGTGCACGGGCAGCCCCTCGGTCATGACGGCGTCGCCCGCGAACAGCGCGCGAGAGATAGGCAGGCGGCCGTTTTCCAGCGCGATGTCGGTGCGCGTCTCGGTGAGCATGACCGCCTCATCGGTCACAATGCGGTGCAGCCGGTCCGTGCCCTCAAAGGCGACAAAGTAGTCCGTGATGCGCTCGCCCTCCTGCCAGCACAGGTTATAGGCGTCGTGCCCGCCGATTTCATAATACATCGGCGTGGCGCTGCGGTTTTGCGTGATGTGCTCCTTTTTGAGCGAAGCGCCGTCCAGCGTATAGCGCACCGTGCAGACAAAGTCCCACGGGTACATCTTTTTCGTATATTCGTTCGGCGTGAGCGTGAACGACACGCAGGTGTCGCTCTCGCGGCTCGCCTGCCACGGCAAATCGCGGCCAAAGCCGTGCTGGGTGATCTCGTATGCCTTCCCGCCTACGGTGTAGGTTTTGTCCTTGAGCCGCCCGACGATCGGGAACAGAATGGGCGCGTGGCGCTTCCACGCCGCCGGGTCGCCCTGCCAGACGTATTCCGTGCCGGTCGCCTTGCTCCGGAAGCTGGTCAGCTCTGCGCCCTGCTCGTTGATCTCCACGCGGAAGCGTTCGTTTTCCAATACCTGCATGATGTTCTTCCTCCCTGTCTGCTTTGATGCTTTCAGCATACCCGCTTTTGTCCGGAAAGTCAATTCCATACCGGGTTTTCTGTCTATCCCTACAAAATCCGGCCCGGCCGGTTGACGCCGCTGCTACTTTGCAATACAATATAGTTACTACATTGCATTGCAAGATACCTAAAGAAAGGGAGGGCGGCAGATTGATCCCATCGCAAATGCTCAAGGGCACGCTGGAGGGCTGCATCATGGCGATCATCAGCCGCCAGCCGACCTACGGCTACGAGATCGCCGAGCAGCTCAAAAACTACGGCTTCGGCCAGATCGCAGAGAGCACGATCTATCCACTGCTGCTCCGGCTGGAGAAGAACGGGCTGGCCAATGCGGAGTACCGCGCTTCCGAGATCGGCCCCAAACGCAAGTATTATGCTTTGACCGCCAAAGGCCGCGAAGAGCTCGCGTCCTTCCTCGCCAGCTACCGCGAGCTGACGAGCGCGGTCGACCGACTGATGGATGAGATGAAAGGGGAATCGACATGAGCAAACGAACCAAACAGCTGCGCAGGGCGAACGACGCGGCGGCACAGCAACTGCCCCAGTCCGCCCACTGCGCGCTGCTTCAAATCACAGAACACCTCCACGATGTACGCGTCAGCAGCTACGAGCGTGAGTGCATACGGAGCGACGTGATCCAGATGCTGTCTGACGCCGCAGCGCGCGGCGACACGCCAACGGACGTGCTCGGTGAAGATTACCGCGCGTTCTGCGACCACGTGATCGATGCATTGCCACGCCCCACGCTGTTGCGGCAGTTTCTCCGCTCCCTGCGTGACGGGTTGCCCTTCGTGCTGGTGGTCTACGGTGTCCGGCTGCTGTTAAACGACCTGCCAAATGCGTTTTTCTTCCGCAGGGATGCCGGTACCCTGCCGCCAGCCGTGCTGGAACGCTTGTACGGTCCGGATGATCCCTGGTACACCGCGATTACGCTGGGCGATGTGCTTGGATTGGCGTTTGTGCTGGCCGCCGCCTTTGCTTTGTGTGCGGTACCGTCGCCCGACCCCGACCGGCCGCACACGACTGCCCGTAAAGTGGTGGGTGTGCTGCTTTACCTTTTCATCTTTGCTGTTTTGCTCGCGCTGCACTGGCTGTTGCCCCATGAGTTATGCCGTATCCACCTGCTTGCCGTACTCGCGATGCTTCTCGCACTGTTCGGGCTTTGGAAGCTGCTGGACGCCAAGCTGGATTAAAAAAGGGGGGATCACCATGAGCAAGCGACTTCGCAAACTCCGCCGGGAGAACAAATGCGCGGTGGAACCGCTTTCCACCGAATCAACGGTCTTGATCGACAACATCACGGATTACATCCGCAGTGCGCCCGTCCGCCCCTTTAATCAGGAGCTTGCGCGGCGGGACATGATCCGCATGCTGGCGGATACCGAGGCGCGCAGTGAGCCGCCGGAAGCGCTCATTGGGGCGGACTACCGGCTGCTGTGCGACGAGATCATCTCCGCGTTTCCGCCGCCGTCGGGACGCTACCAGCTGCTGGCGCTGCTGCGGGATGTGGCGTTTGCGCTCGCCGTCCTGCTGCTCCAGCCTGCCATATTTGCATTTGCCGGATGGCCGTCGCTGACAGTCAACGTCAGGCTTCTCTTTTATTTTTGCACGCTCTTTTTTGTCCTGCTCTCGATCATCGTCCTGCTTTACCGCAGGCCGTATGTCAGCTCCATCCTGAGCAACCGCAGAGCACTTGCCCTGTGCATACTGGGCCTCTGGTGTGACGACGTTCTGGATCTCTTTGTCGGCGATGTGCTCCGCACCGTGCTGTTCCAGATACCCGCCGCGCCGGTTATTGCATTGACCGTTGTGTTCTTCGGCGTCTATGGCCTGCTGTACGCCACGCTCGACTGACAGCCAAAAGCGCCCCGCGTATCCACGCGGGGCGCTCAGCCTGTAGAAAAACCTGCTTTGGCAATTAGGCCAGAGCAGGTTTTTTGTTTGGAAGCAGGAGGACAGCTGGAAA
>NZ_CALWUM010000007.1 GCF_944384765.1 uncultured Agathobaculum sp. | reverse complement strand
GTATCAAGAGCAGTATGGACGGGCAAAAAAGCCTGTATTCATGCGGGTTTTCGCCGTTTCGAGCGTCATTCCCACTCAATGGTCGCCGGCGGCTTACTCGTGATATCATACACGATACGGTTGATATGCGCCACCTCGTTAACAATGCGCACCGAGATGCGGTCGAGCACGTCATACGGGATACGCGCCCAGTCCGCGGTCATGAAGTCGGTCGTAGTGACCGAGCGCAGGGCAAGCGTATAGTCATAGGTACGGCCGTCGCCCATGACGCCGACCGAACGCATATTGGTCAGCACCGCAAAGTACTGGTTCATGGTGTGCTCCAGGCCGGCCTTGGCAATTTCATCGCGGAAGATAAAGTCCGCTTCGCGCAGGATGTCCAGCTTTTCCTTGGTGATCTCGCCGATCACGCGGATCGCAAGGCCCGGGCCGGGGAACGGCTGACGCATCACCAGATACTCGGGCAGCTCGAGCTCGCGGCCGAGCTGACGCACCTCGTCCTTGAACAGCAGGCGCAGCGGCTCGATGATCTCCTTGAAGTCCACGAAGTCCGGCAGGCCGCCGACGTTGTGGTGGCTCTTGATGACCGCAGCATCACCCGCGCCGGATTCGATCACGTCCGGGTAGATCGTGCCCTGCACCAGGTAGTCCACCTTGCCGATCTTCTTGCCTTCCTCCTCAAAGACGCGGATGAACTCCTCGCCGATGATCTTGCGCTTGGTCTCCGGGTCGGATACGCCGGCCAGCTTGCCGAGGAAGCGCGCCTCTGCGTCCACGCGGATAAAATTGATGTCCCACTTGGAAAAAGCGGCCTCGACCTCATCGCCCTCATCCTTGCGCATCAGACCGTGGTCGACGAACACACAGGTCAGCTGGTTGCCGACCGCCTCGGCCAGCAGCGCTGCGGCAACCGACGAATCCACGCCGCCGGACAGCGCAAGCAGTACCTTGCCGTCGCCGACTTTTTTGCGGATGGCCGCGATCGAGTTCTTTTTATAATCCCCCATCGTCCAGTCGCCCTTGGCGCCGCACACCTCATAGAGGAAATTGCGGAGCATGAGCGAGCCGTTTTCAGTGTGGTTAACCTCGGGGTGATACTGCACGCCGTAAAAACCGCGCGCCTCGTCCGCGATCGCTGCGGTCGGGCACATTTCGGTGTGCGCCACAAGTGCAAACCCCTCCGGTACCTTTGCCATATAGTCGCCATGGCTCATCCAGGAAATGCCCTGCGCGGGCAGGCCCTTAAACAGCTTGCAGTCGGTGTTGTAGAAGGTCTCGGTCTTGCCGTATTCGCGCGCGGTGTCCTCCTGCGCTGCGGTGACCTCGCCGCCCAGTGTCTGCGCCATAAGCTGGCAGCCGTAGCAGATGCCGAGCACCGGAATGCCGAGCTCGAACAGGCCGGGGTCGCACTTGGGCGACTTCTCGTCGTAAACGCTGTTCGGGCCGCCGGTGAAGATAATGCCGATCGGCTGCATCGCACGGATCTCGTCCAGCGGCGTCTGATAGGGCTTGACCTCACAGTATACATTGTGCTCACGCACGCGGCGCGCGATCAGCTGGTTATACTGTCCGCCAAAATCCAGCACCAAAACGAGCTGATGATTATCCATAGTGTTCTCCTTTCTATATCCCATACTTTCCTGATTAAATTATGCCATATCTGCACGATTTCGGCAAGTATTTTCCACTGTTTCTGCATCCGCTCTTGCATTCGCACAAAAAAGCGCAGAAAATCCGTCGTTTCTTGTATAAAATCCCCTTACCCGGCACATACTGGTGAGCAAACAAGCGTTTGGAAGGGGTGCTTTCATGCGAAAGGATAAAAAACTGCTGCTGGCCGCCGTGCTGCTGCCGGTGACACTGCTGTTTCTGGGCGCAGCGGTGGCCGCCAGCCTGCCCGCTGCGCACGCCGCCGAGGGTGTTCCGACTGCACATATAGCTGAGGGGCAGACCTGTGTGGGCATTGCGATCCAAATCGAGCTGCACGCCGATGACCCGGAAGACGACATCGTCCTCTATCAGCTGACCGAGCAGCCGCGCCTGGGAACGGCATCCATCGAGGGCAGCGTGCTCACCTACACGCCGGGCAATAAGGCGGGCACCGACCGGTTTTCCTACACCGTGGTCGACGCCGACGGGAACACCGCGCAGCCCGCTGCGGTCACGATCACAGTGGACAAAAACCGCGCCGGGCTGACCTACGCGGATATGGACGGTAATCCAGCGCACTACGCCGCGCTCTGCCTGGCGGAACAGGGCATCATGACCGGCGAATGCATCGGCGGGGTATACTTTTTTCACCCGGCACAGACCGTAACGCGCAGCGAATTCATCGCCATGGCGGCTGCGGCAGCTGAGCTGCCCGTCCAGCCGACCGTACGCACGGATTTTGCCGATGACAGCGGCCTGTCCCCCTGGGCCAAGCCGTTTATCAGCACTGCGGCCGCCAGCGGCCTTGTCTCCGGCTACCCGACCGCGGGCGGCTTATCCGAAATCCGCGGACAAAACCCGATCACGCTTGCCGAGGCCAGTGTAGTTGTCGGGAATCTGCTCGGTACGAAACTGGACGGCACGCAATACGCGCTCGCCGCCCAGCACGATACCGACCCCGACTGGGCGCAGGCTGCGGTCAGCAGCCTCGAGCGGATGGAACTGCTCTCCCCGCTCACGGCCATGCAGCAGCCGGACGAGCCACTGACCCGTGCAGGTGCGTGCGATATGCTTTACCGTGCGATGCAGCTGATGCATGCATAGCCTGCCGGATTGCATTTGTCCATCCGTCCGTATATAATGAGAGCAGAAACAAACAGCGGACGGAGGAGAATAGTATGCTGGACAAGGACGGAAACCCGGTTTCCCCGTCGGATTTTGCGGGCAAAAAAGTGGTACTGTACTTTTAACACGCCCGGCTGCACGCGGCAGGCGTGTGCTTTTGCCTCGGCATACGAGTATTTCAAAACCATGAATGTTGTCGTGATCGGCGTCAGCAAGGATTCGGCAGCCTCGCACCAGCGTTTTGCGGAAAAGCACAATCTGCCGTTTATCCTGCTCTCCGACCCGGAGCTGACCGCCATTCAGGCCTACGGTGTGTGGCAGGAGAAAAAGCTGTATGGCAAGGTCAGCATGTGCGTGGTGCGCACGACTTTTATCATCGACGAGGCGAGCAACATCGAAAAGATCCTGCCCAAAGTCAAGCCAGGCACCAACGCCGCCGACATTCTCGCCTATCTGCGCGGCGAGGCTTAATCATCAGCTTTCACCCCTGCAATCGGATGCAGCCCCTGCTGCTGCATCTTTTTTTGTCCAGCGCAGCGTGGCGAGGCCGTTTTCCACCGTGCAGAGCACGAATGCCGGTGCCAGTGCAAACGGCCTGTCAGGCGCACAGACGCAGCGCAGCACGAGTGTGTCTCCGTCCGGCGCGGCCTGCACTGCGCCGCTGTCCAGCAGCGCGTCGAGCACCGCGTCCCCGGTCCGCGGCGCGGGAGATGGATCGTCTGCCGGCACAGCGGGTTGCGCGGCCGGCGGGACGGACGCCCGCTCCGCGGCCGGCGGCTCCACTTTCGCTTCATCCGGCCGGGCCGCGAGATAGAACCGCGCAGGCACAGCCTGCGCATAACCCGCGGCGCGCAGGGTTTCCCGGGACAGGTGCCGCGTCAGCCGCAGGCGGCCGTCCACCGGTTCGGGCAGGCCGACGCGCAGCGTCTGCGCCCCGCCTGCGGCGAAACAGCGCAGCAGCGCGCCGCCGCTGTCCGGGCAGGCGCAGTCCAGGTGAACCTGCACACCATAAGCGTCCGGCGTCCATTCCAGCGTCCCGACCGGCTTGCCCGCATAATAAACCTCCGCCTGCACGTCCATCCCTCCTACGGAAAAAGCGCGTATTCTGCTAACAGAATACGCGCTTTTGTGCGGCAATATGCCTGTTCAGCCCTGCACTGCGCCCAGGCCGAAACTGACGGCCAGCGCCTCATCCACATGGCGCATCGCGGTTTCGTCCAGCGAGCCCATTTTTTCCCGCAGGCGGCGCTTATCCAGCGTGCGGATCTGCTCGGTCAGGATGATGGAATCCTTGGTCAGGCCGTAGTTGGGCGCGCCGACCGAGATGTGGGTCGGCATTTTGGCCTTGTTGACCTGGGATGTAATGGCGGCTGCGATCACGGTCGGGCTGTAACGGTTGCCGACGTTGTTCTGCACGATCAGCACCGGGCGGATGCCGCCCTGCTCGCTGCCCACCACCGGGCTGAGATCGGCATAATAAATATCTCCCCGTTTGATGCTGGTATCCACGTTGGTTCACACTCCGTTGCAATAGATTTGCGGTTTGTCCGCAAACCTATTTTCCCCATGCCGGCGAAAAATATAACGCGCAAACAAAAAATCTGCCGGCACAGGCGGGCGGGGGCTACTCCCCCGTTTCATCCTATGCCAGCAGACGTTTGCGGTTGTCAGCCGATATAAAAGCGCGGCACGCGGCGGCTGACTGCGCAGACCACTTCATACGAGATGGTGCCCGCAGCCTCTGCCGCATCCTCTGCGGTCCAGCCCGCAGGGCCGAACACGGTCACCTCGTCGCCGCGGTGCACGTCCGCGCCGTCCGGCAGCTGCACCATGCACATATCCATGCAGATGCGGCCAATGACCGGGACCCGCTGCCCGCCGAGCAGCATATGCGCCCGGCCCGAGCCGGTGCGCAGATAGCCGTCCGCATAACCGATCGACACGACCGCCATGTGGGTTGGCGCCTCGGTCTCATAGGTGCGGCCATAGCTGACCGTGGTGTGCGCCGGGATGTCCCGCACCTGCACCACGCGCGCCTTGACCGTCATCGCCGGACGCAGGTCGAGCACGGGCGGCACGGAGGCGTCCGGCCGGTAGCCATACAGGATGATCCCCGCGCGGGTCATGGTGCAGTGCATATCCGCATAAAACTGGATGCCGCCGCTGTTTGCGCAGTGACGCAGCGGCAGCTCCAGCCCGCACTGCGCCAGGCGGTCACACACGCCTGCAAAGCGCTGGTATTGCAGCGCGGTGTATTCCCTGCCCTGCGGCACATCCGCGACCGCAAGATGGGTGAAAATACCCTCCGGGCGCAGACCGGGCAGCGCTGCGCACGCCAAAATGTCCTGCACGGTCTGTTCCTGCTCCCAGGATGGAAACCCTAAGCGGGTCATGCCGGTATCCAGCTTGAAATGCACGGTGATCTCCTGCCCGGTGCGCACCGCCGCAGCAGAGAGCAAACGCGCGGTCTCCCGGTCATAGACCGGGGCGGTAATATGATACTGCGCCACGGTATCCATGTCCGCCTCGTCCACATAGCCCAAGATCAGGATGGGCTTTGTGATGCCGCCTTCGCGCAGCTCGACTGCCTCCGGCACGGTTGCAACCGCGAAATACGGCGCACCCATCGCCTGCAGGCGCGCGGCCACGGGCACCGCGCCGTGGCCGTATGCGTCCGCCTTGACCACGCACAGCACTGGCGACTTGGCCTGCGCGCAGATCACGCGGTAGTTATGCTCGATCGCGCCCAGGTCGATTTCCGCCCAGGTGCGGTGTTTGTTCGGTTCCATGTTGTTGTTCATCCCCAATTTTATGTCTCGGTAAACGACGCGACCCGGATCGCTATCACGCGGCTGCCGTCTGCATACAGCTCGGCATATGCCGGCTGCAAGCCCTGCTTAGTCAGCCAGACCTGTTTTGCGACCGTGCCGTCCGCATCCTCCCCCTCATACCGCACGACGATATAGTCCGTTCCTGAGGCGCTCTCCTGCCAGATCTGCGCGGGCTGCGCCGTGCGCAGGTCGTTCATCAGACAGAACAGCGCGTCCGCCGGCGTCAGCCCGGTGCGCTGCGGCATGGCGTCATCCAGCGCGAGGCCGTCGTATTGCAGCGAAAACACGGCATTGTCCGTGCCCGCAATCGTCCCGCTGATACCGGCGAGCGATTCGGGTGCGGTGATGGTGAAGCGGTCGTTATCCTCCTTATTATAGTCGTACTGGATGGAGAAATCCAGTACCGATTCGCCCAGATCGGCGGTTATTTCGATTTGTGCCTCAAATCCTTCCAGCGCCTCAAAATGGGCGCGGATGCTTTCTCCGTCCGTATGGCTGCCGCAGCCGCAAAGCAGCGCTACCAACAGCATCGCCAAAGCCAGAACGCGTTTCAGGTCACCACTCCCTTGTGTTGTAGCGTTTGAGCAGCATGGGCAGCAGACGCAGCATATCGCTCGGCGTCATGCCGTACTCACTGAGTGTGTTGGCGGCCAGATCGCCCGCGCGGCCGTGCAGCCACGCTGCGGCGCAGGCTGCCTGCAACGGCGGAATCCCCTGTCCGCACAGCGAGACCAGCATGCCGGCAAGCACGTCCCCGCTGCCGCCCTTTGCCATGCCCGGGTTGCCCGAATGATTGCGGTAAAGCGTGCCGTCCGGCGCGGCGATCAGCGTGCGGTGTCCCTTATAGAGCAGGATGCAGCGCTGCTCCTGCGCAAAGTGCGTCAGCTGCGCGGGTTCCGCCTGCCGGATGCCGGACAAGCGCGCGAATTCACCTGCATGCGGCGTCAGCACAACCGGCTGCGCCGCCTGCTGCAATATATCCTTATGCGCGGCGATGGCATTTATGCCGTCCGCATCGAGTACGATCGGGCAGGCTGCCTGCCGGAGCAGCCCCTCCACGATCGCGGTGACCCCGTCCGAGCGGCCCAGTCCGCAGCCGATCAGCAGCGCATCCGCGCGCGCGGTAAGTTCCAGCAGCGCAGGCAGTGCCTCGAGGGAAAACATGCCGTCCGCGCCGCACGGCAGCGGGCGAACCACCGGTTCATTGAGCTTGACCGCGAGCACCGGCCACGCTTTTTCCGGCACCGCCAGTGTCACCACGCCGCTGCCCATGCGCACCGCGCCCTGTGTGGCAAAATAAGCAGCGCCTGTATACCCCGCTGAGCCGCACACACACAGGATGCGGCCAAACGCGTTCTTGTTCGCCTCCGGGGCGCGCCGCGGCATGATACGATCCACGAACGCCTGATCGATCTCTGTCATTTCCATTCCCCTTTCCGCGCAGTCTGTGTAAAGCATAGCATTTCCGCCTGCCGCCGTCAAGCGGACGCACCCATCCGCCCCCGCTGTGAATAAACTGAAGCGAGGAGGTGATTTTTTTGGCGATCCGGATCTTTATCGACCCCGGCCACAACCCGACCGGCAACCCCAACACCGGCGCCGAGGGCAACGGCCTGGTTGAGCAGGACGTAAACTTCACGGTCAGTATGTATCTGGCCGACCTGCTGCGCGCGGACGGACGGTTTGCCGTTCGTCTGAGCCGCAATACCCCCACCGAGAGCCTCGGCACAAGCAACGCCACCAGTTTAGCCGCGCGCGTGAACCTGGCCAACAGCTGGCCTGCGGACTACTTTGTCAGCATCCACTGCAACTCCAATGTCAATCCGGCAATCAACGGCAGCGAGGTCTATGTCTACCAGCAAAACACCCAATCCTACTGGCTGGCCCAGCATGTGCTGCGCGGCATTGTCGAGCGCGTCGGCACGCGAGACAACGGCGTGCGCGTTAACCCCAGCCTGTATGTGCTGCGCCGCACGCGCATGCCCGCAATCCTGGTCGAGCTTGCCTACCTGAGCAACACGGCGGACGCCAACCGGCTGCGCGACGACCCATATGGCTTTGCGCAGGGCATTTATAACGGTATGCTGGACTATTTTGGCCTCAGCCCCGCATAAACAGCAAAAGGTCTTGCCCTGCGGCAAGACCTTTGTGTTTTTTGTTCAGAAGCCGCCCGTAACGCCGAGCACCTGCCCGGTGATAAAGGAAGCCCGATCCGAGCACAGGTAGAGGATACTGTCCGCGACCTCGTCCGCTGTGCCGATGCGGCCGAGCGGCGTTTCCGCTGCGAGCGCCTGCATGGTTTCCGCGCTGTGCACGGCGTTCATATCCGTGTCGATCACGCCGGGCGCCACACAGTTGACCCGGATGCCGGACGGCCCAAGCTCGAGCGCGAGCGACCGGGTCAGCCCGATGAGCGCCGCCTTGCTGGCGGCATAGTGGCTTTCGCAGGATGCACCCGATTGTCCCCACATCGAGGAAATGGTCACGATGCTGCCGCACTTGGCGTGCAGCATATCCGGCAGGCAGGCACGGATCGTGCGCACCGCGCCGAGCAGATTGACGTCCAGCATGCGCTGCCAGTCCTCGTCCGTGATGTCCTGAAACATCTTTTGCTCCGCCACACCCGCATTGCAGACCAGTGCGTCCACCGCGCCGAAATGGCTCACAACTTCCGCCGCTGCCCGGCGGACCGCCAGATCTTCCCGCAGGTCGGCGCAAAGCGCGAGTGCGCCGGTCTGCCTGGCCAGCGCACCGGCGCGCTCACGGTTTTCCCGATAGGTAAATGCCACCTGCCAGCCCGCACGCGCAAATGCCTGCACGCAAGCCGCGCCAATCCCGCGCGAGCCGCCGGTGATCAGAACGGTATGCATCAGATCGCGACCGTCTGCTGTGCCTCAAACAGGCACTGGTTGAGGTCCTTCTGGCGGGACAGGCCCTCTTCAATATCCAGATCGGTGACCATATTGTTATCAAATACGACAACACGATTGGTCTTGCCTTCCATCAGTGCGCGCACCGCTGCATAGCCCATGCGGGTCGCCATCACGCGGTCCTGCGCCGTGGGCGAGCCGCCGCGCTGGATATGGCCCAGAATGGTCACACGGGTATCGATGCCGGTCGACTCGTGGATATGGTCGGCAACCTCCTGTGCGGAGCCGTAGCCCTCCGCCACGATGATGATGTGGTGGTTGCGGCCCTTGATACGGCCGACACGCATCTTCTCGACAATGTCCGTATCAAAGTCCAACTTGCGCTCGGGCAGGCAAATCGCGGTCGCGCCGACTGCACAGCCGACATTCAGCGCCAGATGGCCCGCGTGACGGCCCATGACCTCAACCACCGAGCAGCGCTCGTGTGACTGCATGGTGTCGCGCAGCTTGTCGATACACTCGATTGCCGTGTTGCAGGCGGTGTCAAAGCCGATGGTATAGTCCGTGCAACCGATATCGTTATCGATCGTACCAGGTACGCCGATGCAATGCACGCCCTTACGGGACAGCGCCTGCGCGCCGCGGAAGGTACCGTCGCCGCCGCAGCAGATCAGGCCGTCGATACCCAGATACTTACAGGTGTCCGCCGCCTTCTGTTGGCCTTCATCGGTCAACATTTCCTTGCATCGCGCGGTATAGAGCATCGTGCCGCCGCGGCGGATAATGCCGTCTACGCTGCGGGCGCCCATCTCGATGATGTCGCCGTTGATCAGGCCGCTGTAGCCACGGCGGATGCCGAGTACGGAAATGTCATAGGCGGATGCCGTACGCACGACAGAGCGGATCAGTGCGTTCATGCCAGGTGCGTCACCACCGCTGGTGAGCACGCCGATTCTGCGAATCTGTTTTTCCATAATATGCCTCCCTGTATCGGTCGCAATGTTACCCACGAATGTGGTAATTCCTCTCCTACTTTATTATAACATCTTCCTCGCTCAAGAGGAAGCGTAATTTTTCCAGAAGCGGCACATCCGGCTCGACCCAGTAGGCCCGCTTGGCCAGCGTTTTCTTTTTGGTATCCGTGGGATACAGGTATACGGGCGTGTCGCCCGGCTGGGTCAGCAGGATTGCCTTAATGCGCGGCCATTCGTCGCTTTTCATGCTGGAAATACGCAGATACAGCTTGTGCGGCGCGAGTTTTGCCGCCTGCTGGTCGGTGTAGACCGACCGGCCGGGGTTATCCGCAGTCAGCATACTGTTTACCACGCTTTCGGTCAGCGGCTGCGCCTGGTCGAGCAGCACCTTGGGTGCCTCATCCTCGCGCGCATCGATCTTGCCGGTGAGCAGGACCGCGTTATCCTCGGTCAGATAGGCGCCGCACTGCTGCAGCGAACGCGGAAAAACGACCAATTCGATCGGCGCAGTGTCGTCTTCGACCGTGACATACGCCATCATCGAGCCGTTTTTGGTCGACTTGAGCCGCACATTCGTGATGACACACGCCAGACGCACGGTCATGCCGTCCCGCAGGGCGGGCTTCTCACTCTCGCCCGACAAATCGTCGATGATGCGGCGGACCGGGATAGCATTTGCCTTTTTCGCCAAATCGCGGTATTCGTCCATCGGGTGGCCGGACAGATACAGCCCGGTCGTTTCCTTTTCCATCGAGAGCAGCTCGCGCCGCGATACCTCGGGGATATCCGGCAGGGCGATCTGCGTGTCCTGCACCGCATCGTTTCCCATGCCAAACAGATCCATCTGCCCCTCGATGTTCTTTTTGCGACTTTGCGCAATCGCATCCACAACCGGGCCCACAATTTTGAGCAACTGGCTGCGGCGGTAGCCCATCGAGTCGAACGCGCCTGCCTTGATCAGACTCTCGAGCGCGCGGCGGTTGAGCTCGCGGTCATACATCCGCTCGCAGAAATCCTGGAACGAGGCAAACAGACCGTTTTCCATGCGCTCTTCGACGAGCTGCTTCATAAACGAACGTCCCACGCCCTTGACTGCCGCCAGGCCGAAGCGGATGTCCTGCCCGGAAACCGAAAAACTGTCGTAGGACTCATTGACATCAGGTGGAAGCACCGAAATGTTCATCTCACGTGCCGCCTGGATATATTCCGAGATCTTGTCCGACGAATCGAGCACGCTGGTCAGCAGCGCCGCCATATACTCGCGCGGATAGTGGCACTTGAGGTAAGCCGTGCGGAAAGACACGACCGCATAGCACACGGCGTGCGCCTTGTTGAAGGCGTAGTTGGCAAAGTCCATGATCTCATCGAACAGGCTTGCCGCGACGCTTTCCGGTACGCCGCGTTTGATCGCGCCGTCGATTCCAAGCTCCTCATTGCCGTAGATGAAGTTGATGCGTTCCTTTTCCAGCTCCTTCATCTTCTTTTTGCTCATCGCGCGGCGCACCATATCCGCCTTGCCGAGCGAATAGCCCGCCAGGCTCTGGAACACCTGCATGACCTGTTCCTGATAGATCATGCAGCCATAGGTGACCTTGAGGATCGGCTCGAGCAGTGGGTGCTTATACGTCACCTTTTCCGGATGATGGCGGCACTCGATATAGCGCGGGATGGACTGCATCGGCCCCGGGCGGTAAAGCGCCACAACCGCGGTGATGTCCTCAATCGACTGCGGCTGCAGACCGGTAACGACGTTTGTGATGCCCGCGCTTTCCAGCTGGAACACGCCCATGGTCGAGCCGCGGCCAAGCATCTCATAGGTGGCCTTGTCGCTGAGATCCACCTTTTCGATATTAAAGTCGGGCGTGTGGCGGCGGATCATCTTTTCCGCGTCCGCAATGACCGTCAGGTTACGCAGGCCGAGGAAATCCATTTTCAGTAGGCCAAGCTCCTCGAGCGTGGTCATGGTGAATTGGGTGACCATCTGCTCGTCGTTGCGCGCGAGCGGCACGTAGGTATCCACCGGGTCCTTGGTGATGACAACGCCCGCCGCATGGGTCGAGGCGTGCCGCGGCATACCCTCGAGCGCGCGCGCGGTGTCGATCAGCTCGCGCACCTGCGGCTTCTCGTCATACATTTTTTTCAGCTCAGGGTTGATCGCAAGCGCCTTGTCGATCGTGATATGCAATTCGTTCGGCACCTGCTTGGCGACCACGTCCACCTCGTTATACGGGATGGAGAGCGCGCGGCCCACATCGCGGATCGCGTTGCGCGCCGCCATGGTACCGAAGGTAACGATCTGCGCCACATGATCCTTGCCGTACTTGTTCGTCACATATTCGATCACCTCGCCCCGGCGCACATAGCAGAAGTCCACGTCGATATCCGGCATGGAAACGCGCTCCGGGTTGAGGAAGCGTTCGAAATAAAGCGAATAGTGGATGGGGTCAAGGTCGGTGATACCCAGGCAGTAGGACACAACCGAGCCCGCCGCCGAGCCACGCCCCGGCCCGACCGGGATGCCCTGGCGCTTTGCGTAGCCGATAAAGTCGGACACGATCAGGAAGTAATCGACAAATCCCATTTTGGTAATCATGTCGATCTCGTACTGCAAGCGTCGGCGCACCGTGCCGTCGTCGTTCGGATAGCGCACGGCGAAGCCCTCGTCGCACAGCTTTTGCAGGTATTCGAGCGCGGTATAGCCTGCCGGGACGTCGAATTCCGGCAAATGGTACTTGCCGAATTCAAACTCGACCTGGCACCGTTCCGCGATCTTGACCGTGTTTTCGAGCGCTTCCGGGTGATCCGGGAACAGCGCGGCCATCTCGTCCGCGTCCTTGATGTAAAACTCCTGCGTCTCAAACTTCATGCGCGTGGGGTCGTCCACGGTCTTGCCCATCTGGATGCACATCAGGACATCCTGGATGCGCGCATCCTGTTTTGTCAGGTAATGTGCGTCGTTCGTCGCGACTAGGCCGATGTTCAGTTCCTCTGCCAGCTTGTAAAGGCCCTCATTTACCTTTTTCTGCACTGCGATGCCGTGATCTTGCACCTCAAGATAGAAGTGATCGCGGTCGAAAATCTCCAAAAACTGCTCGCACAGCTCGTAGGCGCCGTCCATATCCCCTTCCGCGAGTGCGCGCGGGATGACGCCCGCCAGGCATGCGGACAGGCAGATGAGGCCCTCGCTGTGCTCGCGCAGCAAATCCATATCGATGCGCGGCTTCATGTAAAAGCCTTCGGCAAAGCCGAGCGACACCATATGGATCAGATTGCGGTAGCCGGTCATGTTTTCGCACAGCAGGATCAAATGACTGTGCCACTCGCCGTTTAAGTAGCTACGGTCAAAACGCGAGTGCGGCGCCAGGTATACCTCGCACCCGATAACCGGATGAATGCCTTTGGCTTTGCAGGCGCGGTAAAAGTCGATCACGCCATACATCACGCCGTGGTCGGTCAGCGCACAGGCGGTCTGGCCAAGCGCGGCAACGCGGTCGACCAAGCCCTCAATGCGGCACGCGCCGTCCAGCAAACTGTATTCACTATGCACATGCAGATGCGCAAATGGTACCACGTTAGTCCTCCTTCGACGCAAATTCAGTGATTTTCTTCAGTCGGTGGCTCAGCCCCGGCTTGGAGATCGGCGGATCAAAGCGCTGCGCCAGTTCGGACAGGGTGTCCGTCGGGTATTGCAGGCGCAGGTGCACGGTTTCACGCAGTTTTTCCGGGAAGCCCTCTTCCCCATGCCGGTCGAGCACCGCACGGATTGCCGCGATCTGCCGCGCGGAGGCGTCGGTCGCCTTGACAAGATTTGCGGTCTCGCAGTTGACCTGCCGGTTAATTGTGTTGCGAATGTTTTTCTCCACCTTGGCTTCCATCAGCCCCATTGCGGCGCGTGGCGCGCCGATGCGCGTGAGAAAATCCTCAATGCTCGCCCCATCCTTGAAATACAGCAGCAGCGTACTGCCGCGGCGCGCCTGCTTGGGCGACAGGCCGAGGTCGAGCAGCAAGCTGGTTTCCTCCCCTGCGAGGCTGGGATGGGCGGTTTTCAGCTCCAGATGGCTTTTTTTGTCCGGCCCCGCCACCGTGCCCGCCATCAAGAACGCCCCGCGCAGAAAGGAGGCGATGCAGCACTCCTCCTCAAGCACATTGCGGTTGAGGTGATAGGTGACGTGGCTCTTATGATCATAGCCGAACACATCAAAGATGCGGGCGATCTGCGCCGGTTCGGTGATGGTCAGCTGTAACTTCCTTCCGGTTTTCTGCGGTTCGATCCCGATAAAAAACGCGCGCTGCATGAGCGCCTGCAAACGGCGCGCAACAGCGGCGTTTTCGGTGGACAGCCGGATCTCCCGATGAGAAAAGGCCGAGGCGTGGAGCAGCGCGCCATATGCCTCCGCCCGCGTGCAGCAGGCACGCTGCATGGACACACGGCACAGTTCGTTTTTTACCTCGGTGGAAAAGGTCATGGCTAGGTTCTCCGTTTGCTCTGTTATCTCTGGTAATCGCGATGCATGGTGACAACACCGTACTCCCGGCCGCGCAGATGCTCGCTGAGCGCCTCGGCGATCGCCACCGAACGGTGCTTGCCGCCTGTGCAGCCGATGCTGATGATCAGGTTGGACTTGCCCTCTGCCACATAACGGGGCAGCAAAAAGTCGATTAAGGCGGTCAGGTGGCTCATCAGCACGTCCGCCGTGCCGCCCTGGAATACATAATCGCGCACATCCGGGTCGGTGCCGTTTTTCTCGCGCAGGCTCATCTCGTAATACGGGTTGGGTAAAAAGCGCACGTCAAACACCAAATCGGATTCGGGCGGGATGCCGTACTTAAAGCCGAAGGACTGCACGATCACCTCGAACGCGCCGCCGTTATCCGTGCCCGCAAACAGCGTGAGCAGCCGCTCGCGCAGTCCGGCCGCGGACAGCCCAGTCGTATCCACAATGAAATCCGCGCGATTGCGCAGGGCCGCGAGCATATTGCGTTCTTTTTCAATCGCCGCAGTCATGGACACGCCTTTTTCCATCAGCGGGTGCTTGCGCCGCGTTTCCTTAAAGCGGCGGATCAGTGTAGGCGTATCGGTATCCAGGAACAAAATGCGGTAGTCGCATCCCATGTTCTTAATCGAATCGAGCGAATCGAACAGCTGCTGAAAATCGCCGCCTGCGCGTACATCGGTCACAAGCGCAACGCGCTCGTACCGCTCGGTTGCTGCTAGGCAAATCTCGGCAAAGCGCGGGATGAGTGCGATCGGCAGGTTATCGACGCAGTAATAGCCGAGGTCCTCAAACGTTGCGACCGCACGGCTCTTACCCGCGCCCGACATGCCGGAAACAATCAAAAAATACATAGTTCATCCCCCTTGCCCGTTTTTTCTCTGTTTATCGGATGATGCGCACCTCGCACTCGAGCTGCACGCCGAACTTTTCCTTTACACGCTGCTGCACAAGCTCGATCAGGCGCAGCATATCGTCACAGGTCGCGCCGCCGCGGTTGATCAAAAAGCCCGCATGCTTTTCCGAAACCTGTGCCCCGCCGACCGAAGCTCCCTTGAGTCCGGCATCCTCAATCAGCTTGCCCGCGAAATGCCCTTCCGGGCGTTTGAACGTCGATCCCGCGGACGGGAAATTGAGCGGCTGCTTTTCGCGCCGCCGCTGGGCAAGATCGTTCATATAGTCGAGGATCGCCGCCGGATCTCCCGGCTGCAGGCGCAGCGTCGAACGGACAACCGTCCAATCCGGGTGGTTGCGGAACACGCTACGGCGGTAACCGAAGCCGTGTTCATCCCCGGTCAGGGTGTGCAGCGCGCCGTTTTCATCCAGATATTCGGTTTTCTCCACCACGCCGGCCATCTGGCCGTCGTATGCGCCCGCGTTCATAAACACCGCACCGCCCAAGCTGCCCGGAATGCCGCCGGCAAACTCCACACCGGTCAGGCCCGCACGCTGCGCGCGGCGCGCCACGCGGCCAAGCAGCGCACCGGCTTCGGCAACCAGTGTGCCGTCATCGCCCACGCGCACGTCGTCCAGCTCGCTCGTGCAGACCACCGCGCCGCGGATGCCCGCATCCGCCACCAGCATATTTGATCCGTTGCCCAGCAGCAGGAACGGCACGCCTCGATCGCGGAACACGTGCAGGGTCTCTGCCAACTCACGCCGCGTTTTAGGCTGCACAAACAAATCGGCCGGTCCGCCGATGGCAAACGTCGTGTGGCGGCGCATGGGTTCGTTCAGTAAAATATCTATCTCCGGCGCGGCTTCACGCAGCGCTGCAATGCATTCATTGATATGATCCATATTTCCCTCCGGATTTACAAAATCCATTCTATCTATTCATATGAAGCACAGGGCGTGTCCAGCCATTCCGGCGGGTGCGCACGCTGCGCAGTTTTATCTTCTCATATTATACCAAACTGTATCCCAAAGTGCAAACCAAAGGCGTCCACATTGGGACGCCTTGACGGTATTTCTTTTTGGCGCTTTGTCCGTGCGCGTCAATGCACCCAGACTTCCTCGTGCTCGCCGCGGCGCGGACGCCCGAGCAGCATCTTGATGCCCTCGGTGGCGGGCAGGCCGTTGTAAAGCACCTCGTACATTGCCTCGGTGATCGGCATGGATACCCCCTGCTGCTTAGCAAGGTGGTAGCCCGCCTCGGTTGCATAATAGCCCTCAACGGTCGCGCCGACCTCCTGCATCGCCTGCTCAGCGGTCATGCCCTTGCCGATCAGGATACCGGCGCGGCGGTTGCGCGAATGCATCGAACAGCAGGTGACGATCAGGTCGCCCACGCCGGACAGGCCCGCAAAGGTCTCCTGCTTGGCGCCGAGCGTCACGCCCAGGCGCGCGATCTCGGTCAGGCCGCGGGTCATAAACGCCGCCTTGGAGTTATCCCCCAAGCCGAGGCCGTCTGCAATGCCCGCGCCGAGCGCAATGATATTCTTGAACGCACCGCCCAGCTCACAGCCGATGATATCGGATGAGGTGTAGACACGGAAGCAACGCTCGTTCATGAACGCCGCCTGGGTCAGCTCGGCCGCTGCGCGGCTCTCGGACGCGGCGACGATCGCGGTCGGTACGCCGCGCGCGACCTCCTCTGCATGGGTCGGACCGGTCAGCGCAACGACCGGGTTTTTGCCATCCATCGCGCGGGTGATGGTCTGGGAAAAGCGGCAGTAGCCGTGCTTGGAGTCCAGGCCCTTGCCGACGTTTACAATCACCGTGCCCGCAGGCACGACCGCCGCAAGCTGCTCGGCCGTGGATGCGACCGCGAACGACGGCACCGCCATCACAACCAGGTCGGCCGATGCCGCGCCCGACATATCGGTCGTGATGTGAATGCCCTCCGGGATTTTGACACCCGGCAGCAGCTTTTCATTGGCGCGCTCGCGCAAAAGCAGGTCGCACTCCTCCTGCAGATAGGTCCAGGAGGTCACCTCGTGTCCGTTCTGATGCAGCAGCATGGCAAGTGCAATCCCCCAGCCGCCGGTGCCCAGCATGAATACCTTCATTTTGTATGCTCCTCTCCGTCCGCTCCGGACTGGTCGATGGTCTTTTTACTTTTGAAGGAAAATCTGTTCTCCTGCCCGCGCAGCATACGCATGATGTTGGAGCGGTGCATAAAGATCACCGCTACGGCCATGCCGAATGCCATGGCGATCAGCACGGGGTCGCGGTAAAAAATCGCCATGGTGATCGGGAAGCTGACCGCACCCAGGATCGAGCCGAGCGAGATCCAGCGCGTGATCGCCACTGCGAGGAAAAACAGCACAAAGGCAATCAGGAACATGCGCCAGTCGAACAGCAGCAGCATTACTGCGCCCACCAGCACGCCCTTGCCGCCCCGGAAACCGAAATACAGGGGAAACATATGCCCGAGTATCACGAAAATGCCCGCGACCAGCTTGCCGACCGGTCCGGCCAGCAGCATGCCGATCGAGACCGCCGCCGCGCCCTTAGCGATGTCGCCAATCAGTACAAACAACGTTTTTCCTGCGCCCATGGTGCGGTAGGCGTTGGTCAGGCCCGCATTGCCGCTGCCATAGTTGCGGATATCCTTACCCATCGTCACCTTGCTGACGATGATGGCAAAGCTCAGCGAGCCGAGCAGGTATGCGCACACTGCAATGATCACAAACCGCGTGATTGTCATAGTCATGTCCCCTTATGATGAGTTTTGGTCTGCCCCCGCGGGATCAGTTTTTGTCGCCGCGCTCACGGATCACCATGCGCACCGGCGTGCCGGTCAGCCCGAACACCTCGCGGATCTGGTTTTCCAGATACCGCTGATAGGAAAAGTGGAACAGGCGCGCATCGTTGCAGAAGCACACGAAGGTCGGCGGGCAGGTCGATGCCTGTGTCATATAGAAGATGCGCAGACGGCGGCCCTTGTCGGTCGGCGGCTGCACACGCGCGGTCGCCTCGGCTAAAATGGAATTGAGGCGGCCGGTCGGGATGCGCATATGGTTCTGCTCATACACTTCCTGAATAAGCGCGAACAGCTTGTCTACGCGCTGGCCGGTCTGCGCCGAGATGAACAGCACGGGCGCATAGGGCATATAGGCCAGCCCCTCGCGCACGCGCAGGGTATACTCCTTCATGGTCGAGCCGTCTTTCTCGACCAGGTCCCACTTATTGACTACAATGATGCAGGCCTTGCCCGCGTTGTGCGCCTCGCCTGCAACCTTGGTATCCTGTTCGGTCACGCCTTCGGTCGCGTCGATCATAATGACGCACACATCCGCGCGCTCGACCGCAAGCAGCGAACGCATAACCGAGTATTTCTCAATCCTCTCATCCACTTTGCTTTTTTTGCGGATGCCTGCAGTGTCGATAAAGGTGAATTTGCCATGCGCATTGTCCACATCGGCGTCCACGCTGTCGCGCGTGGTGCCCGCGATGTTGGAAACGATCACGCGCTCCTCGCCCAGCACGCGGTTAAGCAGGCTGGACTTGCCCACGTTCGGCTTGCCAATCAGCGCCACGCGGATGCGTTCTTCCTTGTCCTCGGTCTCGTCTTCGGGTGGAAAATGCTCGTAGGCCGCGTCCAGCAGTTCGCCCACGCCATAGCCGTGCAGGGCGGAAATGCCGTACGGTTCGCCCAGGCCGAGGTTGTAGAACTCATAAAACTCCGGCTCCGGGTCACCCGGCTTGTCGCACTTGTTGACCGCAAGCACAATCGGCTTGCCTGAGCGCAGCAGCATGGCAGCAACGTCCTGATCGGCCGCGGTGATGCCCGTGCGCAGATCGGTGATAAAGATAATCACGTCCGCGTGCGAGATCGCCGTTTCCGCCTGAAAACGCATGAACTGCAAAATCTGGTTGTCGTTATTCGGCTCAATGCCGCCGGTGTCAATGATGGTAAAATCGCGGCCGCGCCAGTCGCTCTCCGCATACAGGCGGTCGCGCGTCACGCCCGGGGTGTCCTCCACAATAGACAGGCGCTTGCCCGCCAGACGGTTGAACAGCTGGCTCTTGCCGACATTCGGCCGGCCTACGATGGCCACAATCGGTTTTGGCATTTGGTTTCCCTCCTTTTGTCGGGGTTGGGTACAGACAGCGCTGCCGGGCGCACAACAGACGCGCCGCGCCGCCGTCTCAGTCTTCAAATATCTTGGCCAGCAGATCCGCGCCGTCGATCTCGACCGGCACTACCGGCACGCCGATGGCGTCCGACACCTGCTGCGGGGTATAGTCATCCAGAAATACATCGCCGCCGTCACGCAGCATATTGGCGGAGATCAGCACACGCGCTCCAAGGTCACGCCCGCGCAGCTGGGCAATCAGATCCTGCCCGGTGATCAGGCCCGCGACCGAAACCAGGGGGCCGAAAAAGTCGTTGCGGATTTCCACCACTTTACCATTTAGATTATCGCATTTTGCAGCCGCCTCGTCAAGCAGGCGCGCCATGGAAGGCGCGGCCGCCGCGCCGGTTGCAATGGTAAATGGCCGCGCGCGCCGGCCCGCATAATCGGGCAGCGCAAGGCGGAACTCCTCCATAAACAGCGGCAGCATGCCGATGCCGTTTTCAAACTGGGTAAATTCCTCATAATAATCCGTGTCTGGCAGCGGCCGGCCGGCTTTCAGATACAGTTCATCGCCGCACCAGACCAGTCGTGTGCCAAGCTCCTGATAGCACTGCGCGGCAAACGGCTCGACAATATCGAGTATGGCCGCTGCCGCCTCCCGGTCGGTCGGCTCCAGCGGATATAATCCTTCTCGGTGGCGCGTCATGCCAAAGGGCACGACCGAGATCGTGTTCACCGCGGGATAGAGCTTTTTGAGGTCTTCCAGTGAGCGGCGCAGCTCTGCGCCGTCATTGAGACCCTTGCACACGACCAGCTGGCAGTTCATCGTGATGCCGCCTGCGGCAAACCGGTCCATGATGGCGAGCGACTCGCCCGCGCGCGGGTTGCGCAGCATTTTGACGCGCAACGCCGGGTTGGTCGTCTGTACCGAGACGTTGACCGGCGAGATGTGCATGCGCAGAATGCGGTCCACATCCGCGTCAGACAGATTGGTCAGCGAAATATAGTTGCCCATCAGGAAGGACATGCGCGCGTCATCATCCTTGACATAGAGCGTTTTGCGCATACCGCGGGGCAGCTGGTCAATGAAGCAGAACACGCACCGGTTGGAGCACTGCTTCATTTTATCCATCAGGTAGTGCTCAAAATTCAGGCCGAGCGGCTCGCCCTCCTGCTTGCGCACGCGCACCGTGCGAACGGTTTCGCCGTCCTGCCCGAGCACCTGAAGCGACAGATGCGCATCATAGCTGTAAAACTTGTAATCCAGCACGTCGCGGATTGCAACACCGTCGATCTGAATCAGGGTCTCCCCTGCCAAAATCCCGGCGCGCGCCGCTGGGCTGCCCGCATCCACACTGGTGATTTTGGACGCCATCCTGCGCCCCTCCTTCCGCATTTCACTTTTCCCGCGCGCTGCGCGGCGCGTCCGTCCCAATTGGCCCGCAGGCGGCCCCAACGAGACAGAGCCATAAAAAAATGGAGAAGCCGGATGCCGTCTTCTCCATTTCCTGTTCTGTTTTCGCCTTATGCGTCCTTGGCGACAACCTGACGGCCGTTGTAGTAGCCGCAGTTCTTGCACATTCTGTGTGCCAGCTTCATCTCACCGCACTGCGGGCACTTTACCATGCCGGGCAGGGAGAGCTTCCAGTGGGAGTTGCGGCGCTTGTCGCGACGGGCTTTGGATACCTTTCTCTTCGGTACTGCCATGTTGGATACACCTCCTACTCTTTCTTCATATATTTTTTATTTCTCATTTAATCTTCGCCCTTGTCCGAATCGAGCAGGGCGCGCAGCGCGGCAAATCGCGGATCGATCTGCTTTTTCTCGCAATCGCAGTCGGTCACATTGCGGTCGGCGCCGCAGTGCGGGCAGAGGCCTTTGCAGTCCTCCTTGCACAGATAAGTCATCTGTACCTGCAGGATCAATGCCGGCACCAATACGTCCGCAGGATCCACGCTGTCACCGGTCAGCACGAAAAGATCGTCCTCTTCCTCCGCCTCGGGGTCGTCGGTCAGGACGGCATCCGCCTCGGCTGTCAGCAGAATATCGAGCGGCTTAAGGCAGCGCGCACAGGCTGTGGAGTAGATCGTTTTGATCATTCCCTTGAGCCGCAGGACGCCGCTTTCATTGGTTACTTCGCCGCTGATCTGGACGGGGCTTTGAAACGGCTTTGCACCATAAAGCGTTTCATTCCGCAGGTCGATCGTCTCGTCAAACGGGATGGACGCATGGTGGGAGGCCGTTAATTGTTTCAAATCAATCTTCATGTCAACCTCACATGGTACTAAGATAGTATACTACAAGTAATCAGGCTTTGTCAACCAAAAAATGCACCGATTTCGCATTTTCCGGCGCGGTTGGAGCACCTTCGCTTTCCCCTTCCCTTTCTGCCGGAAATACGGTATACTGGAAGCACGAAAAAAACACGAGAAAGAAAAGGAACCCATACCTTGAGAGAATATTATATCACAAAAAACGACAGCGGGCAACGCCTGAACAAGTTTCTGGAAAAGGCCGTGCCGCGTCTCCCCGGCGGCATGATGCACAAATACCTGCGCCTCAAGCGCATCAAGGTAAACGGCAAACGCACCGAGGCCGCTTACCGTCTCGCCGAGGGCGACAGCGTCCAGCTTTATCTGAACGACGAATACTTTGAAGCCCCGCGCGAGGAGGATGCTTTCCGCCGCATCACGCATCCGCAGGTACGCATCGTCTACGAGGATTCCAATATCCTGCTGGCGGACAAGGCGCCCGGCATGGTTGTCCATGCGGACGAGCGCGGCGACGCGGACACCCTGATCGCGCACATTCAGGCCTATCTGTATCAGTCCGGCGCATGGGACCCGGAGGACGCAGCCTCGTTCGCGCCTGCGCTGTGCAACCGCATCGACCGCAACACAGGCGGCATCGTCATCGCAGCCAAAACCGCTGAAGCGCTGCGCATATTAAATGACAAGATCAAGGACCGCGAGCTGGAGAAACGCTATCTGTGCATTGTCCACGGCAGGCCGCATCCGCCCGAAGGGCTGATTGAGAACTTCCTGCGCCGCGACGAAAAACGCAAGCAGGTCACGCTGCACCGCACGCGCGTGCCCGGCGCGAAAACCGCGCGCACCCGCTACCGCACGCTGGCCACCAAAGGCAGGCTGTCTCTCGTCGAGTGCGAGCTGCTCACCGGACGCACACACCAGATCCGCGCGCACATGGCGTCCATCGGCTGTCCGCTGCTGGGCGACGGCAAATACGGCACCAACGAATTAAACCGCCCCTATGGCGAGACCGGACAAGCACTGTACGCCTACAAGCTCACCTTCCGCTTTGCAGGCGACGCGGGCGCGCTGTCCTACCTGAACGGACGGACGTTCACCGTGTCCGACATCCCATTTGTCCAAAAGTATTTTCCGGATTTCGCTTATCCACCGCGGTGATGCGACCGCCGGCAAACCGGTTTCTTCATTATATAAATAAGGTAGAGTTTGGATAGCCGTGAGGCTATCCTCCCCCCTCCCGTTGCACCGCACGTACCGATCAGGTATACGGCGCTACACTTGGCAGTAATTGCCCGTGACGGGACTTTTACCCGTTAAAACTGCGCTATGCCTAGGCGCACCACATACAAAAAAAGCAGCGAGTAACTCGCTGCTTTTTTCGGTTCAGATCAAACGCATCATCCGCGCATTAAGTATTTCCGATTACAGGAAACGCTTCATGCCCTCGGTGATTGCGGAAGCATCTTCGCTCATCGCGACTGTGAAATTGACGCTGTGCTGATTGGAGAACGCTTCCAGATTGTTCAGAAACGCTTCCGCCTGCGCAACATCCTTCACGCCGGCGATCTTATACAGGCTGTCGATAAACACACGGGTGATATCGTAGTTGCCCGCATGGATACCGCACACAAAGCCGAGCAGGCTGTCATAATCCTTGATCGGATAAGCGGTCGCATCGATCAGGCGCGCATCATGCGAAATATCAAAAGTCAGCTTGTTGCCGCGCGAGATGCAAACGACGCTACCTTTTTCTTCCTGAACTGCGGCGTTGACCTGGTCAACGATCTCCTTGGTCTTGCCAGAGCCGGTGCCGCCAACAATGAGTTTTACCATAGTTTATATCCTCCCAACCTTTGAGGTTGTTTTTAGTGTAACACAACTTACCCAAAACCACAAGACTGATTTGTAAACTTTTTCGTCAATGTGTCGGCACATCGGAAGGATTTACCTGCCGCAACGTCATCCTTTTAACGATTTTCCCAAACTTTTCTCACAATATTACTACATTATTCCTGGGATATGTTTTGTTTTCTGAACTTTTATCACGGATCGCTTGTCAGGCTGTGCAGTATTTGCAGAAACAGATCGGGTATTGTCACCGCAGGTACATCCTCTGCCGCGGTCAGCGGCACCTGCAGGATGGTCGTCCCGCCGCTTGTCACAGTCAGGGTACCAATCTCCTGTCCGGCCTGCACGGGCGCGGTGAGGGATGCTGGCAGCTCCAAATGCGTTTCGAGCGCCTCTGCCTGCGCCTTCTCCACCAGAACGGACGCATCGCCCGTTATCACCGGCACCACGCTTTTCGCGCGTCCCAGTTTGACTGGAACCGGCGCGAGGATATCCTCCGGCGGCGTATAGGCTGCAAAGTTTGCAAATCCATAATTGAGCAGCGCCGCCGCATCTGCCATGCGTGTCTCCTTGGTCGGGGCAGCCATGACCACTGCAACCAGGCTCAGGCCATCCCGCTCGGCGCTGGCGGAAATACAGTAGCCCGCCTCAGCGATATATCCGGTCTTGAGACCGGTCAGGCCCGGATAGCTTTTGAGCATCTTGTTGGTATTGGCAAGCGAAAATGTGCCGCCGCGAATGCTGTCCATCCAAATACCGGTGTAATCCAGAATCTTGGGATGCCGGAGCAGCTCGCATGAGATCAGTGCAATATCGTGCGCGGTGGTCAGGGTTTTCTCGCCGATCCCATCCAGGCCGTTGGCATTGATAAAGGTCGTACCCGTGCAGCCGAGTTCGGCTGCGCGCTCGTTCATCCGCTCGACGAACGCTGCTTCCGTGCCCGCCAGATGCTCTGCCACAGCGACCGCGCAGTCGTTTGCCGAGCCGACCGCAATCGCTTTGAGCATCTCGTCGAGCGTCAGCTGTTCGCCCGGCTCCAGCCAGATCTGCGTGCCGCCCATTGAGCAGGCATACTCGCTGCCGGTAATCATGGTGTCAAGCGTCACCTCGCCGCGGTCAAGTGCTTCCATGACAAGCAGCAGGGTCATGATCTTGGTCACCGAGGCAGGCTGCAGCTGTTCATCCGCATGGTAGCTGAACAGCTCCTGCCCGTTTGCCGCATACAGCGCGGCGGATTTTGCATTCAGTTCCCCCATTGCCGGCAGTGCAGCGGCCCGCACCAGCAGCGTTGCACCCAGACAAACGGCGCAGATCACTTTTTTCACAGCCATTCACCCTTTCGCCCCATCCTATGCCCGCCGCTTGGAAATCATGCCATTTGCATTGACAAATCGCCGCAGCGTGTTCTATTATTATAAGGTTGGAAATGGGAGGGTTATATTTTGCTGGAAAATATAGAGATTTTGGTATCTCAAATCATTGTGATGTTTCTGCTGATGGCGGTGGGCTATGTCTGCTTCCGGCTGAAATATCTCAGCAATGACGGCGCCGGCCAGATGTCGCTGATCCTGACGCGCATCGTTGCGCCCTGCGTGATCATCGATTCCTTTCAGCGCGAGTTTGACCCCGCGCTGGGCATGAGCCTGCTTGCGGCCGCGGGCTGCGCGGTGCTGGCTATGGGGCTTTCGATCGTGGTCAGTCACATCCTGTTCCGCGCCGGCAGCAAGCACACGAACTACGGCGACAAGCGGATGTGTGTGGTGTTCACCAACTGCGGCTTTATGGCGCTGCCACTGCTGGATGCGCTATACGGCTCTTACGGCCTGTTCCTCGGCTCGGCGTTCATCGCGGTCAACAATGTACTGCTGTGGAGCTACGGCGTGGCGCAGCTGTGCCCGGACACCCCGCGCGCGCAGAAGATCCGCAATGCGCTGATCAACCCGGGCACGGTGTCGCTTGTCATCGGCCTGATTTTCTTCCTCACGCCGCTCAACCTGCCGGAGATCCCCGCGACCTGTGTATCTTATCTGGCCTCACTCAACACCCCGGTCGCCATGATCATTCTGGGCGCGTTTCTGGCGCAGTGCGACCTGCGCTCCTGCTTCCGCGACAAACAGGTTTACTTTGTCACCGCGCTCCGCCTGCTCATCCTGCCGCTCATCACGCTGGTTATTTTCCTGCTGCTGCCGCTCGACAGCACGCTGCGCAACACCATGCTGATCAGCGCCGCGGCGCCGGTTGCCATGGCCTGCTCGATGTTCGGCCAGGTGTACGGCACGGATTATCTGTTCTCCACCCGCGCGGTCGCGGTTTCGACTATTCTCTCCGCGATCACCATTCCCGGTCTGATTGCGCTGACCGGCCTACTCGGCGGATAAGAAAAAAAGAAAACGGCTTCGGATTGCGTTGCAGGCATCCGAAGCCGTTTTTTATTCTGTTTCGTCTGCGTCCCGCTTCAGCCAGGGATCACAGATACCGAACACGCGGAAGTTGAGCCGCGCCTCCGCCAGCGACAAACCATGGTTCTGGTCGCTCGGCGCATCCTCGTCCGCTGCAAACGGATCGATTTTCCACCAGCACATCGGGCAGATATAGCCTGGAAACGGATTTTCCGGAATATCCGCGCCGCAGCACGGGCACGGTTCGGTCAGGATATCCGGCTGTTCCCATACGCATGCTTCCTGCTCCTGCACCGGCTCCAGGTCGGGACGCGCAGGAAAGCCGTCATCCTCCGCCGCATCCGCCCACGGGTCAGGCAGGAACGGGAAATACGGCAGCTCGTTTTCGTCCATCGGTTTACTCCACCTCGATCAGCACCGGGCAATGATCCGAGCCGTATACGTCGGTCAGGATGCGCGCGTCCTTGACGCGGTCAATGAACCGGTCGGACACGAGAAAATAGTCGATACGCCAGCCCGCGTTCTTCTCGCGCGCCTTGAAGCGGTAGCTCCACCAGGAGTAAACACCCTCGAGGTCGGGGTAGAAATGACGGAAGGTGTCAGTAAAGCCCGCACCCAGCAGCTCGGTCATCTTGCCACGCTCTTCGTCCGTAAAACCCGCGTTGCGGCGGTTGGTCTTGGGGTTTTTCAGGTCAATTTCGCGATGCGCGACGTTCATGTCCCCGCAGACGATGACCGGCTTTTCCGCATCCAGCTTTTTCAGATAGGCGCGGAAATCATCCTCCCAATGCATACGGTAGTCCAGGCGTTTCAGTTCGTCCTGCGAATTGGGCGTGTAAACCGTGACCAGGTAAAAATCCCCGTAGTCTGCGGTGATCACGCGTCCCTCGTGGTCGTGCTCGTCGATACCAAGACCATAAGTCACATGCTGCGGCTCGGTCTTGGAAAACAGCGCCACACCCGAATAGCCCTTTTTCTCCGCCGAGTTCCAATATTCATAGTAGCCCTCGATCTGCGGCGCCTGTTCAGGCTGCAGCTTGGTCTCCTGCAGGCACATCATATCCGGCTGCTCGGCAGCGAGGAAATCAAAAAAGCCCTTGCCCACGCAGGCGCGTAGGCCGTTTACATTCCAAGAAATCAGCTTCATTTGTGCTCCTTTATGCGGTAATCTCAATCATATTGCCGTCCGGATCGAGCACACAGCTCTCATAATATCCGTCCCCTGTCACGCGCGGGCCGCTGACGATCTCATAGCCGTCCGCCCGCAGGCGTTCGGTCAGCGCGTCCACATTTTCACGGGTGCCGGCCTTAAACGCGAGATGCGCCCAGCCTGTCCACAGACGCGATCTCTCGCCGTCCTCCAGATCCGGGCGCGTCATCAGCTCAAGCCGCGCGCCGTCTGCAAAGGAGATAAACCGGGTTTTCAGGCCGGTCTGCGGGTTTTCATACTGCTTGTCCTCTGTTCCGTCCAAATAGGTCTGATAAAACGCGCTCGAGCGGTCCAGATCGCGCGTATACAGCGCCATATGCTCAATCATCATAAGCCAATCGTCATCCTTTCAGCATGCCGCTCTCGTCGATCCGGCGCACTGCTTCTTCCATGCGCGCGGGCGGCACGACCAGTGCAAAGCGCACATAGCCCTCGCCCTGCGCACCGAACGCACTGCCCGGCACGCAGATAACACCGGTCTTTTCCATCAGTTCGATCACAAAATCCACGGACGACGTGTATTGCTCCGGGATCTTTGCCCAGACGAACATGGTGCCCTGTGCATCTGGCACATCCCAGCCGATACGGCGCAGGCCGCCGCACAGCGCGTCACGCCGGGCCATATAGCCTTCGCGGTTGCGTGTAACGATCTCCTGCGGGCCGGTGAGCGCCGCGACCGCGCCCGCCTGAATGGGATAGAACATGCCGTAGTCGATCTGCGAGCGGAACGCGCGGAACCGGCTGATCACCTCGCGGTTGCCCAACGCAAACGAAACACGCATACCGGTCAGGTTATAGGTTTTGGACAGCGAGTTGAACTCGATGCCAACCTCCTTCGCGCCCGGGATGGACAGGAAGGACAGGCCCTGCTTGCCGTTCAGCATCAGGTCGGAATACGCGTTGTCGTGAATGACAATGATATTATGCTCGCGCGCGAAAAGCACCAGACGTTCGTAGAACGCGCGGTCCGCGACCGCGGTGGTCGGGTTGTTCGGATAGGACACGACCATCGCCTTGGCGCGGTCGGCAATATCCTCCGGGATGTCCGCAAAATCCAAAATCCAGTTATTTTCCGGCCGGAGTGGATACAGCGCGACCGTCGCTCCGGTCATCAGCGGGCCAAAGGAAAAGATCGGATAGCCCGGGTCGGGCACGAGGATCAGGTCGTTCGGCCCGGCAAACGGAAAGCACACATGGGCGATACCCTCTTGCGAGCCGCAGACAGCCATGATCTCATCGTCCGCCAGGGTGACGCCATACCGGCGCTGATACCAGTCCTCGACCGCGTCGAGCAGCGCACGGGTTTCATTGAGCGAATACTTATACTGCGCAGGATCGAGCGCCGCCTGGCTGACCGCCTGCATCACATGCTGGTCCGGCTCAAAATCCGGCGTGCCGATCGACAGGTTGATGACATCCATTCCGCTTTTCAGCAGCGCGCGCTTGCGCTCGTCCAGCCGGTTGAAAATATTGCTTTCTGCGGGCTCCCCCGCTCTGAGAAACTGCATGACTCTATTATCTCCCAAATAAAAATTCAATGACCGTCCGGTTGAAACGGGACGGCTGCTTTGCTGCGACAAAATGATCCCCGTCGCGGAACACCTCTACGCGGCAATGCGGGATGCGCGCGGCCATCTCTCTGGTCTGGCTGTCGCGCACCATATCGCGCTCGCCGACGATGATAAGCGTCGGCATGGTCAGGCGCTTCAGGTCGTCGAGTGCCACACCGTAGCGGCGTACCATCAGGCCAAACACATCGCGGCGGCGCGCAGCCCGGCGGCTGACATGCGCAGCCGCTGCCAGCAGGCCGTAGGCCGCGTAGATCGGCAGCTGGAAATGTGGCTTGATGCCGTTAAACATCTCCACATTCGCGCCGTTGAGAATGAGCTTGTCCACGTATTCCGGATAGGTCAGCGCAAACTTGATCGCCAGATTGCCGCCATCCGAAAAGCCGAGGATATGGGCCTTTTTCACGCCGCGCGCATCGAGCACCTTTTTCAGATCCTCTGCCATCAGCGCGAACGACAAGCCCTGTGTACCGCTCTCGGATGCGCCGTGCCCGCGGCTGTCCACCGCGATAACGCGGTAAAACCGCGTAAACTCCGGGATCTGCGCCTTCCAATACGAGCTGTCCTCTCCATTGCCGTGCAGCAGGACAAGCGGCCTGCCGCGGCCGATATCATAGTAGGCGATGTGCGCATCGCCGCAGTTCACATATTCCGGCTGATAACCGAACATAATCTATTCCATACCTTTCCTGCACTTTTTGATATATTCGACCGGAAGATTCATCATCTCCGCGGTCTGTTCCACTGTGTTGCCCTCCTGCATCAGGCGGCGTGCAACCACTTCCAGGGACTCACCGACCTCAACCATGTGCCAGTCCGGATCGTACAGACGCACAACACGCTGATGCCACTTCTCCACCTTGGGCGGATGGACCAGCTCCACATCGAGAAAGCCGTGCAGCCTGTCCAGAAACGCATCAAAGTCATCCACGTCAAAATACAGCTCCATATTGTTGGACTGATGAAGAATGGTGGATTTCGGCACGTCGGTCAACTCGTCGAAATCCGCCTGGATCGCAAAGCCGCCGGAAAAAGTCACGTTCTGACCCAGATCCAGAACGACCTCCTGGTCAAACAGGTCGTGATAAAACTGTTTGGATACTTCCACATCCCGCACCGCAAGCAACGGCAGTCTGTATTTGATCATGCTTTACCTCCGTCTCTGTCACCCCTGGTTCGGGCTGTCCCGAATGAACTGCGTCTTGTCCGCTGCTGCGGCAAAGCAGTATTCCGTCCGATCCCATTCTTCGATGATTGTCTGCCGCGGCGTTTCGCCGCGCTGCCTGCTCCCCCCTAGCTTTGCCACGCAGGCTGTCAGATAACAGCAAAACTTCACAACATCCGTCGGTTTTGCAACTTTTATTGTAACACAATTCGCTTTATCGGTAAAGCAAACCAGCCGCGCATTATTCGGACAAACCAAATAAAAAAGAAGAGGCTTCCCGCACCGGTTTTGTGCAATTCTGCTGTCTTTCTCCCGTCAGGCCCGTTTCGCCAGCCGGAATAGAAAAAACACCCTGTATCCGTCTGGATACAGGGTGTTTACGTGGTCGAGGTGACAGGATTTGAACCTGCGGCCTCTTCGTCCCGAACGAAGCGCTCTACCAAGCTGAGCCACACCTCGAAGCTGTCGTCTCACGACCCCTCGGCCGTGACAGCTTTTATATTATATCGCGGAGTGCGGCGCTTGTCAACACTTTTTTCACATTTTTTTTACAAACGGAAAAACCGTCAGATTTTCCCGATCAGCGCGGTGATCAGGCGGCGGAAATCCGCCCCGCGGCGCATGGCGATCTCGTTGACCTCTGCGCCCGAAAGCGGCTGCATCAGCACGCCCGCGGCCATGTTGGTGATCATCGCAATGCCCACGACCGGCAGGCCGCAGTGCGCAGCGGCGATGACCTCAAACACCGTGGACATACCGACTGCATCCGCGCCCATCGCGTGGAACATACGGATCTCTGCCGGGGTCTCAAACTGCGGGCCGTTGACGCCGCAGTATACCCCGTGCTGCAATGCGATGCCGCAGTCCTGCGCGGCGGCATACGCCTTTTCGCGCAGATCGGGCGCATAGGCAAATGTCATATCCGGGAAACGCGAGCCAAGCGCTTCATCGTTCGGGCCGGTCAGCGGGCTTTTGCCGGTCATATTGATATGATCCTCGATCAGCATAAAGTCGCCCACCGCAAAGCCGGTGTTGATGCCGCCTGAGGCGTTGGTCAGCACGAGCGCGCGTACGCCGAGCGCCTGCATCACATAGACCGGGTAAGCGATCTCCTCCGGCGTCCAGCCCTCGTAGCCGTGCAGGCGGCCCTGCATACACAGCACCCGCTTGCCTGCCAGTGTGCCGCACACCAGCCGCCCTGCATGATCGGGCGCGGTCGAAGTCCTGAAATGCGGGATATCCCCATACGGAATGCTCACCGTCTCCTCAAGCTCATAGGCCAGCGGCCCCAGCCCGGAGCCGAGCACCAGTCCGATCTCGGGTGCGTACGGCAGCTTTTCCCGCAGGTAGGCCACCGTCTCCTGTACTTCTCTTTTTGTTGTCATGCCAGGCACCTCCTCACAGGCTGCGCAGGATGGCGTCCGTGTGCCGCTGCGCCTCCGCCTTGACCTTTTCGATATCGATGGTTGTGTATGCACCGTCGCGGTAGAGCACCTCGCCGTCCACCATAGTCAGGCGCACATCCGCGCCCTGCGCAGCATAGACGACGTTGCACGCCGCATCGGTCATCGGGGTAAACTGCGGCGTATCTGTGTTGATCACGCACAGGTCGGCCCGGCAGCCGACTGCAAGGCGGCCGGTATCTGTGCGGCCCTGCGAAAGCGCACCCGCGCGTGTCGCCGCATACAGCGCCTGCGCCGGAGTAATGAGCGTAGAGTCGCGATAAAAGCCTTTGTAGACCACGCCGAACAAATAAAGATCCTGCAAAATATTCAGGTTGTTGTTGGAGGCTGCACCGTCCGTACCGAGCGCGACGTTGATGCCCATATCCAGCATGCGCGGAATATCGGCATAGCCCGAGGCCAGCTTGAGATTGCTCGCCGGGCAGCAGGCCACGGTCACGCCGTGCGCCTTGAGGATGTCGAAGTCCTCCCCTTCCAGCCAGACACAGTGCGCCGCCGTCGCCGGCACGTCGAACACGCCGCGCGCCTGCATATAGGCCGCGGGCGTCATGCCGTGGCGCTGCTTGCATTCCTCGTGCTCGGCCTGGGTTTCGGACAGGTGGATGTGCATACGCGCGCCGCGCGCCTTCGCCTGCGCGGCCACCGCCTCAACCACCTTGGGCGTCGAGGTGTATTCGCCATGGATGCACAGGTCGGCCAGCAGTCGGCCGCCATTTGCGCCGTTCCACTCGTCGAGCAGGCGCAGGTTGTCCTGATAGGCTGCGGTCTGCTCGTAGTCGCTGTCGTCGAACACGGTCAGGCCGCGGCTGAGGTTGCACTTAATGCCGCTCTCCAGGATGGCTTTGGTCATGCCGTCCAGGAAGAAATACATATCCGTAAACGACACCGTGCCCGAGGCCAGCATTTCCGCAATGGCGAGCAGTGTGCCATAGTAGGCGGACTCGTCCGACAGCTTATCCTCAAACGGAAACACTTTCTCATTCAGCCAGCGCTGAAGCGGCAGATTTTCCGCGTAGCCGCGCAGCAGCGTCATGGGCGCGTGGCTGTGCACGTTGAAAAAGCCGGGCAGCAGCAGGCGGTGGCGGCCGTCGTAGGACGCGCCGTAGTCCTCCGCCGGGGCGGTATCGCCGATATAGGCGATCACGCCGTCCTTCACCCCGACGTACTGCCCGCGCTGGAGCGCAAAGTTTTCATCCAACAGGTCGATATTGCGAAATAACATGGTAGTCTCCTTTGTTTTGGGTATGTATTGCGGTCGTTTGAACTGGTTTGGAGGGGTTTCCCCAAAGTACGTTCATCGGCACGGCATAGGTGGAAAAACGCACGCCAAGCTCGGTATTGAAATGGTCGATTGATTTCATCAGGCCGATGCACCCGACCTGAAACAGGTCGTCCGGCGACTCGCCGCGCCCCTGAAAGCGCTGCACCACGCTCAGCACCAGACGCAGATTGCCCTGGATCAGCTCGTCCCGCGCCTTTTTGTCCCCTGCCGACGCGCGGCGCAGCAGCTCGTCCGTCTTTTTGGCGGACAACACCGGCAGCGCGGATGTATTTACCCCGCAGATTTCCACTTTTGTCTGCATGCCAAAACCTCCTGTCCGTTGCACCAGTGGTGCTCTCTATCAGGATTTTCCCCGGCGCACGCAGCAAATATACCGACGAAATTTTTTGCCAGCCGACTGGGTTCGACGTGTTTTTCCCCTGCGATGTGCTTATCCGCTGCCGCACGCTACCGGGTCACAGCGCGATGTAATGCGGGATGATATCCACATAGCTGCCATCCTCCAGACGGAAGCCGCCCGGGATGGTGCCCAGCTGCACAAAGCCCAGCTTTTTGTAAAGCGCAAGCGCGGCGCGGTTGGCCGCGACAACTGCGTTAAACTGCAAAATGCGAAATCCCAGCACTTTGGCCTGCGCCATGCAGTGCCGCACGAGCGCCTCACCGATGTGCTGCCCGCGCAGGCTGCCGCGCACTGCATAACTCGCGTTGCAGATATGCCCGCACCGGCCGACGTTGTTGGGGTGCAGGATATACAGACCGGCGAGCACGCCGGTCTGCGGGTCGCACGCAACACCGGTAAACGACTGCGCGGAAAAAAATGCGTGCCCACTCTGTTCGTCCAGCAATTCGGTCTGCGGGAATGCATCGCCCGCGCGGACGACCTCATTCCAAATCGCCGCGGCCTGCGCGGCGTCTGCCTGCCGGTATGCTCTGATTTCTGGCTGCATGGCAAACCACTCTCCCCGGTCATTGATTTCCGGTTTTATTGTACCGCATTTCCCCTGTCCCCGCAAGCGCTGCATACGATGCAGCGCACAAAGCCCGGGGCGCACGGCCCCGGGCTTTGTCTCAGGCATAATTTTTCAGGATGTCTTTGCGCATACGCGCGATGATGCGCTTTTCCAGGCGCGATATGTAACTCTGCGAAATACCCATGCGGTCGGCGACCTCTTTCTGCGTCATCGCCTCGGGCAGGCCGAGGCCAAACCGCATGGAGATAATCTGCCGCTCGCGCGCAGGCAGGCGGCGCAGCGCGCGCAGCAGCAGCGTGCGGTCCACATCGTCCTCAAGCGGCCGGAGCACGCTGTCCGGCTCGGTGCCGAGGATATCGGAGAGCAGCAGCTCGTTGCCATCCCAGTCTGCCGAAAGCGGCTCGTCAAGCGACACCTCGGTGCGCCGCCCGGCGATCTTGCGCAGGTACATCAGAATCTCGTTTTCAATGCAGCGCGAGGCATAGGTCGCCAGCTTGACGTGCTTGTCGCTGCGGTAAGTACCGACCGCTTTGATCAGTCCGATCGTGCCGATCGAGATCAAATCCTCCGTGCCCACGCCGCTGGATTCAAACTTGCGTGCAAGGAACACCACCAGGCGCAGATTATGTTCGATCAATGTATTGCGCGCCTGGCGGTCGCCCGCCTGACACGCGGCGACCGCCGCCGCTTCCTCCTGCGCACTGAGCGGCGGCGGCAGCACCTCGCTGCCGCCGATGTAATACAGCCCCCTGCGAACAAACAACGCCCGCAGCCGCTCGATCATCCAGCCGATTTGCATGCATCTCTTCCTTTCACACACCGATAAGCCCCTCATACGCGCCCTGACCAAGGTTTTCCGGCCCCACCGCACACACGCAGTCGAGCGCGGTCCCATCCGCGCGGCGCACGCTGTCCGGCCGGAAATACAGCAGCAGCCCGCCCGTGGTACCGACTGCGCGATATGGCACCAGCCCGCACCACCGCGCCTGTTCGGGCGGCAGCGCGGCCAGCTGGGCGGCTGCATCCTGCTTTTGCTCCGGCGCGATGCCGCGCCCAGCGAGCAGCGCCTGCGCCGTCCCCTGTTCAAGTACAAGCACCGTCCGGCCGGTGACGGGTTCGGTCAGCTCGCTGCCCGTATCGTGCAGCACACGCAGCGTGCGCGCCGCTGTGCCGAAGCGCACGGTCATCTGTTCCACCTCGCGCCCGATCGGGCCGTGCCGCGCGTCGCCGCGCAGCAGCACGCCGCTGACCGCATATCCCACCGCGCCGGCAAGCAACAGCACCCGCAGCGGCACGGCGAAATAATAGCCCGCGCCATACAGCAGCGTCCGTCCTGCCGCGTGGCCCAGCGCAGCGGCCAGCCCGGCAAACGCCGCCGCCACCACCAGATAGAGCGCACACACCCGGATCAATGCGCGCTGGCCCCAAAAGGCCAGCACGCACATACTGATACCGGCAAGCAGTTGCAAAGGCCGCGCTGCAAGCGTCGGCCACGCCGCGGCGAGCGCCGCATATCCCCCGCCCAGCGCGGCGGCAAGCAGCAGCCGTAGCCGCTGCACCCATACGCCGCCCAACCGGGCGGCTGCGAGCAGGGTGAGGTAGTCCATCAGCAGGTTCGTGCCGAACAACACATCCAGATAAACGACCATGCCGCACCTCCGCCATGGTCTATCCTACCACAGCCGGCGCACAATATTTGGCGAAAGTCCGTCCATACCCATCTTCCCGAAACAGCCCGAAGCCGCCCCGCCAGACGGCGGGACGGCTTCAGACAAAGAGTAGTATGTAAGTGATGTGGGCAAAAAGAAGGATAGGGAAACAAAAACAGCAAGGGAATTGAACATCCGTTCAGCACCCTTGCTGTGCTTTTATCATACTGCAAATTTCTCAGTTTGTCTATCGGGCATTTTTCACAAAACGAGAGGCGCTTCGCGCCGCATTTTAGTCAGCCGCAAACCGCGCCAGCAGCTTTGCCGCACCCTCAACATCGCCGACCGCGCACATCTCGCTGGGCGAGTGCACATAGCGCGTCGGAATCGAAACCGCGCCTGCCTGCACACCGGCGCGCGCTTTTTGCAGCGCCGCGGTATCCGTGCCGCCGCAGACCAGGATCTCGCGCTGCGTGGCAACCCCGCAGGCTGCGGCCGCGCGCTCGAGCGCCTCGCACACCGCAGGCGTGCAGATGACCGAGCGGTCCATCACTTTGATCGCCGGGCCCTTACCCATGTCGACCGCCATCGGGCTTTTGCGCTCAGGCAGGTCGCCTGTATCGGTCACGTCCACCGCAATGGCGACGTCCGGCTCGACCGCGAACGAGGCTGCGCCTGCGCCGCGCAGGCCGACTTCCTCCTGCACGGTAAAGACGAAATACAAGTCGTTTTCGGTTTCAGCCTGCGCCAGCTGCTCCATCATCATGAGCAGGGTCACGCAGCCGATGCGGTTATCCAGATACGGGCCGCAGAGCACGCCGTTCTGCTCAAACCGCGGCGCTTCAAACACCGCAAAATCGCCGACCTGCACGTATTTTTCCGCATCCGCTTTGTCCTTCGCACCGATGTCGATGAACAGGTTGTCCATCGTCAGGTCCTTAAAGGGCGTTTTCTCCTCATAGGAGATCACGCCGCGCGTGCCATTTGCAAACCGCACCACAATATTGATCAGGTCGCCCTTGAACAGGCCGCCGACCTGTGAAAAGCGGATAAAGCCCTTGTCATCAATCCAGGTCGCCACAACGCCGATCGAGTCCATGTGCGCGGCGAACAACAACTTTTTGCCCGTGCCCTTTTTGCGGCAGATCAGGTTGCCAAGCGCGTCGGTTGTAATCTCGTCGATATATTCTCCTGCAACGGCGGCGATCGCCTCGCGCACCGCGTCCTCGCGGCCGGACGGGCCGAACGCACCGCCGACCGTATTCCATAATTCGAAAACCTTGCTCATTCGGTCTCGCCTCCCAGTTCTTCCAAAAATGCGCGCGCGGCTGCCAGCACCGCCTCGCAGTCCGACACCGCCGCCACCGAAGCCGGCGAGTGGATATACCGCACGGGCGCGGCCGCGGCGCACACGCGCACGCCCGCCCGGCTCTTGTGGATGCGGCCCGCATCCGTGCCGCCCGAAATCCGCGTCTTGGTCTGCCACGGGATGCCGCGTTTGATGCATGCATCGCGCAGCAGTTCAAACAGCCCGGCGTCGTAAATCGTCGCGCCGTCCATGAACGGCAACACCACGCCGCCTCGCACGCGGCAGACCGCTTTGCCGTCCGTGACCTCCGCGAGATCGGCCGCGGTCGTGCCTTCGAGCACGAACGCAAAGCCCGGATCGAGCGCATAGGCCATGCTTGCCGCGCCGCGCAGGCCGGTTTCCTCCTGCACGGTGAAGCAGAACCAGGTGTCGACCGGCGGCTCGTCCTGCAATAGGGTCAGCAGCGCTGCGCAGCCCACGCGGTCATCAATCGCCTTGGCCTTGATCAGTCCGTCTCCAAACTCGACCACTGCGGAATCGAACACGCCGAAGTCGCCAAGGGCTACTTTGTCCTCCGCGGCGGCGCGTGTGGCGGCGCCGATGTCGATATACAGGTCTTTGGTCTTGGGCATGGTGCGCCGCTCGGCCGCGGTTGTCAGATGCACCGCCTTGATGCCGATCACGCCGGTCACGTCGCCAAAGCGCACCGCGCGGCCGATCACGACACGCGGGTCCACCCCGCCGACAAAGCCAAATTTGAGCATGCCGTCGTCCGTGATCTTTTTGATGATCACACCTACTTCGTCCATGTGCGCACACACGACGACCGGGCGCTCGAGGGCGGTCTTGCCCTTGCGGAACACCATCAGGTTGCCGATGGCATCGGTTTTCATCTCGTCCGCAAAAGGCTTTGCCGCCTTGCGGATATAGTCACGCACTGCATCCTCACAACCCGAGGGGCCGGGCAGCGCACACAGGGTTTTGAGCAGTTCGGTCATGATGCATCCACCTCCCCGTCAAACGTGCGGACAAACGCCGCGATCAGGCTGGCAACGTCCTCCACATCGGACAGCTTGACCACCTCGACCGGGGTGTGCATATATTTCTCCGGGATGGACAGCAGCGCGGTCGCAATACCGCGCGCGACAATCTGCATGGTCCATGCGTTGGTGCCTGTGTTGCCCTCCATCACCTCAAGCGAATAGCCGATGTCATTTGCTTTAGCAGCCTTGACCAACAGTTTGGTCAGGCCGCGGTGCAGATTGGGTCCTACGCCGATCGCAACACCGCTGCCCAGCTCGAATGTGCCGTCCGACGGGCCGTCCGGCGTTTTGCCGTGCGTCACGTCTACCGCGATGGCGTATTCCGGCTGCACCGCGTAGGCGCCCGTCTGCGCGCCCAGGCCGGTGACCTCTTCCTGCGCGCTGATGAGCACCGCGATGTTGCACTTCAGCTTCTTTTTGCCCTTTTTGAGCTTGTCCAGCGCAAGCAGGATAGCCGCGACGCCCGCGCGGTCGTCCAGGCACTTGCTGCAATACTGATCCCCGAGCAGCTCGACCGGCTGCTGGCCGAACATGACCGGTGTGCCAATTTTAATTCGTTCCTTCGCATCCGTCAGCCCGGTGTCGATCGTCATCTGGTCGATGGGCACCGCCTTGTCCTGCTCGCCCGGCTTCAGCAAATGCGGCGGCAAGCAGGATACCACGCCGTACAGCGGCTCGTCCGCAAGGATGGTGACCTCGGCCGCGAGCAGCATACGCGGATCGACCCCGCCAACCGGCGCAAAGCGGACAAAGCCGCCGTCCAGCACCTCTGTGACGACAAAGCCGATCTGATCAAGATGGGCGTCCAGCAGAATGGTTTTCGCGTGCTTTTTGCCGCACGCTTTATAGGCGAGCACGTTGCTGTTGCGGTCCACCTCGACCGTATCGCAATACGGCCGCAGCAAGTCCGCCACTGTGTGCGCCGCCTGGGCTTCAAACCCGCTGACCGCCGGCAGCGCGCACAGCGTCCGCAAGGTTTCTGTAAGCTGCAAGGATAATTCCCCCTTTTTTGTGTAGAATATGTCCTGAGCCTATTATAACCGTTTCCGGGCACAGATACAATACAGGGATTGCAAGTTCATGCCTTTCCTGCCTTGGAGCAATTGCGATTTTGCAAAGAAAACTTTGCAAAACAACTTGACAAGTTTTCTTGGCATGCTATACTAAAGGCGCAAAGAATACTTGGCGTTTCAACGGATAGAGAAAGCGAGGCACTTCCTATGGACAAAGAAGAAATCCTGGCCAGGAGCCGCAGGGAACGGGTGGATGAAGGCGCAAAAAACGCAGAAAATCACGGCATGAAAATCGGTATCATCTGCTTTCTCGCCGTCCTGGTTTTCCTCATGGCCTTTAACTTTTTCACCGGGCAGCAAAATGATGCGCTGGTTGCTGTTTTTTGGGCGTATGTCGCAGCAGAGGCCTTTCCCCGCTATCGGTTTAGCAAAGAAAAATCCCTGCTGGTCACCACTATTGCGGGCGGGCTGCTTGCCGTCGCCAATCTTGCCACCTATGTGATCAGCGTGGTGGAGTAAAAATGGACGACAAACTGATCCTGAAAAACCGCCTGAAGCAGGCGCGCAGCGACAAAAAGCTGTCCCAGGCGCAGCTTGCTGCGCTGGTCGGCGTATCCCGCAATACGATCAGCGCGATCGAAACCGGGCAGTTTAACCCGACCGCCAAACTGGCGCTCATCCTGTGTATTGCACTGGATAAGAAATTCGAAGAACTGTTCTATTTTGACTGATAGAAGCAATGAGCGAAAACCCCGGAGAAATAATTTCCCGTGGTTTTCGCCTATTCCGGTTTGCGGCATGGTCTCTTTGTAGCAGACCACAGACAAACCGTTTGGAATGATTTTGTCCGTCCGCGCGCACCCGCGCCGAAGCGCTTGGACCACGCGCGGCAAGGAAATCACCGTGCCTCCCTTTTTCTCCGCCGGTTTTTATGCCGTTTTGGAAAAAAGCACTTGCCATTCCTCTCCCGGCATGGTACACTGTCGTTAGTTAGCAACAGCTAACTAACGACATCACTTGCAAAGGAGCGAACTGCTATGGTCGAAAAGCTCAATCATTTTCTGGCGGATCTCGTGGTAGAATACCACAAGCTGCAAAACTTCCACTGGTATGTCAAGGGCCCGGACTTTTTCACCGTGCATGCCAAGCTGGAAGAGTACTATGATTACATCAGCGACGCGGTCGACGAAGTGGCGGAAAAGATCCTGATGATTCAGGGCAAGCCGCTCGCCTCGCTGCAGGAATTCTGCGCGCATACGTCGATTCAAGAAGCGGCGTCCGACTATGTGACTTCATCAGTCATCTGGGAGGCAGTGCTGCACGACTTTTCCGCGCTGCTGGATGAGGCAGCGGACATCAAAAAGGCGGCGGATGCGGCAGGCAATAGCCTGATCTCCGGCGCGATGGACAGCTACATCGAGAACTTCAGCAAGTCCATCTGGATGCTCGGACAGCGTGCACAGTAAACCAAATCTGATTGCTTCTATTTTTCTCATTATTCCGAAACAGGCGCCGTACCCTTTCGCGGGTGCGGCGCCTGCTTTTGCTTCGAAATCCGAAAAAATCTCACTGATCGGGCTGATGCAGCGCACGCCGCTGCCGGATCAGCACCGCGGCGGCCAGCACCGCCGCAAGCAGCGCCGTGCCTGCAAAGTTGAGCCAGATGCCGGTCAGGCCCATCGGCCAGAGCACGGCCACCAGCAGCACGGGAAACACCAGTGCGGTCGAGACCGAGATCAGCGAAGCGGAAAACGGTTTTTCGATTGCAAGCATATAGCTCTGTGTGGCAAAGGAGAACCATCGCGTGATATAGGTGATGCTGAACAGCTGCAGTGCGCCGACCGACATTGCGAGCACCGCCCCCTGCGCGGACGGCATGAACAGCAGGGTAATCGGCGCGGGGAACAGCGCAATCACAACCGCTGCGAGCAGCGACACCACTGCCGCTGCGGCAAAGCAGCATTTTTCGATCGCGCGCACGCGCGAAAACTTGCCCGCGCCCCAGTTGTAGCCCACTGCGGGCTGCAGCGAATCGCACATACCATAAAGCAGCGGCTGGATGAAGCCATCTGCATACATCAGGATGCCGTAAACCGAGACCGCGTTCTCACCACCCAGCCGCACCAGAATAAAGTTGAGCAGGATGGATGTGATGCGCCCGGCGATGTTATTGAGAAAGTTCGGGCTGCCGCAGGCGACGATCTGCCGCACCGTGGCTGCACGAAAATGCGGCCTGCAAAAGCGCAGCAGCGCCCGCCGGCGCACAAACGGGAGGAGCGCCAGCAGCGCGCATACCACCATGCCCGTGCAGGTTGCCAGCGCAGCCGCCCAGATACCCCAGCCCAGCACGCCCAGGAACAGGAATTCCAGCGCGGCGCTCAGCACGCTCATCAGGATGTTGAGCAGCATGCTGCCGCGGATATAGCCGCAGATGCGCAGAAAATTATCCATTGCGAATACGATTGTGGTCACGGGGGAACTGATCGCGTATACGCGGATATACTGCACCGCAAGTTCGGCAAATTCTCCCTGTGCGCCCATGAGCTGGATGAGCAGCGGCGCCGTTCCATACAGCAGCACGCCGATTGCGGCGCCTGTGCCCACAATCATTATACAGGCGCAGGTAAAAATATTACACGCTTCCCGCTCCTCCTTGCGGCCCAGGTTGATCGCGATGGGAACCGAGGAGCCAAAGCCGATCAGGTCGGCAAGCGAAAAGTTGATGATGACAAACGGCATGGCCAGATTGATTGCCGCAAAGGCGGTCGCGCCCAGATACTGGCCGACGAACACGCCGTCGATCGTCTGGTAGAGCGCGGAGGCCAGCATACTGATTGCCCCGGGGATCGAGGCGATGAAAAACAATTTGATCGGGGCGGTCCTGGAAAATAAGGTCGCCGAGTTCATAAAACCTATCCTCTCTTTTGATTGTGCTGTGTGGGATACGCGGTCATTCCGCGCCGCGCAGCCATGCTTCGGCATACGCCGCAACCGCCGGCGCCGCCTGCTTGATTGGCAGGCCGGTGGTGTTGATGCACAGGTGATACCCTGCTTTGTCGCCCCAGCGCAGGCCGGAAACCATGCCATGTACGCTTGCGCGCGCGGCATCCACCTGCCGCATGCGTTTTTCCATCTCGCGGTCGGTCAGGTGCTCGTTTTCCGGGGCGTGGGCGCGGCAGCGCGCGAGCTTGGCAGGCAGATCCGCATAGACAAACAGATTAAACGGCCGCCGGTCCTCAAGTACGCCCGATGCGCCGCGGCCAACGATGATACAGTCTCCCCGCTCGGCCAGCGCGCGGATGATGCGCCGCTCGGCCACGAGCAGCTTGAGCGCCTGCTGGGTAACCGGCGAATAGGAGGAAAAGCTGCGCCCAAAATGCAGCGTAAAGCCCGTGGGCATGCCCCGGCTGAGCAGGTTTTCCACATACCATTCGCTGGTATCTGTCTCACGGGCCAGTTCTTCTAAAATCTCGCGGTCGTAATAAGCAAAGCCCAGGCAATCGCTCAGCCGTTTGCCCAGTTCGCGGCCGCCGCTGCCAAATTCACGGCTGACAGTGATGATGCGCGGCATAGAACGTCCCTCCCCTTGCGGACGCGCGGTCCGCTTCTCCGGTTATTCAGTCCGATATCAGACAAATCGAATTATAGCCTATGCTGTATCCATTGTCAAGGCGGCAGACACACAAAAAACGCACCGCAGTTTTTCGCTGCGGCGCGTTTGATTTTGCCGGGCACAGACGTGTGTGGGAACAACACGATACTGCACGTCCTGTGTTTGTTTGCTTCATATCTTCAAGAGGGATCGCTGTGCCCGGCCCGGGGAGCAATAATAAAGCGGTGTCTATTCTGGTTCACGCGCGGATTTCCTGCCGCATAAACCGGATATAGGCTGCGGCAAAACCCGCAGCTGCGAGTGCCGCCATCACAACCAGATGCGGCCATACCAGCAGCAAACTCTGCGTAAACGGCAGCGTGCCGACCACTGCGCCCTGAATGGACGACATGGTGACAATGCCGATCGAACGCACGCTTGGGTTGAGGATAGTGGAGGCCGCTTCGCTGAACAGGTAATAGGGCGAAATGCGGTTGAGCGCCAGTTCAAGCTGATAGTTGCTCATCAGGTTGCTGACGCCTTCTATGCCATCGAGCGGGAAAAGCGCCCCGGCAATGCCGCTTGCGAACAGGCTCATGAACAGGCTCAGGAACAGCCAGATCGTGATACAGGCGAGCGCCGCGGTTGCGGCATGGCGGCAGAGCACGGAAAACAGCAGGGCAAACGCCAGCCAGACCGCAATATAAACCGCGCTCAGCACCAGGAAGGCAGCAATGCGCAGCACCTCCTCCACGCCGGGCGGCACGCCGATCATCATAAGGCCCACTGCGCTGACGTAAATGCCAAGGGTAAATACGATCAGCACAATGACGGTGGCACCGGCGAGGAATTTTGCATTGATGATCGCATCACGGTAGATCGGCTGGGAAGCCAGCCGGTTGAGCGTGCCGAGTGTACGCTCGTTGCTGACCGCGTCAAATCCCAGAATAATGCCTGCCAGAGGGCCGAGGAAAGCGATGAACGTCGCAAAGGAATAGATCGACCCGCTGCCCGTGGTAAACAGCTGTAAAAATACAAAGCTGCTGCCCGTGCCCTCGCTCGCCAAAGTGGACACCGCCCCGCCGAGCGATGCGGAAGACGCAATCAGCAAAATAGCGAAGATCAGGATAAAGCGCTTGCTGTGCAGGTGGTCAGCCAGCTCCTTGCGATAAAGCGCTGCCAGTCCGCAGGTGCTATTTGTGCCGCTTTTCCTGCCATTTTTCGCGTATTTGCGCCATAAATCCAGAAAATGGGCGGACCGTTCCGCCGCTGTCTGGCGTAGCGTTTGCAGTGTCATTCCTGTCACCTGCCTTTTCAAAGTATTTCTGATAGATCTCATCCAGATCGCCGCCGCGCTGCCGCAGCTGCAGCAGCGCATAGCCGTGCACGGCCAGCAGCGCGGTCAGCTCACCGCGGATGTCGCGGGCGGACGCAACGCGCACCCCGCCGTCTACGGTGAACTCGGCCGTGCGCACCCCTTCCACCTGCCGGACAAGTTCGCAGAGCGCCTCGTCCGCAGGCTCGGTCTGCATCTCAAGCAGATACAGGCCTTCGTTTTGCAGCTGCTGCCCCAGCTCGTCGATCCGGCCGCAGGCGATCAGCTCGCCCCGCACGAATATCCCAACCCGGTCGCAGATCTGCTGCACCTGATACAGCTGGTGCGAGGAGATCAGCACAGTGCGGCCATCCCGCACGGACAGCTCGCGGATGAGCGCAATCAGCTCGCGCATACCCTCGGGGTCGATACCGAGCGTGGGTTCGTCCAGAATGATCACTTTGGGGTCTTTCATCAGCACATCTGCAATGCCAAGGCGCTGCCGCATGCCGCGCGAATAGGTGCCCGCCCGGCGGTCTGCATCCGCGGCCATGCCGACGCGCACGAGCAGATCGTCGATGCGCTGCTCGCAGGCCTCGCCCTGCAGCCCGTTGAGCCGTCCGGTGAAGCGCAGGTTTTCGCGCCCCGTCAGATCCGGGTAAAACCCGACGTTGTCCGGCAGGTAGCCGACCATGCGTTTGACCGCAATCGGCTCGCGCGTGCAGTTGTGGCCGTCAATCCATGCTGTGCCCGCTGTCGGCTCGGACAGGCCGAGCAGCATGAGCGTGGTCGTGGTCTTGCCCGCGCCGTTCGGCCCGAGCAGGCCGAACACCTCGCCCGGAAAAATCTCAAGATTCAAATTGCTGACCGCGGTGATCGCGCCATAGCGCTTGGTCAGCCCTTCGGTCCGGATGATTGCAGTTTCATCCATGTTCAGCGCCTCCCGTAGGTGCGGAATACATACCACAGGCACGCGCCGACACCGACCAGCAGCAGGATGCCGACAATGCCCCAGATCGTCTCGGTCTTGACCGAAACACGGAATTCAGCCGCACTCGAAGTCTCATCGCTCGACGCGGTCATCGTCACCACATAGTCGCCGCTGATCGCCTCGTCCGACGGGGTGACATACGCGGTCAGTTCCTGCGTTGCACCCGCCTCGAGCACCGAAATCGAGGATTCCGAAAACTCGACCGTCCAGCTGTCCGGCGCGGACGAGGACAGGTTGATATTCTGCAGATCGACGTTGCCCGTGTTGGTCACGCTGATCGTCACCGCGGTCTGCTTGTTGGCATTTGCGTCAAAGCTGAGCAGACCGCTCGGCGTGGACAGCTGCAAGGCATACGAGCCGGTGATCTCAACGCTCAGTTCCTCACTCAGGCTCTCCGAGGCGGAGACCACGGAAAGCGGGATGGTATAGGTGCCTGCCTCGACGTTTTCCGGCGGTGTGACCGTGATGTCCAGCCCCTGTGTGCTGTGCGCCTCGACCGTGACCGAGGACACCTGCGTGCTCTCGCCGGACGGGGCAATCGCCACCATCCAGCCCGCGGGCGGATTAGAGGAAAAGCTGTAAGTCTGGCTGTCCGCGCTGTTGTTCTGGATGGTCGAGCTGAAAGTAAACGCTGTGCCCGCCGAACCCTGCTGCTCGGCGTATTCCGTGGTCAGCGCGCTCGAGCCGCTCGCCTCTTCATTGACCTCAAGCGTCAATGCAAGCGAGGAACTGCCGCCCTGCCCGGCTGCCCGCAGGTTGATCGTATAAGTTCCCTGCGCAGCGTCGTCCGGGACTTCGACGTGGAAGGTCGCGGTGGATGCCTCTTCCCCGCTGTGCACGTACACACTGCTGATTTCGCTGCCGTTGCCTTCAAAGCGACCGGTCCAGCCGCTTGGTATATCGCTCGCTGTGAGGGCGGCGGTAAAGCCGTATCCCAGCGTATTGTAAAACTCCAGCGTGAAATCCAGCTCATCACCCGGGCGCATGACCTGGCCGGGATAGCTGGTGCCCATCTCAAACCCGCCGGCTGAAGCCCCGGCGGACAGTGAGAACAGCATGGAGAGCACAGTTGCCAGCACGAGCAGCCGGCAAACCAGCCGGCGCGCCCGTCTGATTCGGTATCCTATCATAGATGACAGCTCCTTTGCTTGTTTTTGGCTGCGGCGCCGTACCGCAGCTTACTGTTACTACTGTACCAGCCCAGGCTGAAGCGATGCTGAAATTCGATGCAATCTGTGTAATTTTTTCGCCTGCGCGCATAAAAACAGCGCACCCTTTTTCAAAGGTGCGCTTTCTCTTTTGCTTGTATGGCGGCGATGCTATCCGGCGGCGCCACTTTCCTTTTCAGTATCATCCTGCGGTTTGCCGCCCGTGTGCGGCTTGACCGAGGCCAGGGGATTTTTGGCCGCAGCCTCACGCAAGCTGCTGTCCTCAATGTGGGTATAGATCATGGTTGTGTTCACGCTGGTGTGCCCCAAAATGCTTTGCAGCGTGCGGATGTCCACTCCGTTCTGATACATCAGGGTCGCCGCTGTGTGACGCAGCTTGTGGGCGGAATACTTCTGTGTGTCCAGCCCCGCCTGGCCGAGATATTTCTTGACCAGCCATTTGACCGTCTGCACGTTGATCCGGTTGTGGTTGCGGCTGATAAACAGGGCGTTTTTATCCCGCTCGTGCGGGGTCAGGCGCCGGGGCAGGTAGTTTTCCAGCGCCAGGCGGCAGGCATCGTTGAGATAGACCGTGCGCTCCTTGTTGCCCTTGCCGAGCACACGCACCGTGTCCCCCTGAAAATCCGACAGGTTGAGCCCGACCAGCTCGGACACGCGCAGGCCGCAGTTGAGGAACAGGGTCAGGATGCAGAAATCGCGCTCGGCATACTCGCCCTGCACCGCTTCGAGCAGACGCACGCTGTCGTCCGCCGTCAGATAAACCGGCAGGGATTTGCGGATGGTGGGCGACTCGAGATTGCTGACTGGGTTGACCTCCAGCAGGTGCTTTTTATCGGTCAGATAGCGGAAAAACGAGCGGATGGCAGACACCTTGCGCGCGCGGGAAACACTGTTCAGGCCGTATTCGGTCGCAGCGCTGTTCTGCTGGGTCGGACGCTCGCCGGACATATACTCCAGATAGTCGTAGGCGTCGGACAGGGTAACCGCCCGCAGGAAATCAACGTCGATGTCGTCGATCGGGATCTGATCGATCGGCATATCCTGCGGCACCAGCCGCTTGTTGTGCTTGAGCACACGGAAAAACAGACGCAGATCCAAATAGTATTCATGCGCAGTCTTGGCGGACTTTCCCTGGATCGTGGAGATATAGGTCAGAAAATCACGCAGCACACGCGGTGCGTCGGCCGCGTATTCCGACATGGGCCGTTCCATCGGCGGTTCCTCCTTTCCGCATTCTGCTGCTTACCATTATACCGCCCGGCCGGATTTTCGTCAAACGTGCTTTTCACGCGCCGCCCGCCGGGCGCTGTACAGTGGCAGCCGGATGCAGAACGCATTGCCGCCGGCGGTATGCTCCGCCCAGATACGGCCGCGGTGCGCGTGCACAATCCCCCGCGCGATGGACAGCCCCAGGCCGTAACCGCCGCGTGTGTGCCGTGCCTTGTCCGCCCGGTAAAACCGCTCAAAGATCCGCTCCAGCTCGTCCGCCGGGATGGGCTCACCCGTGTTGTGCACGGTGAGCAGGCAGTTCCTGCTGTCCGTGTGGTGCAGGGACACGGTCACATCAGCCCCGGGGGCTGCGTATTTTGCGGCATTGTCCAGCAGGATGTCTACCGCCTGCCGCAGGTGCATTCTGCTGCCCTGCACGGTGATTCCGTCCTCAATCTGTGTGTCCAGATGCAGCCCCTTTTCAAAATAGACTGGTTCAAACGGCAGCAGCGCATCGGACACCAAACGGCTGAGATCCACCGGCGCGACCGCCTCGCGCGGAATGCCGCTGTCCACGCGCGCCAGATCGAGCAGACGCTCGATCAGCTCGCGCATCTGGTGCGACATGGTGATGATATTGTCCGCCAGCGGCTGGCCGCGCGCAGCGCCGTCTGCCGCGTCGCGCAGCAGCTCGGCATTGGTTAGAATGACGGTGAGCGGGGTTTTGAGCTCATGCGAGGCATCCGCCACAAACTGGCGCTGCTGCTGCCACGCAGTATCCACCGGATGCACCGCCCAGCGCGCGAGCAGCAGGCTGATCGCCAGAAAGATCACAAAGCTCGCCGCGCCGATCAGCAGGCAGTTTTGCAGCAGATGATTCATTGTGCTGCGCTCGCTCGAGGTATCGGCAAAGACAATGTATTGCCCGCCCGGCGTGGAAAGCTGGTAATAGCGCAGGCCGTATTCCTGCAGCACGCCGGTCTCACCGCCCGCCGCGCGCGAATCCGCAACCAGTTCTTGCAGCAGCGCGCGGTCAGACAGGTCGAAGTATCCCCCATCCGTGGTGAGCAGCTCACCGCCCGGACCCAGTCCCAGCAAAAAATAAGGCAGCTGCACCCCGGCGCCTGTCGCCGCCGGCACGCCGGGCTGCACCGGATTGAGCGCAACCGACTGCATCATATCGATGCTCTCGCGTTCCAGGTTTTTCTGGGTGAAATACAGAACGGTCGCAAAGATCGCCAGCAGCATAACCGTTACAATCGTCATATTGATGCACACAAATTTAATCCGCAGCCGTTTCAGCATGCTCTGCCACCTCCAGATGATATCCCAACCGCCGCACCGCCTTGATCTGGATATCCGAGCCGATGCTGCGCAGCTTTTTGCGTAAAAAGCCGACATATACTTCGACATGGTTTTCCACGGCGTTGGAATCATAGCCCCACACCCGGGCAAGCAGGGTTTCCTTCGGCAGATTGCGCCCCTGTGTCTGCATCAGCAGCCGCATCACCTCAAACTCACGCGCGGACAGACGCACCATGTGCTCTCCGCATTGCAGGGTGCAGGCCGCCAGATCGAGCACGGTGTTGCCAAAGGCAATCTCCTCCACCTGCTCCCCCTGCCGGCGCAGCAGCGCATTGACGCACGCGAGCAGCTCGCGCGTGTCGAAGGGTTTAGGCAGATAGTAGTCCGCGCCCGCGTCCAGACCTTCGATGCGGTCGGCCACGTCCGAGCGTGCGGTCAGCATCAGAATGGGCACGCCGTTGCGCGCCGCACGCAGCTGGCGCGTGACCTGATACCCGTCCAGCCCGGGCAGCATAATATCCAAAATCACCAGGTCATAGATACCCAGCCCGGCGTATTCCACGGCGCTTTTCCCGTCATACACGGTATCCACTGTAAATCCCCTGGATTCCAGAAACAGCCGCAGCGCATTGGCCAGCAGCTGTTCATCCTCCACGACAAGAATTTTCACTGTGCCCGCTCCTTTCCGGCAGTCTGTTTTTTCTATTATAGCGCATGAGGCTTAAAATAAGCTGAAAAACAGCGGGCATTCCTGAAAAACACACATTTGTCTATTTTTTATCAAATTCACACCTTTTTAACCCGCCAATCGCATTTGTTAACACATTTTTAGCAACAACTGGTGCGGTTCGTATTGACTGCTGCATACATTGATGCTATGTTATATCATGGATCGCGGGAGGCGGATTTTCCGTCTCCCGCAGGCGCTGCCACACAGCGCAAGAATGCAAAGGAGGTTGGAGCCGGCGCCCTCTTAAGTGCCCGGTTTCCCAAAACACCATGTCACAATTTGATAGCTTTATCCGGCGGCAGCCGCCCGGACGATTGATTGCACTGGGCTTTGCCTTGGTGATCCTGCTTGGCGCGGGATTGCTGCTGCTGCCTATCTCCGTCCGGCCGGATGCGCATGTGTCGTTTATCGACGCGCTGTTCACCTCGACCAGCGCGGTCTGCGTCACCGGTTTAATTGCCATTGACACAGCCGACCATTTCACCATGTTTGGCCAGGCTGTGGTTGCGGGCCTGATCCAGGTTGGCGGCCTAGGCGTCACCTCGGTCGGTGTGGGTTTTATCCTCGCCGCCGGTGGGCGCATCAGCTTCAAAAGCCGCCTACTGGTCAAGGAAGCACTCAATGTGGACGGCTTTGGCGGCATGGTCCGGCTGGTGCGGGCCGTTTTGCTGATGACGCTCTGCTTCGAGGGCGCGGGCGCCCTGCTCAGCTTCATTTCATTCGTGCAGGACTATCCGCCGCTCAAAGCGTTGTGGATCAGCATTTTTCACTCGATCGCGGCGTTCAACAACTCGGGGTTTGACATCCTTGGCGGCCTGCGCAACCTGATCCCCTATCAGAATGATGTGCTGCTCAACCTGACCACCTGCGGGCTGATTCTGTTCGGCGGCATCGGCTTTCTGGTCATTCTGGATATGCTGCGCTGCCGCTCATTCCGCAAGCTGACGCTGCACTCCAAGGTCGTGCTAAGCACCTCTGCTGCGCTGCTTGTGCTGGGCACGCTGCTGCTCAAGGCAACCGAGGATATCAGCTGGCTGGGCGCGTTTTTCCACAGCGTCTCCGCGCGCACGGCGGGCTTTTCCACCTACCCGATTGGTTCGTTCACCAACGCCGGTCTGTTTGTGCTGATCATCCTGATGTTCATCGGCGCCTCCCCCGGCTCGACCGGCGGCGGCATCAAAACCACCACCTTTTTCGCCCTGATGCAGGAGGTTCGCACAGTGTTCACCAAGCGGCGGGCTGGCGCGTTCCACCGCACGCTGTCGCTCGAGGTGCTGCGCAAGTCCTCGGTGATTGCACTGCTCTCGGTTTTGGTCGTGTGCATCGGCACCTTCCTGCTGTGCATCCTTGAGCCGCAGTATGATTTTATCCAGCTGCTGTTTGAGGAGGTTTCGGCCTTCGGTACAGTCGGCCTGTCAACCGGCATCACACCCGACCTCAGCGTCGCGGGCAAGCTGGTCATCATCCTGACTATGTACACCGGCAGACTGGGCGCGTTTACGCTGTTCTCAATCTGGATCAACCGTCCGGACCCGAACGCACATTATACAGAAGAACCCATTATGATTGGATGAGGTAACCGTTATGAAAAAACAGCATTTCCCCACTTCGTTCGGCGTGATCGGTCTGGGCCGTTTCGGCACTGCGCTGGTGCAGACACTTGCCGAGGCTGGCAAAGAGGTCATTGCCGTGGATAAGGATGAGAGCAAGGTCAAGGCCGTGCGCAAGTACACTGACTTTGCCTTTGTCATTGAAACACTGACGGAAGAGTCGCTTCGCGAGACCGGCATCCACAACTGCCAGACTGTCACGATCTGCATTGGCGAGCAGGTGGATGTGAGCGTGCTGACCACCATGATGGTGATCAAAATGGGCATCCCGCACGTGATTTCCAAGGCCAACAGCCGGGAACACGGTGAAGTCCTCAAGCACCTGGGTGCGACCGTCGTCTATCCGGAGTCCGACATGGCGGTGCGTATCGGCAAGCGCATGATCTCGGGCAACCTGCTCGACTATATCTCGCTTGACGATCAGGTCGAGGTCCGCCGCATTCAGGTCGGTGGTTTTCTGGTCGGCTCGACCGTGCAGGAGGCTGACGTGCGCCGCAAATACGGCATCAACGTGATCGCAGTCGAGCGCGACCACCAGACCATGGTGGATTTCTCCCCGCAGTTCCGCTTTGAGGCGGGCGACATTGTCGCGGTGATCGGCAAAGTCGATAAAATCTCGCGCTTTGAAGGTGACCTGCAGCAGTAATCCCCGCTTGTATGCAAAATGGCCCGGACGGCATAAGCCGTCCGGGCCATTTGTTCTGTGTGTTTGATTGCGCTTTGCTCAATCGTGGAACTCCAGGCACTGGAGCACATAGGACACGTCATTCGTGGTCTTGAGCTTGTTCAGGACCTCTTCATCCTCGAGTGCAGTGCAGATGTTGCTCAGCAGGTCGAGGTGCTCGTCGCCCACACCGGCAATGCCGAACACGAGCTGCGCCTTTTCCTCGCCGAAATCCACGCCGTCCGGGTATTGCAGCATCACAATGCCGGACTTTTTGACGCGCGCCTTCTGCTCGGTCGTGCCGTGCGGAATGGCAATACCCATGCCCATATAGGTGGTGACCAACTTTTCGCGTTCGAGCATCGCGTCGATGTACGCCTCATCCACGCAGCCCTGCTCGACCAGCAGGCGGCCGGCTGCGCGAATGGCTTCCTCCTTGGAGACCGAAGGCAGGCCCAGCTTGACACAGTCCGCGTTGATGGTGGTGCGCTTTTTCTCCGCCGGTGCTGCGGCAGGCGCCGTGGCCTCTGTTTGGGGTGCGCCGGCAGGCTTAACAGCGGTCAGCGCCTGATACAGCTCATCCAGACCCGGATCGGCCAGGAAATTGCCAATCGCGACCAGATGCGCCTGCGGCGCGCTGGCGCGGGCGCGGTCCGCCAGCACCTGCTGGCACACGACCACATCCGCATCCGCGGGAATGTTGTCCACGCTCGTGTTGGTGACGATCAGATCAGGCCGCTCAGCCTTGATGCGGTTGCGGAATTTGGTTGCGCCCATGGCGGACGAGCCCATACCCGCGTCGCACGCGAAGATGACCTTTTTGACCGCGCCGCCCTCGGTCACCGGGGCGGATGCGGCAGCGGGAACAGCTGTGCCCTTGGCCTCGGCCTTCATCTGCTGCATCTTGCTTTGCGCCTCATCCAGGTTTTTCGCGCCCGCCATTTTGACAATGGGCGAGGCGATCACAAAGGACACGGCCGCCGCGATCACGACGCCGATGATGCTGACAAGAATGCTGTCACGCGGGGACATCATGATAAACGCGATGATCGAACCGGGCGCCGCGGGGCCGTTCAGACCTGCGTTCATGATGGAGAAGAACAGGATGGCGCACGCATTGCCGACGATCGGGGCAATGATGACAGCCGGGTTCATCAGGATGTACGGGAAATAGATCTCATGGATGCCGCCGAAGAAGTGGATGATGATTGCGCCGGGCGCCGAGCCCTTGGTCGTGCGGTCCTTGGAGAAGAACATGTACGCCAGCAGCACGCCGAGGCCGGGGCCGGGGTTGGTCTCCAGCATATACATGATCGACTTGCCCGCTTCTGCGACCTGCTCTGCACCGATCGGGGTAAACACGCCGTGGTTGATGGCGTTGTTGAGGAACAGCACCTTGGCCGGCTCGAGGAACACCGAGACCAGCGGCAGCAGGCTATGGTTGACCAGGAAGGCAACGCCTGCGGACAGGATGGACAGGATCGCGCTCATGATCGGGCCGATCGCGTAGTAGCCGATGATGGCCAGGATCATGCCGAAAATGCCGACCGAGAAATTGTTGATCAGCATTTCAAAACCGGCAGGCATGCGGCCTTCCATGGCCTGGTCGAACTTTTTGATGACCCAGCCTGCGAGCGGGCCCATAATCATCGCGCCCATCAGCATCGGCTGGCCGTCCGTGCCGCCGACACCCGCGATGCAGCCCATGACCGCGATCGCGCCCATGACACGGCCGCGGTCGCCGCCGACCATCTTGCCGCCCTGCGCCGCGATCAGCACGGGCAGCAGGAAGGTGAGCATGAACGGCTGAATGGACGCAAGGTCTGCATTCGGCACCCAGCCGGTGTCGATGAACAATGCGGTGATAAAGCCCCATGCGATGAAGGCACCGATATTCGGCATAACCATAGCGCTGAGGAATTTGCCAAACCTGGCAATCGTATTCTTCATACGAAGTGCACTCCTTTTTCTCTTTACTCGACTCTCTCTTTTGGGTTGCGGCTTGCAATTCTGGCTTTCACAAGCGCTGTGGCTTTCGTTTTGTATCTCTATTTTATGTGCTTCCGCGCGGCAGGGCAAGCGATAGTTATGGCACTGTTGTCCCCCCGCGCTGATGCCAAACGCCCTGCTTTTGGGAGATTTGACCGAACTCCTGCGAACCAAATTAGCAGCTTTGTCCAAATGTGAGTCCCCCTTTCCCGCCTCAGGTGCAGGTTTGGCACCATCGATGCGGGCCAAAGTTTCCGCAGTCCCGTCAAAATGACCGAGAAGCGGTGTATCTTTCTGCGCTTTCTTATGCTATAATGAATATACTATTCTGGGGTATTATTGAAAACAGGCGGAAAGGAGGAACGTGCGTGGCGCAGCAAAACCATTTGCCTATACTGACCGACAACGGGCGGCGGCTGATCCGCAAGCTGGCCGATCTGCCGCCCGTGTGGTTTACCGCGGCGGCGCTCGGCGAGAGCATCGACCGGCTGCTCACCCTGCTGTTTGCCGCAGGCGAGCCGGTCAAGACCGGCTGGCTGGCGGAAAAGCTCGGCATCTCCGAGCACACGCTCGCATCCGACCTGAACGCCGCCAGCGCATGGCTGCTCGCCCGTGGGGTGACGGTTGTGCGGCGCGCAGGCGTCGGCGTATGGCTGGAAGGCACGCCGGAAAATCTGCGGCGCGCCATGGGCGTGCGCCTGCGGCCGCAGCTGACCCAGATGGACTGGGAACAGTTTTTGCGCGAGCCGCAGTCCGGCAGCACACTCGAGCTGCTCGACCGCAAGGATATGCAGGCGGTTGCCCGCGTGCTGCAGGGTTTTGAACGCAGCGGCCGCTTTGTGTTCAGCGACAGCGCTTTCCTTTCGCTCGTGCTGCATTTGACACTGCTGGCCGGTCAGGTGCGCCGCGGACGCCTGTCGGCGGCAGGGCCGCGCGCCGCCACCGGGCGGGACGCGGCCGCCCTGCTCGTCTCGCTTGAGGGCGCGCTCGGCGTCCGCCTGCCGGCGGACGAGGCGGTCTATCTTGAGCATTATCTGCTGGCCGCCTCGGGCGAACAGAACTGGGACGACCCCGAGGAACTGCGCGTCAGCCAGCTTGCCGCCCTGCTCATCCGCGGCATGGAGCGCGAGACCGGTGTGGAACTGACCGGTTTTTCCACCTTCCGCACCGACCTGTGCGCGCACCTGCGCTCCATGCTGCTGCGCATGGCGCGCGGCGAGCGCATCGACAACCCGCAGCTTGAGCCTGTGCGCACCCAGTATGCTGATTTGTGGGCTGCGGTGCGCCGCGTGTGCGACCAGGCGGCACACACACTCCGACTGCCGCCCATCCCGGATGAAGAAGCCGGCTTTCTCGCCATGCACTTCGGCGCGGTGCTGGAAAAGTGCGAACAGACGCGCCGCCGCCTGCGCGCGGTGGTGGTCTGCCCGATGGGTATGGCGACCAGCCGCTTTCTGACCAGCCAGCTCGACCGTGAATTTCCGGACATCGCGGTCGAACGCATGTGCCCGCTGCGCGGGCTGGACACCGCGGCGCTGCGCGATGAGGGCATCGGCCTGATCATCTCGACCGTGCCGCTGCATGTAGACTTTCCGCATGTGATCGTCGGGGCGGTTTTGCAGGAAAAAGACCGCATCCAGCTGCAAAGCGCGATCGACCGCTTCCACGGACAGGGCGATGCGCCTGCGGGCGCGCAGGCTGCCCCGCCCGCGGCCGATCTGCGCTATGCGGACGCGCTGAGCGCCTGCATCGTCGAGCTGCTGGATACGGTCGCGATCATGGACGTTCCCCTGCCGGAGAGCCACCGGGCTCTGGTGCGGGCGGCTGCCCGGCTGTTTGCGCGCGGCCCGCAGCAGACGCACGAGATCGAAGATGCGCTCATGCGTCGTGAAGCGCTGGGCGATACCTATATCCCGCCCCTGCGCGCGCATCTGCTGCACTGCAAAACAGGTGCGGTCAGCGGCTGCCGCCTGGGTTATTTGCGCCTGCCGCATCCGATCGAGGAAAATGGACGCGAAATAGCGGGCGCAGTGGTGATGCTCGCGCCGGACGGCCCTGAGGCGGTCTGGCAGCGCGTGATGCAGGAGGTCAGCGCCATCCTGATCGACCGGCCCGCGCTCATCGAGGCACTGCGCGCGGGCGAACGTGAGCGCGCCGTGCGCCTGCTGGAAAACGACTTCAGCCTGCGCTTCAGCCAGGAGCTGACCGGCAGGTGAGGCAGCGCCGTTCTGCTATCCCATACCAATACCACACAAACCCCACCCGCGGGTACCTCCCGGGTGGGGTTTGTGTATTCTGAATAAAAAACTTGCTTCAAAATTGTTGTTTCAACAGTTGAAAACAAAAATTATTGTTTCTATCATAATTATAGGCTTTCGTTTTGAATATCGGCGGTGGGCGGAGTACGCCGCACCGGCAGGAGGTAATGATGTGATCATCACAGTAACACTCAACCCCGCACTGGATAAAACCGTGGAGATCCCGGACTTTTCCCTGGATGCGGTCAACCGCATCACCACCATCCGCACCGACCCGGGCGGCAAGGGACTGAACGTCTCCAAGGTGATCGCCAAGCTGGGCGGCAAGAGCACCGCAGTCGGCGTGCTGGGCGGCGCAACCGGCCGCCGCATCGCGGACGCGATGGATGCGCTCGGCATTGCCTGCAATTTCACCTTTGTCGAGGGCGAGACCCGCACCAACCTCAAGGTCATCGACCCTGCACGACACACCAACACCGACCTCAATGAACCCGGCCTGACTGTCACGCAGGACACGCTGGACGGTATGCTGCATGCAGTCACCGCTGCGATACAGCCCGGCGACATCGTGGTGCTCTCGGGCAGCCTGCCTAAGGGCGCACCGGCGGATACTTACGGCGTGTGGACCGCCGCCTGCCGCGAAGCGGGCGCGCGCGTCTTTCTGGATGCGGACGGCGAGCCGCTGGCGCACGGCCTTGCGGCCAAGCCCTATCTTGCCAAGCCCAACAATCACGAGCTGTCCCGCCTGACCGGGCGCACGCTCGAAACCGCGGACGACCTGCTCGCCGCGGCGCGCGAGATGATCGCGCAAGGCGTGGAGCGCGTGGTCGTCTCCATGGGCGGAGACGGCGCGCTGTTTGTCAGCGCGGACCGCGCGTTCCGCGCCGAAGGGCTCAAGGTGCCGGTTGGCAGCACGGTGGGCGCGGGCGACAGCATGGTCGCTGCGCTGGCATATGCCGCCGAGCAGGGCATGAGCGACGAGGATACCGTCCGCCTGGCCGTTGCAACGAGCGCGGCCAACGTCATGTGCAGCGGCTCGCAGGCCGCAGAGCGCAGCGCAGTGGATGAGCTGCTGCCGCGCGTGGTATTTCATTCGATCTGAAGCGGCTGTTTTCCCGGCCGCCTATCGCACTGTGTGAGAACAAAGGAGATTTTTACTATGAAAGCAAAAGCAGTCCGTCTGCACGCCGCCAACGACCTCCGTCTGGAGGAGTTTGAGCTGCCTGAGATCAAGGACGACGAAATTTTGGTCAAGGTGGTATCCGACAGTATCTGTATGTCCACCTATAAGTGCGCTATCCTGGGTGTCAAGCATAAGCGCGTCCACGAGGATGTCGCTGAGCATCCGGCCATCATGGGCCATGAGTTTGCGGGCGACATTGTCAAGGTTGGCGCCAAGCATGCGGACAAATTCAAGCCCGGCATGAAGTTCACCCTGCAGCCCGCGCTCAACTACAAGGGCACCATGTGGTCCCCTGGCTATTCCTACGAGTTCTTTGGCGGCGACACGACCTACTGCGTCATTCCCGCCGAGGTGATGGAGCTGGGCTGCCTGCTCGAGTACAAGGGCAAGGCGTACTACGAGGCTTCGCTCGCTGAGCCGATGAGCTGCAGCATCGGCGCGTTCAACGCCTGCTTCCACACCCGCATGGGCGTGTATGAGCACGAGATGGGTATCCGCAAGGGCGGCAAGCTCGCACTGCTGGCCGCGGCCGGCCCGATGGGCCTGGGCGCGCTGACCTACGCGCTGCACCGCGACGTGCGTCCCTCGCTGGTCGTTGTGACCGATATCAACGCCGAGCGTCTGGCGCGCGCCGAGCAGCTGTTCCCGGTGGAAGAAGCGGCAAAGGACGGCATTGAGCTGCACTTTGTCAACACTGCAGGCATGGAGGACGCGGCAGCTGAGCTGCGCGCGCTCACCGGCGGCACCGGCTTTGACGATGTGTTCTGCTACGCGCCGGTGGCACAGGTTGTCGAGCTGTCGAGCGATATCCTCGGCCGCGACGGCTGCCTGAACTTCTTCGCCGGCCCGACCGACCCGAAATTCTCGGCCAAGCTGAATTTCTACGATGTGCACTACAACTCCACCCATGTCATCGGCACAACCGGCGGCAACACCGCGGATATGATCGAGTCGCTCGAGCTGACCGCTGCGGGCCGCATCGATCCGTCGGTCATGGTCACCCACATCGGCGGTTTGGACGCAGCAGCCGAAACCACACTCAACCTGCCCAAGATCCCGGGCGGCAAAAAGCTGATCTACACTCATATCACCATGCCGCTGACCGCGATCGAGGATTTCCGCGCCAAGGGTGCGGAGGACGCGCGCTTTAGCGCGCTGGCCGACATCGTGGACGCGCACAACGGCCTGTGGTGCCCGGAGGCCGAGGAATACCTGCTCGCCAACTGGGTGCAGAACTGACCCCAAAAAGAAGAGAGAGGAAGAATACCTTCATGCAGGAACGCCGTCAGAAAATTGTAGAATTTGTCAACCGGCTGGGAACGGTCAGCTTTTCCCAGCTCAAGGCGGCGTTCCCGGAGGTATCCGAAATGACGCTGCGCACCGACCTTAAGGCGCTCGACGAGGAGCGCCGTCTGGTCCGCGTGCACGGCGGCGCCAAATCGGTCGAGGTCGTCGTCGGAACAGACGACTTTCTGCCCCGCCGCAGCCTGCGCGCCGCGCCGGAAAAGGCGCAGATCGCGCGCCGCGCGCTCACCCTGCTGCGGCCGGACATGACCATTTATCTGGATTCCGGCAGCACGACAACCGCACTCGCCCGCCTGATCCCGGATGAGCGCTATCAGATCTTTACCAGCAGCCTGTCCTGTGTATCCGAACTGCTGCGGCTGACCCAGGCCCGGGTGTTCCTGCCCGGCGGATTTGTCAACCGGTACAGCCAAAGCCTGTGCGGCGTGCATCCGGTGCAGTTTATCAGTCAGGTGAATTTTGACCTTGCGTTCATCGGCACGACAAGCTTTTCGGAAAAGAGCGGCTTCTCCTGCGGCATGGAGGAGGAAGCCCAGCTCAAGCGCGCGGTTATCGCGCAGTCCGAGCGCAGCTATGTGCTGATGGATGCGGGCAAGGTCGGTCTGAAAAGCGCGTTTACCTTTGCTGCACTGGATGACATCGACGGCATCGTGTCAGATGACGCGCTGCCCGAGGAAGTCGCAGCCGCCTGCCGCACGCGGGATAAGCAGGTGCTCTGTTCCGGATAAACGATATCCCGCATATTAAGTTTTTATAACGGTTCTCTGTCGATCACAAAAACACCGTTTGCTGCAGAAGCAGCAAACGGTGTTTTTCTGTCTGCTGCGCGGAGAACTGTCTCCGGCAGGCGGATGAAATCTTACCATTTTTGTGCAATATAATCGAAACAAAAGATTTTACAAGGAAGATAATTGACCTTTTGCCTAATTTATATTATGATGAACGTATCACATTGTCAAAGGAGGACTCCTCTTGAGCCGACTGTCCATCGAAACGCCGGGGCGGGCGCAAAAGGTTGTTGAGAGCCTGTACCGCGACGTTGAACACCGTATCAGCGCCAGTCCGCCGGGCCTGTGTCCGGTCGATATGGCTTTATCTTTTTTGCGTCTGTGCCACGCGCAGACCTGCGGAAAATGCGTCCCCTGCCGTATCGGTCTGGGGCAGCTGACCCACCTGCTCGAGGCTGTGCTGGATTCGACCGCTACGCCCGAAACCATCGACCTGATTGAAAAAACCGCGCGTGTCATCCAGGATACCGCAGATTGTGCGATCGGCTATGAGGCCGCCCGTATGGTGCTGCAAGGTGTGCAGGGTTTCCGCGACGATTACATCTCACACGTCACGCATGGCCGCTGTCTGTTCGGCCTCAACCAGCCCGTGCCCTGTGTGGCGCTCTGCCCCGCCGGGGTGGATATTCCGGGCTATATTGCGCTGGCGCGCGCCGGCCGCTACAACGATGCCGTCCGTCTGATCCGCAAGGACAACCCCTTCCCCACCGTATGCGGCTATGTATGCGAGCACCCCTGTGAAGCGCGCTGCCGCCGCCGCATGGTAGACGACGCGGTCAACATCTGCGGCATCAAGCGCTTTGTGTGCGATCATGCGACCGACTGGACCGCACCCTCCTGCGCTGCGCCGACCGGCAAGACCATCGGCGTGATCGGCGGCGGGCCCTGCGGCCTGTCGGCGGCCTACTTTTTGTCGCTCATGGGGCACAAGGTCGTTGTGTTTGACCAGCGCCCCCAGCTCGGCGGTATGCTGCGCTACGGCATTCCGGATTACCGCCTGCCGCCCGAAAAGCTGGATGCGGATATCGATTTTATCCTGTCCACCGGCATCGAGGTGCATACCGGCGTGGCGATCGGCAAGGATATCCCATTTGCCGATTTTGAGAACCGTTTTGACGCGGTCTACATCGCCATCGGCGCACACAATGACAAAAAAATCGGCATTGACGGCGAGGACAGCGACGGCGTCTACTCGGCCGTGCAGCTGCTGCGTGACATCGGCGAAGGCCATCGCCCCGACTTCCGCGGCAAGCGCGTGTGTGTGATTGGCGGCGGAAACGTAGCCATGGATGCCGCGCGCACCTCGATCCGCCTGGGCGCGCAGTCGGTCGCCTGTGCCTACCGCCGCCGCATCGAGGATATGACCGCGCTGATCGAGGAAATTGCTGACGCCCAGGGCGAGGGCTGCGAGATCCTGTCGCTTCAGGCGCCCGACCATATCGAAGCGGACGAGAACGGCCGTGTAACCGCCATGTGGACGCGCCCGCAGATCATCGGGGACTATGGCCCGGACGGCCGCCCGCGCCCGCGCGACGCAGCCTCGCCGCTGCGCCGCATCCCGTGCGACATTGTCATTGTCGCAATCGGCCAATCGATCGACTCCCAGCCGTTCGAGCAACTGACACCGGTCGTGCGCGGCAAAATCCAGGCGGAATCGGATGCTTTTGTGCCCAACACCCCGCATGTGTTCGCCGGCGGCGACGCGGTCACCGGACCCGCAACCGTCATCCGTGCGGTCGCGGCCGGCAAGGTCGCAGCCGCCAATATCGACACCCACCTCGGTTTCCATCACATGATCGAATCCGATGTCGACATTCCTGCCCCGCACCTGACCAACTCCCCGGCCTGCGGCCGCGTCGAACTGCGCAACCGCCCGGTGGACGAATGTCTTGACAATTTTGAGCTGGTCAAATGCGGCATGACCGAGGAGGAAGCACATCAGGAAACTTCCCGCTGCCTGCGGTGCGACCACTTCGGCTATGGCATCTTCAAAGGAGGGCGGTCTTCCAAATGGTAAACGTAACGATCAATGGGGTGCCGGTCGCTGTGCCGGAAGGCACCACCATCCTAGACGCGGCCGCTTCCGCCGGCATTGAAATCCCCAACCTGTGCTATCTCAAAGACCTCAACGAGATTTCCGCCTGCCGCGTGTGCTGCGTCGAGATTGAGGGCGAGGGCAAGCTGGTTCCCTCCTGCAACAATGTAGTAGTCGAAGGTATGGTGATTCACACCAACTCCCCGCGCGTGCGCGAGGCGCGCCGGACCAATGTTGAGCTGATCCTGTCCCAGCATGACAATATGTGCGCCACCTGCGTGCGCTCGGGTACCTGCCAGCTGCAAAAAGTGGCAAACGATCTGGGCGTGCTGCGCATCCCCTACCCGTCCGACCTTGCACACGGTAAAAAAGCGGTCTGGACAACCACCTTCCCGCTCTACCGCGACGTGAACAAGTGCATCAAATGTATGCGCTGCGTGCAGGTGTGCGACAAAATGCAGTCGCTTTCGGTGTGGGACGTGAGCGGTTCCGGCTCGCGCACCACGATCGACGTATCCGGCAACCGGTTTATCAAGGAGGCTGACTGCTCGCTGTGCGGCCAGTGCATCACCCACTGTCCGACCGGCGCGCTGCGCGAGCGCGACGACACCGCCAAGGCCTTCTCCGCGCTTGCAGACCCCGGCAAGGTGACGATCGTGCAGATCGCACCTGCTGTGCGCACCGCCTGGGGCGAAACCTTCGGCATGGACAGCGGCGCGGCGACCGTGGGCCAGCTTGTGACCGCCCTGCGCCAGATGGGCGCCGACTATGTGTATGACACCACGTTCTCCGCCGACTTGACCATTATGGAGGAGGGCACCGAACTGCTGCACCGTTTGCAGGCGGGCGACCTTGCCAGCCTGCCGATGTTTACCTCCTGCTGTCCGGGCTGGGTGCGCTTCCTCAAATCCCAGTACCCCGACCTGACCGGCCGCCTGTCCACTGCAAAATCTCCGCAGCAGATGTTTGGTGCGGTGGCCAAAACCTGGCTGGCAAAACGGCTCGGGCTGGAACCCAAGGATATTTTCAGTATTTCCATCATGCCGTGTGTGGCGAAAAAAGCCGAATGCGAGCTGCCCGGTATGCAATCTCTCCCGGACGCGGGCAACGACGTTGATCTGGTGCTCACCACGCGCGAGTTTGCGCGTATGGCGCGCGCCGAGCACATCGACGTGCCGCACCTCGAGGAGTCACCATTCGACTCTCCGCTGGGCGACGGCACGGGCGCGGGCGTGATCTTTGGTGCGACCGGCGGCGTGATGGAGGCCGCTCTGCGCTCGGCCTATTTCCTTGCCACCGGCGAAAATCCGCCCGCGGATGCGTTCCGCGCGGTGCGCAGCGATGGCAACATCCACGGCTGGCGCGAGGCCTCGTTCGATCTCGCCGGGACAACGCTGCACTGTGCAGTTACCAGCGGCCTGTCCAATGCGCGGCGGCTGATCAAAGCGATCCGGCGCGGCGAGGTGAAATACGAGTTTGTCGAGATCATGGCCTGCCCGGGCGGCTGCGCGGGCGGCGGCGGCCAGCCGGTGGATGGCAGCGACCGTGAAAAGGCCGAAACACGCGGCGAGGTGCTGTATGACCTCGACCGGCACGCTTCCCTCCGCTATTCGCACGAAAATCCGGCGGTACAGGCGCTGTACCGCGAGGATCTGGGCGAACCCTGCTCGGAAAAAGCCGAGCACCTGCTGCACTGCGACCACTTTGCGTGGCAGATGCCACAGAACCGCTGAGCACAGCAAAAAGGCAGTCATCCTTTGTCTGGATGACTGCCTTTTGATTATGAAAGAATATTCACGATTTCACAACCGGCTTCCCCTGCTGATCGAGCAACGGGGTGAGGCCGGCGGCGTTGCCGTCCTTGTGAAACAGATACTGCACGCCGGTCTCCCGGTCGACCCAGATCTCCATAACGTCGATCACGCCCTGGGTGTAGACTTTCGAAAATCGCTCCATTGCCGTCCTCCGCCTCCGGTGCGTTTTGCTCAGTCCTGCTTGCCCATCAGCGTGACCATAACGGCCTTCTGGGCGTGCAGACGGTTTTCCGCTTCCTCGAAGATCTCGTCCGCGTGCGCTTCAAACACCTTGGTCGTGATCTCCTGTTCACGGTAAGCGGGCAGGCAATGCTGCACCATGCAGCCGGGCTTGGCCGCAGCAAGCAGCTCGTCGTTGACCTGATAGCCCTTGAACGCCTGCATGCGGACTTCCTTCTCAGCCTCCATACCCATGGAAGCCCAGGTATCCGTGATGACAACGTCCGCGTTCTCCGCGGCCTTCATCGGGTCATCGGTCAGGAAGAAGTTCGAGTTGGGCTCGGCAAATGCCAGCACCTTCTCGTGCGGGCGGTAGCCCTCGGGCGTAGCAATCGAGACCTTCATGCCAGTCTTGAGGCCGCCGACGATCAGTGAGTTTGCCATATTGTTGCCGTCGCCGATATAGCACATCTTGATACCCTCGAGTACGGCGAACTTCTCGCGAATGGTCATCAGGTCGGCCAGCACCTGGCAGGGATGGCAGAAGTCAGTCAGGCCATTGATGACCGGCACCGAGCCATATTCCGCGAGGTCCTCAACCTCTTTCTGCGCATAGGTGCGGATCATGATGCCGTCCAGATAGCGGGACAGCACGCGCGCAGTGTCCTGCACAGGCTCGCCGCGGCCGATCTGCAGGTCGCGGTTGGACAGGAACAGCGCCTGGCCGCCGAGCTGGTACATACCGGTCTCGAACGACACGCGGGTGCGGGTGGAGGACTTCTGGAAAATCATGCCCAGACTCTTGCCCTCCAGATGGCGGTGCGAGATATTGTGCTTCTTTTCATATTTGAGCTGGTCGGCCAGGTCGAGCAGGCTGATGATCTCCTCGGTCGAGCAGTCGAGCAGCTTGAGTAAATGCTTCACTTAAAACACCTCTTTCATAATGGTCAGCGCCTCGTCCATCTCCTCCTTGGAAATGGTCAGCGGCGGCAGCAGACGGACGGCGTTCTTGCCCGCCGTCAGCGCGAGCACGCCTTTTTCTATCAGCTTAGTTGCATAGGCGGCATGCTTGCCGTCCTCCACGATAATGCCGAGCATGAGCCCCAGACCGCGCACGCCGAGGATGTTCGGCGAACCAAGGGACAGGATGCCGTTTTTCAGGTATTCGCCCTTTTTCTTGACGTCCTCAAGGAAAGCAGGTTCCCCTACTGTGTCAAGCACTGCATTGGCTGACGCGCACACGAGCGGCGTGCCGCCGAAGGTGGTTGCGTGCGTGCCGGGTGTGAGCACATTCGCGCAGTTTTCTGCGGCGAGCACCGCGCCGATCGGCACGCCGCCGCCCAGCCCCTTGGCCATGGTGACAACATCCGGCCGGATGCCGTACTGCTGGAAGCAGAACAGGCTGCCGGTGCGGCCGATGCCGGTCTGCACCTCGTCGATGATGAGCAGGATGTCCTTTTCGCGGCAGTATGCCTCGACCTGCTTTACGAACTCGTGCTCAAGCGGCAGCACGCCGCCCTCGCCCTGAATGAGCTCCATCATGATCGCGCAGGTCATCTCGTCCGCCTTACGGCGCACCGAGTTAAAGTCGTTTGCTGTGGCGTAATCAAAGCCCTCGGTAAAGGGGAAAAAGTAGTTGTGGAAGCGCTCCTGGCCGGTGGCTTTGAGCGTGGTCACCGTGCGTCCATGGAACGAGTTAATCAGCGTGACGATCTTGTAGCGGCCTTCGCCGTATTTATCATAGGAATATTTGCGCGCGAGCTTGATCGCGCCCTCGTTCGCCTCCGCGCCCGAGTTGGCAAAGAACACCTTGCCATTTAAGTGGGTCTTTTCGACCAGTTTTTTTGCGACCTGCACCATGGGTTCGGTCGTAAACAGGTTGGAGACGTGCATCAGTTTGTGCGCCTGATTGGTGATCGCGTCAATGATTTTGGGATTGTTGTAGCCCATGCAGTTGACGCCGATGCCCGAGGCCAAGTCGATATACTTTTTGCCTTCCACGTCCCATACGGTTGCGCCCTCGCCGTGGTCGAGCGCAATCGGAAAACGGCCGTAGGTGTTCATTACATATTTGTTTTCCTCGGCCTTGAGTTCTTGATAGGTCATTTTCTTCGCTTCTTTCTCACTGGAACATCGTGCCGACGCCAACCTTGGAGAGCAGCTCGATCAGGATCGAGTGCTTGACGCGGCCGTCCTGGATATTTGCCTGATCCACGCCCTTGCGCACCGCTTCGACACAGCAGTCCACCTTGGGGATCATACCGCCCTTGATTACGCCGTCGCGCATGAGCCGGGGCACCTCGGAAACCTTGAGGTTGGTCAGCAGGGTAGATTCGTCATCCGGATCGAGCATCAGGCCGCGCACGTCGGTCAGCAGGATCAGCTTTTTTGCTTTGAGCGCAACCGCGAGCTTGCACGCCGCGGTGTCCGCATTGATGTTGTAATTGGTCTCGTCGTCCACGCCCTGCGCAACCGTCGAGACAACCGGGATATACCCTTTTTCCAGTACGTCGATCACCGGCGCGGGATTGACATCTACAATGTCGCCCACATAGCCGTAGTCTGTACCCGTGCGGTCAGTCATGCGTTTGGCCTGGAACATACCGCCGTCCATGCCGCCCAGGCCGATACCGCGGCCGCCCGCCTTTTCCAGCAGGGTGACCAGATCCTTGTTGACCTTGCCGCACAGCACCATCTGCACAATATCCATGGTCTCGCGGTCGGTATAGCGCAGGCCGTTGACAAACTTGGACTCCTTGCCGATTTTTTTGAGCATCTCGGTGATCTCCGGGCCGCCGCCGTGCACCACAACGACTTTGACACCGACCAGGTTGAGCAGCACAAGGTCGTGAATAACCGCATCCTTGAGCTCCTCGTTGATCATGGCGTTGCCGCCGTACTTGACAACGACGGTCTGTCCGTAATATTTCTGTATAAACGGCAGGGCTTCCACCAGAATTTTGGCTTTCAGCGCTGCATCCAGTTGTGTATCCATACCATTCGTCCTTTTTATGTGAAATGAAACCGTCCGTTCAGCTTTCCTGAACAAGGCTGCGTCTGCCAGTCGAGGCGCGGCCGACCGCCGCGTACCGAGGTACGCAAAGGAGGCCGAAACACGCAGGATGGCTGGCGCAGCCGCAGTTCAGGTGCGGTAATCGCCGTTGATCTTTACATAATCATACGTCAGGTCGCAGCCCCAGGCAGTTGCGCAGTCCTCACCCTCGTTGACGTTGACGTCAATGGTGACCTCGCTTTCGCTGAGCACCTTTTTGGCAAGGTCCTCGTCAAAGTCGAGGGCCGCACCCTTTTCGCAAACGGTCACACTGCCGGCAGCGGAGGAAAAGGCAACGGTGACATACTCCGGGCGGAAGGGCGCTTTGGAGTAGCCCATCGCACAGAGCACACGGCCCCAGTTCGCGTCCGCGCCGAACATGGCTGCCTTGACCAGATTGGAACCGACGACCGCCTTGGCCAGACGCTCGGCCGCTTCTTCCGAGCGCGAGCCGCGCACCGTGCAGGTGACCAGCTTGGTCGCGCCCTCGCCGTCCGCCGCAATCTGGCGCGCCAGACGGGTGTTGACCTCATTCAGCGCCTTGCAGAACGCCTGATATTCCTCATCCTGCCATTCGATCAGGTCGTTGCCCGCCATACCGTTGGCAAGCACGACGCACATATCGTTGGTCGACGTATCGCCGTCGACTGTAACGCGGTTATAGGTCTTGCGGACGTTTTCCTGCAGCGCTTCCGCGAGCATCTCGTGGGTAATCGCGCAGTCGGTCGTCAGGAAAGACAGCATGGTGCCCATATTCGGGTGGATCATGCCGCTGCCCTTGCAGATGCCGCCGATGCGGCAGACCTTGCCGCCGATAGTGAACTCGACCGCTGCGGTCTTGGTCCGGGTGTCGGTTGTCATAATGGCGCGATTGGCCTTTTCCGACCCATCCGAAGCGAGTTTGATCTCGGGCAGGTGCTGCTCGATGCACTCGACCGGCAGGCGCTGGCCGATGACGCCGGTCGAGGCGACGACCACATCATCCTCCTCCACGCCGAGCACTTTTGCCGCCGCCTTTGCCATGCGGCGGGCGTTTTCCATGCCGTCCGGCGCGCAGGCGTTTGCGTTGCCGGCGTTGGCGACAATCGCGCGCGCCACGCCGTTTTCCAGATGCTCCATCGTGACATAGAGCGGGGCGGCCTTGACGCGGTTCATGGTGTAGGTCGCCGCAGCGGTGCACTCGCACGCGCTGAAAATAATGGCGGTATCGTCATTCGCGCGGCTGTCCTTGATGCCGCTGCGGATGCTGCCCGCGGTGAATCCCTGTGCGGCGCACACGCCGCCGTCGATGATCTTCATAGGTTCCTCCCCTATCGTCCGGAAAGGGATGCCCCCTTCCCGCTTGTATTGGTCAGAGCGTCAGCCCGGTGGTTTCCTCCAGGCCGAGCATGATATTCATATTCTGCACAGCGGCGCCCGATGCGCCCTTGCCGAGGTTGTCAAACAGCGCGGTGACAATCGCCTGCTCCTCGTGGCCGCACACGATCAGCCGCAGGCTGTCGTGCCCGGCGAGCGTGTTGGCGTAAATCACAGGCTCCTCGCCGCCGAACGGCGCAACCGCGACCAGCTGCTGCCCCTCGTAATGCTTTGCGAGCGTTTCGTGCACGCGGTGCGCATCCACGCCCGGCAGCATGACGGTCGTCGCCATGCCCTTGTAAAAATCGCCTACAATCGGCACAAATACAGGCGGCTGCGTCAGCCCGCAGATATAGGCCATCTCCGGCAGATGCTTGTGGTGCAGATTGAGGCCATAGATGCGCTCGGAGTCATGCCGCGGATCGCGGTCCGCGTCCTCATATTCCGCAATCATCTTTTTGCCGCCGCCCGAGTAGCCGGTCAGCGAAGCGCAGGTGAACGCAAAATCCGCATCCACCACTTCGTGCGCTACCAGCGGGTACACGGACGAGATAAACCCGCTCGCGTGGCACCCCGGGTTGGCAACCCGCCTAGAATCCCGGATCGCTGCGCGGTGCGCGCGGGACAGCTCGGGAAAGCCGTAATCCCAATCCGGGTCGGTGCGGTGCGCGGTCGAGGCGTCGATCACGCGGGTATTTTCGTTTTCGATCAGGCTGACCGCCTGCTTTGCCGCGGCATCCGGCAGGCACAGGAACACAATGTCCGCCGCGTTCAAGAACTTGCGGCGCTCGTCAACGTCCTTGCGCTTGTCCTCGTCGATCAGCAGCAGCTCCAGGTCGTCCCGGCCGCCCAGACGCTCATAGATCTGCAGGCCGGTCGTGCCCTCCTTGCCGTCGATATAAACCTTTGGTTTCATCCGGTCATCCCTCTTTTATTGCGCGTCGTCCTCGACGTCCGCGATGAATTTCTCGATCTTATCGATCTGACGGGTGACCTCCTGCGGCGCGGGACCGCCGATCACCTTGCGCTCTGCCACGCAGGTGCGCAGGTCGAGCGCGTCGTAAACATCGTCGCCAAACTTGTTCGAGATCGCGGCAAAGTCGCGCATGGTCATGGTCTCGAGCGTCTCGTCCGCCTTGATGCACTGGTTGACCAGGCGGCCGACCGTCTTATAAGCATCGCGGAACGGCATGCCCTTCTTGGTCAGGTAATCCGCGCAGTCGGTCGCGTTGATAAAGCCGGTGGACGCAGCCTTGCGCATATTGTCCTTGCGCAGGGTCATGGTCGAGAACATCGGGGTGAATACCTCCAGGCACTGCTTGACCGTGTCGATCGCGCCGAACACGGCCTCCTTATCCTCCTGCATATCCTTGTTATAAGCCAGCGGCAGGCCCTTGAGCACGGTCAGCATGGTGGTCAGTGCGCCGTAGACGCGGCCGGTCTTGCCGCGGATGAGTTCGCATACGTCCGGGTTCTTTTTCTGCGGCATGATGGACGAGCCGGTCGAGTATGCGTCGTCCAGCTCGACGAACTTGAACTCCCACGAGCACCAGGAGATGATCTCCTCGGACAAGCGGGACAGATGCATCATCAGGATGGACAGCGCGGAAAGCAGCTCAACGCAGTAGTCGCGGTCGGATACGCCGTCGAGCGAGTTATCGGTCAGGCGGGCAAAGCCCAGTTGCTGGCGGACAAACTCACGGTCGATCGGGTAGGTGGTCGAAGCCAGCGCGCCCGAGCCGAGCGGCATTTCATCCATGCGCTCGTAGCAGTCCTGCAGGCGGGTGATGTCGCGTTTGAGCATATTGGCGTATGCCATCATATAGTGGGCAAACGTGGTCGGCTGCGCACGCTGCAGATGGGTGTAGCCCGGCATAACCGTATCCAGGTTTTCGCGGCTCTTTTTGATCAGCGCCTTCATGAATGTGCAGATCATAGAGATGATCTCCTTGATCTCCTTTTTCACATACATGCGCATATCGAGCGCAACCTGATCGTTGCGCGAGCGGCCGGTGTGCAGACGCTTGCCCGTGTCGCCGATGCGCTCGGTCAGCAGCTGCTCGATGTTCATGTGGATGTCCTCGTAGTCGAGCGAGAACTCCACCTTGCCGTCTTCGATGTCTTTCAGAATATCCTTCAGGCCCTGGACGATCTTTTCCGCCTCGTGCTCTTCGATGATGCCCTGCTTGCCCAGCATGGTCGCGTGCGCGATCGAGCCGGTGATATCTTCCTTATATAAACGGCAGTCAAACAGGATGGACGAGTTGAAATCGTTTACCACCAGGTCGGTTTCCTTCTGGAAACGCCCTGCCCATAACTTTGCCATAGTTTAAATCCTCACTTTAATTTCAAACGGAAGCTGTCGGAAACCGGAAATAACACGGCAGGGCGCGCCACGTCCACAGGACGGGCGCGCACCGCGCGGATTGCATTTTCTGTTTCCGTTTTTTGCACTTCCTGGACTTACTCGACCGACGGGAAGTGCTTGCCGGTCTTTTCAAACAACATCTGATCGTTCAGCGCACGCACCTTGAGCGGCAGGCCGAACAGGTTGATAAAGCCCGCGGAATCCGCCTGATCGTAGCAGTCGTCCTCGTTGAAGGTCGCCATATCCTCGGAATACAGGCTGAACGGCGAGGTGACGGACGCCGGGATGATGTTGCCCTTGTAGAGCTTGAGCTTGACGTCGCCGGTGACGGTCTCCTGCGTGGAATCGACAAACGCGGAAAGCGCCTTGCGCAGCGGGGTGTACCACTGGCCGTTGTAGACGATCTCGCCGAACTTGAGAGCGACCTGCTGCTTGTAGTGCGCGGTCTCCTTGTCGAGGGTGATCTCCTCGAGCTTCTGGTGCGCAGCATACAGGATGGTGCCGCCCGGGGTCTCATAAACGCCGCGGCTCTTCATGCCGACCAGGCGGTTCTCGACGATGTCGAGGATGCCGATGCCGTTCTCGCCGCCGAGCTTGTTGAGCTTTTCGATGATCGCAACCGAATCCATCTGCTCGCCGTCGACCGCGGTCGGGACGCCCTTTTCAAAGTGGATCGTGACATATGTCGGCTTGTCCGGCGCCATTTCCGGGGAAACGCCCAGTTCGAGGAAGCCCGGACGGTTGATCGGCGCCTCGTTGGAGGGCAGCTCAAGGTCGAGGCCCTCGTGGCTCAGGTGCCACAGGTTCTTATCCTTGGAGTAATTGGTCTCCTTATTGATCTTAAGCGGAATATTGTGCGCCTCTGCGTAGGCGATCTCCTTCTCACGGGAGTTGAGCTCCCAGAAACGCCACGGGGCGATGATGTCCATCTGCGGGGCAAATGCGTGGATGGCCAGCTCGAAACGCACCTGGTCGTTGCCCTTGCCGGTGCAGCCGTGGCAGATGGCGTCCGCGCCTTCCTTAAGTGCGATCTCGACGATGCGCTTGGCGATGATCGGCCGCGCAAACGAGGTGCCAAGCAGATACTGCTCATAGGTGGCGCCCGCTTTCATGGACGGGATGATATAATCATCGACAAATTCCTTTGTCAGGTCTTCGATATACAGCTTGGACGCGCCGGTCTTGAGCGCCTTTTCCTCCAGGCCGTCCAGCTCGGTGCCCTGGCCGACGTTGCCGGATACCGCGATGACCTCGCAGCCATAGTGCTCCTTGAGCCACGGGATGAGTACCGATGTATCCAAACCGCCCGAGTAGGCCAAAACTACCTTGTTATATTTCTTTTCCATGTCTCCAAACCTCCGTTATTGTCGTTTTCATGACTTGTTCATTATACTCCCTATCCATACGTTTGGCAAGAAAAATTTATAATTATTTTGCAATATGTATAAATATTCATTTCATGAATCACCCGCTGTAAATAAATGCTTGCACTTTGCCAAAAAACGTACTATTATATCTATAAATGCACTGTGTCAAGACAGATGCAGAGGATGAATAAAAGCGCACGGCACAGAGGTGCGCAAAGGGGCGTAATTCCGCATGACCGAAAAAAATCTGACGATGCTGACCGACTTTTACGAGTTCACGATGGCGCATGGCTACTTTGAAAAAGGGATGGCCAACCGCCGCGCGTATTTCGATATGTTCTTCCGCCGTGTGCCGGACGGCGGCGGCTACGCCATTATGGCGGGTGTCGAGCAGCTGATCGACTACTTCAAAAACCTGCACTTTACCGAGGATGACATCGCGTATCTGCGCGGCCGGCACTGCTTCTCCGAGGCTTTTCTCGACTACCTGCGCCATTTCAAGTTTGAGTGCGACGTGTGGGCGGTGCCCGAGGGCACGCCGGTCTTCCCCGGCGAACCGCTGGTGACCGTTGCCGGTCCGATGATCCAGGCGCAGTTTGTTGAAACCATGGTGCTGCTTACCATCAACCATCAGACCCTGATCGCCACCAAGGCCAGCCGCATCACCCGCGCGGCCCGCGGCCGCACGGTGCTTGAGTTTGGCTCGCGCCGCGCGCAGGGCTACGATGGCGCGATCTATGGCGCACGCGCCGCCTATATCGGCGGCTGCCAGGGCACAGCGTGCGTGCTGGCCGACCGCGACTACAAGATCCCCGCGGGCGGCACGATGGCGCACTCCTGGGTGCAGATGTTCGACAGCGAATACGAGGCCTTCAAGGCCTATGCCGACATCTATCCGGATAACTGCATTTTCCTGGTGGATACCTATAATGTGCTCAAGAGCGGCGTGCCGAACGCCATCCGCGTAGCGCGCGAAATGGTTGCGGAAAAGGGCATTCGCCCCAAGGGCATCCGCCTGGATTCGGGCGATATTGCTTATCTGTCCATCGAGGCGCGCAAAATGCTCGACGAGGCCGGCTTCCCGGATATGCAGATCATGGCGTCCAACTCGCTGGACGAATATCTGGTGCGTGAACTGCTCGTGCAGGGCGCGCAGATTGACTCCTTCGGCATTGGCGAGCGCCTGATCACCTCCAAGTCTGAGCCGGTATTTGGCGGTGTCTATAAGCTCGCTGCGGTCGAAAACGAGGAGGGCGAGATCGTTCCCAAGATCAAGGTATCGGAAAACGTGGAAAAGATCACCACTCCGCACTTCAAGCAGGTCTATCGCCTGATCGATAACAAGAGCGGCAAGGCGCTCGGCGATGTGCTGACTGTGTACGACGAGGAGATCGACCCCTCGCTGCCCTATGTACTGTTCGATCCCATTCACACCTGGAAGCAGAAGATTGTTTCCGACTTTACCGTACGCCCGCTGCGCGTGCAGCTGTTCAAGGCGGGCGAATGCGTCTACGAAAGCCCGGACATCAACGAAATCCGCAGCTACTGTCTGTCCGAGCTGGACACGCTGTGGGAGCAGATCAAGCGCTTCGAGAATCCGCAGACCTATTATGTCGATCTGTCGCTCAAGCTCTGGAACTGCAAGAACGAACTGCTGTCCGCCTGCCGCATCTGAACCGACACGAATATATCACAAAACCGCCATGGCACACAGCTATGGCGGTTTTTCCATTTGACATGAGATTTTTCAAAGCAGGCCGGCAACCCCCACCACGCTCATCGACGCGGCGAGCATGATGAGTCCCGCGGTGAGCACACCGCCCAGGATGGACAGCAGCGCCTTGCCCTTGGGCATTTTGAGCAGGGTCGCAATCAACGCGCCCGACCACGCGCCCGTGCCCGGCAGCGGCACGGCCACGAACAAAAACAGACCAATGCGGGTGTATTTCGTGACCTCGCTGGTTTTGGCGAGCAGCTTTTGTTTGTAAGCCGTGGCGTATTTCTCGAGCGGACGCAGCGTGCACACCCAGTCGAGCAGCTTTTCACCGAAAAACAGCAGAAACGGGATGGGCAGCATATTGCCCAAAATCGCCAGCGGATACAGAACCAGCAGCGGCATCCCCGCCGCCACACCGAGCGGCACCGCACCGCGCAATTCCACCAGCGGCATCATCGAGATGACCAGCACAGCCAGCTCGCGCCCAGCGCCCAGCAGCCAGTGGAACAGGTTTGTAAACAGCATATCCATCCTCCAAATCCAAAAATTCCTGTTCATCATACCCCAAACAGCGTCAAACTGCAAGCTTTTTCTGCAAATTTTAGCAGATTGCTGCATTTGACATCCGCCTGTGCCCGCGCTATACTGAAAATACATCGATATTCGAGGTATTCGGAGGTGTTTGCCATGCCGCGCAAAAAGAACGACCCGCCCTTCCCCGCCAGCAACACCATGCTGGTGCTTGCCATGCTGGAGGGCGGTGACAAATACGGCTATCAGATCATCCGCGAGCTGGAGTGCCGCTCAGACCAGACCTTTTCCATGAAGGAAGGCACGCTCTACCCCATTCTGCACAGCCTAGAAGCGCATGGGGAAGTGCGCTCCTATGAGCAGGCGTCGGACGCGGGGCGCCGTCGTCGCTATTATCAGCTGACGCGCCAGGGCGTTAAAACGCTCGCGCGATGCCGGCAGGAATGGGCTGCATTCTGCCGTCAGTTCGGCAAGGTGGTCGGAGGTGAAGCCTGTGTCCTCGGATGAGCGCATTGCCCATTTTCTCGACCAGGTCTGCATCCACCTGTATTGGCCGCCTTACCGCGCGCGCGTACGACGCGAGCTGACCGATCATATCCTGTCCCGCGCGGAGGAACTGCACCACAGCAGCGGGATGAGCTGGGACGAAGCGGTCAGCCGGGCGCTTCAGTCGCTCGGCGAGCCAAACGAGCTTGGGCGCAGCCTGCGGCACGCGCGGTTTCCGCTGCTGTATGTGATGTGCGTGCTGCTGACCGGACTGATCTGGGCGGCGATCGCCGGGTGTCTTGCCTATCTGCTGATGCTGCTGACCCAGCTGACATAAAAAGCGTTCTGCATGAAGTCTCACGCAGAACGCTTTTTTATATCTTTCTCTGCCGCGCCAGCACCCAGATGCGGTGCGCGGTCTGCACCACGCAGGCGACCAGAATGACGCCAAACGAAATCGCGCCTGCCTCGCGGATGACAAGGCTGCCATAGTGCGCAAAGGAGACAGCGTCCCCCTGCACGAGCGCGAAGGTTGTGTAATACAGATCGCCGCCCGGGATGAGCGGCACCAGCATAGGCACGAGCAGCGTGATCACCGGGGTCTTGAGCAGACGCGCGAGCACCTCGGCAAGGGCTGCGGTCGCCAGCGCCGCAAGAAAAAAGGCTAGCACGCGATCCGCATAAACATACATTGCCAGCAGATAAAACACCCAGTTCGCCGCGCCGCCGAGCAGGATGGTGACCAGCCGCCCGCCGGAAATGCGGAACAGCAACCCGAAACCGAGCGCCCCCACCGCGGCCATCACGACCTGCAGCACCATATCCGCCATCACACCGCACCCCCAAACTGCAGCAGCACGAGCGCACAGCCTGCCGCGATCGCCAGCGCGCGCAGCAGCGCTTCGCACGCGCCGAGCAGGCCGCTGATCGTGTCGCCCACAATCATATCGCGCAGCGAGGTCACCAGCGCAATACCCGGAATGAGCAGCATGATATTGCCGATGATGATATAATCCAGCCCCTGGCCGAGGCCGAGCCACACGCTCGCCACCGCAGCAAGACACATCCCCGCCGCACTGAGCACGGTCAGCACAATCTGCTGCAACCCCAGCCGCGCGCCCGCGCGGTCGATCGCATACAGCACTAGGCTGCACAGCATGGCTGCAAGCCCGTCGCGCCAGCTGCCGCCGAAAAACACCGCAAACGAGCCGGATACAATCAGATAGGCTGCCGGCAGCCGCCAGCGCGGCCCGGCAGGCATGGTGCGAATCTCCTCCAGGCGGCGCCTGAGCTCGTCCAGCGGCAAAGGCGCCGCACAGACCGCACGCGACAGCGCGTTGACCGCCTCGATCCGCTGCATATCGGTCTCACGCCGGGTAATGCGGCGCGTCTGCGTCAGTACGGCGTGGTCCGCAGTCTGCGCGGTGACCACCATGCTTGCGGTGATCGTCAGCACATCCGCGCGCACAAAGCCGTAGGCCAGTGCCAGACGGCGGATGGTATCCTCCACGCGCGCGACCTCCGCCCCTGCGGTGAGCAGCAGCTCGCCCGCATCCAAAATCGCGCACAGGGTCTGTTCCTGTTGTTGCATCTGTCCTGCCTTTCCGGCGCGGGGGTTCCTCGCGCCCTGCCCCGGTTACAGCAGCGGGGCGAACAGCCGAAGTATGCTGGCTGCGATCGAGCGCAGCCACGAGACCTTATGCAGCCATACGTCGTCAATGCGGCGGCTGACGTTGATGGTCTCGAGAATATCCTGCTTGACCGCGGCGACGACCGAACTGTTATAGAAGCAGGTCGCGCACTCGAAGTGCAGGAAGAACGAGCGAAAGTCCATATTGATTGTGCCGACCACCGCGGTATCGTCGTCCGAAACAATACTTTTGGCATGCAGGAAACCCGGGCGGTATTCATAGATCTTGACGCCCGCGCGGTGCAGCTGCTGGTAGTATGACCGGGTGATCATATAGACCAGCTTCTTGTCCGGGATGCCCGGCGTCAGGATGCGCACATCCACGCCCGACTGCGCCGCAATCGTCAGCGCGGTGATCATCTCGTTATCCAGCACCAGATAAGGCGTTGTGATGTAAACATAGTCTCTGGCGTTGTGGATGATCTGCAAATAGGTGGACTCACCGATGTTGATATCGTCCAGCGGCGAGTCGGCAAAGGACTGCACATAACCGTCCGCCGGCGGCTTGACCGTGGGCAGATACGCATCGAGCGGCGGCACAGGCTCGCCCGTGACATACTCCCACATCTGCAAAAAGAGCGAGGTCATGTTGGCAGTGCCGTCTCCGCGCAGCAGGATGCCGGTATCCTTCCAGTGGCCAAAGCGCACCTTTTTGTTGATATATTCATCCGCCAGATTGATGCCGCCCATATAGCCCACATTGCCGTCGATAATCATCATCTTGCGATGGTTACGGTAATTCAGGTAGGTGTTGAGCGTGGGCACAAAGCGGTTGAAGCGCACCGCGCGGATACCGAGCGTGGCCAGGTACTGGTCATAGTGGGTGGGCAGGGTCGCAACCGAGCCGACGTCGTCGTAAATCACGCGCACGTCCACGCCCTCGCGCACCTTCTGCCGGAGGATGCCGAGGATCGTGTTCCACATCACGCCCTCTTCGATGATAAAATATTCAAAAAAGACGAATTTTCTTGCCCGGCGCAGCTCGTCGCACATGGAAGCGAACATCTCCTCGCCCACGCGGAAGTAGCGCGTTTCCGTGTTGGTCCAGGCGGGCATACCGTTGAGCGAATGGATATACCGCGCGCGCGCCGCGTGGCGTGGGTAACGATGTGCGAGCTCCTCGGTCGCAGGTATGCGCATATAATCGGCAAAGTTCTGCGGCACGGGTTCATATTTGTGCTGGGTGCGCGCGCGGTTGAACGGCGTGTTGCCCCAGAGCAGGTAAAACAGTCCGCCAAACAGCGGAAACACTAAAATCACAATGATCCAGGCGATCTTATAGGTGGGGTTATCGTATTTCCGCACCAGCCAGATCACCATAATAATACTCAAAATGGTCAGAAAGTACGGCAGCCAGCTCCAGCGTTCGCTGATCCAGCCCAGGCCGTATATCACAGCCACCATCTGTATCACCAGGAAAAAACCGACGACCACACGGCGGTCGGCCAGCAGGCGGCCTAAAAATCTGCGCATAGGTAACTCCTTTCTGCGAATTCTTTCACGTTTATCATCATATCGCAAAGACCGGCAAAAGTCAATCCAGACACATTGCCCCGCGGTAAATTCTGTGATAAAATAAAGAAAACCAGCAAAAAATGAACGAACGGAGGAATTCTGCCATGCCCCATACCCCTGTGCCTGCCGCCGAATTATCGGCCCGTATCGATCGACTGCGCAACGCCATGACCCAGCGCTATCCCGACTGGTCCATGCTGCTGCTCGACAACAAGATCGACCTTTATTATTTCACCGGCACCATGCAGGAGGGTGCGCTCGTCGTCACCCCGGAGCAGGCCGTCTTGTTTGTGCGCCGCTCGTTTGACTGCGCGGTGCAGGAGTCTCTGTTCCCGGAAATCCAGCCGATGGGCAGTTTCCGCACCATCCGCGAAGCCTTTTCCGATATTCCGGAGACCGTCTATGTGGCAACCCGCACCATGACACTGCAAAAGCTCGCCATGCTGCGCAAGCACCTGCCGTTCACGCCGCAGGCGGCGGACGATGTGCTGAGCGCGCTGCGCGCAGTCAAAAGCGAATACGAACTCGCCTGCATGCGCCGCGCGGGCAAGCTGCACCAGACGGTGATCGAGGAGGTTGCGCCCGCGCTGCTGCGACACGGCGTCAGCGAAGCGCGCCTGTGCAGCGAGATCTGCACCTTCATGCTCGACCGCGGCGCGATGGGCATCTCGCGCTACAACCAGCCTGCGGCCGAGGATGTGCTCGGCATCGCGAGCTTCAGCGAGAACAGCCTGCGCGCTTCCGCGCTTGACAGCCCCTCGGGCGGCATCGGCACCTGCATTGCCATGAAGTCGATCGGCTCGTCCGAGCGCTGCCTGCGTGAGGGCGATACCGTGCTGCTCGACATTCCCTGCGGCTATGCCGGCTATCACACAGACAAAACCATCACCTTTTACTTCGGCAATCTCGCCCAGCATCCGCAGGGCGCGCGCATCCACGCGGCGCACGAGCAGTGCATCTTCCTCGAGCGCGAGATCGCCAGCATGATGCAGCCCGGCGCAGTCCCGGCAGAGATCTACGAGAAGATCCTCGCCTGCGTCGATCCCGCCTTCCGCGCGGGCTTCATGAATGCCTGCAAGTTCCTCGGCCACTCGATCGGCCTGACCATGGACGAAACCCCGGTGCTCGCGAAGGGCTTCAACACCCCGCTCGAGGCAGGCATGACGATCGCAGTCGAGCCCAAAATCGCGCTCGATGGCATCGGCCTGATCGGCTGCGAAAATACCTATGAAATCGTTGCGCACGGCCCGGCGCAGTCCATGACCGGCTCGTGCGACACCACGCTCGAAATCACAAGCTGACCGCCACCGACCAAAAAGGAGACGATTATGCCCCACCCTTTCACGCTGATTACGGATTCCACCATCGACGAGGACGCCTCGTATTTCACGAAACACGACATCCGCTGTGTGCCGCTCAGCTTCACGATCGACGGCCGCACCATGGAGGAGGACGGCAGCCATCCGCTCTCCCTCCCCGCGTTTTACGACCTGCTGCGCGCGGGCAAACAGGCCACCACGGCCCAGGCCCGGCTGGATACCTTTTTGCAGCTGTTCCGCACCGCGCTCGATGCGGGGCAGGACGTGCTGTATATCGGCTTCTCCTCCGGCCTGTCGGGTACATTCCACGCGGGCTGCATGGCCCGCGATGAGCTGGCCCCGCTCTACCCCGACCGCAAAATCCTGTGCGTGGACTCGCTGTCCGCCACGGGCGGCGAATATCTGCTCGTCGACAAGGCGCGCGCCATGCGCGACAGCGGCTGTTCGGCCGAGGTGACCGCGGCAGCCATCGAGGAGATGCGCCTGCACGTCATCCATCTGGTCACAGTGGACGACTTAAACCACCTGCACCGCGGCGGACGGCTGAGCAAGACCTCAGCCGTGGTCGGCGGCCTGCTCGGCATCAAGCCTATGATCTGGGTGGATAACGAGGGCAAACTGCGCGTGTGCGGCAAGGTGCGCGGCCGTCAGAAGGCCATTGCGCAGCTGGCTGAACGCACGCTGCGCGAGATAAGCGACAAAAGCCAGACCGTGCGCATTTCGCACGGCGACTGCCCGGCGGACGCCGAACGGCTCGCCGGTCTGCTGCGGCAGGGCGGCGTGCAGGCGGACATCCGCTATATCGGCACGGTGATCGGCTCGCACACCGGGCCGGGCGTGCTGGCGGTGTTCTTTTTCGGCGCCGAGCGACGGCCGGAATGAGCGAACGGCACTTCAGAAAGCCCCCGCTTCGGAAATCCGAAGCGGGGGCTTTTGCCTGCGCGCACCGCTGCGCGGCGCGCGGCATAGGATGGCACAAAGGAGGTTTTCCCTATGACAAAATCCGTGACCCTTGCGGTCGCCGGCGGGGACGTGCGGCAGGCGCATCTGGCCGCGCTCCTGCTGGCTGACGGCCACACGGTGCGCACGTTTGCACTCGAGCGGCATCCGATGGCGGGCTGCACACCTTTTGAAGACCCGCGCGCCTGCTTTGCGGGCGTGCAGGCGGTCATCCTGCCCATGCCCGTGCAGCACGGTGACGGGCAGCTCAACGCCCCGCTGTCCAATGCATCCCACCCGCTCGCGGACGTGCTGGATGCCATTCCCGCCGGCACACAGACGCTCGCCGGTGCGGTGCCTTTCTGGGTGCATGCCCGCGCGGTGCAAAACGGCCTGCCGCTGACCGACTACTTAACCCGCGACGAGCTCGCGATCCGCAACGCGGTACCTGTTTCGTTGGCGATATGGATCATGCAGCGGCACGGGCAGCACAAAAGCCAGCCCGAAGGCTGGCTTTTTCAGACGAATTTTGTGCGGAATGGCAACTCAGTCGTGCGGCTTGCGGTAAAAGTTGCCCGCCACATGGTCGGTTTTCAGGATGTTGATAAACGCTTTGGGGTCGATCTCGCGCACCGCGCGGGTGATCTGCTTGACCTGGTCGCCCGCAATGACCGAATAGATCATATCGCGCTCCTCACCGTTATACAGGCCCGTGCCGCGGAACAGGGTTGCACCGTGGTGCGTTGTGTCCTTGATACGCTCATACACCTCGACCGCACGGTTGGAAATGATGAACAGCGTGGTGCGCTTGAAGCGCATATCCAGCCGGTGCACGATCTGCGTGGAGGCGAACTGGAAAATGATCGAATACAGCGCCGCATCCCAGCCGAACAGCAGCCCGGCCACGGCGAGCATGGCGCAGTTGCCCATAAAGATATAGTTCCACGCATCTACACCCAGCCGCTCGCTCAGCGCGACCGAGATAAAGTCTGTGCCGCCGCTCGTCGCGCCGGCAATCAGGCACAGGCTGATCGCAAGGCCGTTGAAAATACCGCCGAAAATGCACACCAGCAGCACATCATGCGTGATCGGGACGGATGGGATAAGGTCGGTCAGCACGCTCGAAAGCAGGATGACCAGACAGGAATACAGCGTAAACCGGCGGCCGATCAGTTTGAAGCTGATCACCGCAGGAATCGCGTTGAGCAGCAGGTTGATGAGCGTAAACGGCAGCGCAATGCCTGCAAACCGCTGCGCACTGCGCTGGATGAGCAGGGTCAGCCCGTTAAATCCTCCCGGGAACAGGCCGCCTGCGTCGACAAAGCTCTGGATATTGGCCGCCATAATGACCGATGCAAGTACAATCAGCAGCAGCCTGCGGCAGGTGTCCGCCGCCGAATGCCGCCGCGCGGGAAACGGCACTGCCTCCCGCTCTTTCTGCTTGTTCCCCGGCATGGTATCCCCCTCTTCCCTGTTGTCCGCTGTCGGGTTGGTTTCCGCCCTCATTATAGCATCCGCGGCCGGGTTTCTCAAGCGCGGCCGCGCCTGCTTCTGTGTAAAATTTTCGCCGTCCTGCCGCACCTGCCGCGCATCTCGCCCTGTATTTTGTAAAATCCGACAAAGGATATCGATTTTTCCAAAATTAAATAGACTTTTTACCTGTTGTTTGATATGATAGTAACGTATCTCATTTCACAGCCCGCAGCCGTCCCGCTGCGGGCACATTTCACGAAAAGGAAGGCTGTTAAATGAAAAAACAGAACACTTCGGGCGGCGAGCTATTCCGGCTCGACGGCAAGCCCTCCTGGGGACAGGCGTTTCCGCAGGCGCTGCAGCATGTGCTGGCCATGCTGGTCGGCAACATCACCCCGCCGATGCTGATTGCGAGCACGCTTTCGCTCTCTGCGTCGGACGAGATCCTGCTCACCCAGGCCGCCATGCTGATCGGCGGCATCACTACCCTGCTGCAGCTCTATCCCATCCTGGGCTTTGGCATGGGCCTGCCGAACGTCATGGGCGTGGCGTTTGCCTACATGCCCATCCTGACCATGATCGGCACGCAGTATGGCATCTCTGCCATCTTCGGCTCACAGCTGGTGGCGGGCTTTGTGTCCATCTTCATCGGCATGTTCCTCGGCAAGATCCGGCGTTTCTTCCCGCCCATCGTCAGCGGCACGGTCGTGCTCAGCATCGGCCTGACGCTGTATGAAACCGCAATGAACTACATGGGCGGCGGCTCAGGCGCGCAGAGCGCGGGCACCTTCGGCTCGGCGCAGTTCTGGATCCTCGCGCTGGTAACGCTCGCAGTCACGCTCGCGTGCAGCCTGTTTGGCAAGGGCTATCTGCGTGTATCCGGTATGCTGATCGGTATTGTGGTTGGCTACATCATCGCTTTGTTCATGGGCGGCATTGTGGACTTCAGCGATCTCGGTGCGGCCGGCTGGATCTCCCTGCCCCGCCCGTTCCACTTCGGTCTGGCGTTCCATCCGGATGCGATCATCATGATGATCCTGATGTACATCGTGCAGGCGGTGCAGACCATCGGCGACGTCTCCTCGACCGCCATGGGCGGTTTCGGCCGCGAGGCGACCGACAAGGAGCTCGGCGGCGCGATCAAAGGCCAGTCGATCTGCGGCATGATTGGCTCGGTTATCGGCGGCCTGCCGACCGACCCGTACAGCCAGAACGTTGGCCTGATCTGCACGACCAAGGTCGTGGCCAAGCGCGTATTCGTGATTGTAGGCGCGGTCATGCTGGTTGCGGGCTTCTGCCCCAAGTTCGGCGCGCTGATGACTACCATCCCGCAGCCCGTGCTGGGCGGCGCAACGGTCACCGTGTTTGCGGCGATCACCATGTCGGGCATCCAGCTGCTCAATGAGCAGCCGATGAACTACCGCAACAAGATGATCGTCGGCATTGCGCTGGCCCTGGGCCTTGGCATCGATGCGGTGCCGAGCATCCTGCAGTTCTGCCCGCAGCTGGTGCAGAACATCTTCGGCAGCTCGCTGGTGGTGTCCTTCCTGGTGGTATTCCTGCTCAATATCATTGTGCCCAAGGACGATTCCCCGGCCAGCTGATCTGCAGCTGGTAAGAATCGAGTAGGAGGCCACCCATTAATTGAGTAGCCGTCCTCTCACACCACCGTGCGTACCGTTCGGTACACGGCGG
>NZ_CALWUM010000006.1 GCF_944384765.1 uncultured Agathobaculum sp. | reverse complement strand
CTGAAACCGCCGTGTACCGAACGGTACGCACGGTGGTGTGAGAGGACGGGAGCTAATCACTCCCTCCTACTCGATCGTTGTTAGCCGTCCTGCGCTAGCTGCTCGCGCAGCGTGCGCAGAAACACTTCGGCTGCGCCCGAAAACACCTGGTATTTCTTCCAGACCAGATGCATCCAGGAAACCAGCCGCGGCTCGAGTGGACGGAACACAAGCGACTCCCGCGCGGGCAGGCTGAGCCCGTCCAGCGTGAGCACCGCACCCACGCCCTCCTCGGCGAGCAGCAGCAAATTGCCGACCAGGTTGCCCGTACACACGACGTTCAGCTGCTCATAGTCGCAGCCCAGCCAGCCGGACAGGCCGTTTTCCTGCGCCAGCTGCCGGGAAAAGATGACCGGCACGCAGCGCAGGTCGTCCGGCCGTACGGACGCGCACGCGGCCAGCGGGCTGTCCCGCCGCACCATCACGCCCCACACATCCGGCCGGGGCAGGCGGATGGAGTCGTACCGGCTGAGGTCCACCGGCTCGATCAGCGTGCCGAAGTCGATCAGGCCCTGATCCAGGCGCTCGGTTACGTCGTACCCGTCCCCGCTGAGGAAGTGGAAGCAGATGCCGGGGTGGGTTTCGCGCACGCGCTCCACCGCCTTTGCAATCACGCGCATGCCTTCGGTCTCGCCGCCGCCGATGTATACGTCCCCGGTCACGGCCTCGTCCGCCGTGCGGATCTCGTCACGCGTGCGTTCCATCAGCGCGACGATCTCCTCCGCCCGGCGGCGCAGCAACACACCCTCGCGCGTGAGCGTGATATGCCGGCTGCCACGCACGAACAGCTGCTTGCCCAGCTCGTCCTCGAGCGCCTTGAGCTGCTTGGACAGCGGCGGCTGGGTCATGTGCAGCGCCTCGGCTGCACCTGAGATTGACTGCTCGCGCGCCACTGCGAGGAAATATTGCAACACACGGATGTCCATATCCGGTCTCACCCCTTTCTGAGACCAGTATAGCGCCGAGATCTATATTTTTCAAATATATTTTGCATATCTTATATATATTTGCTATCTGGCGTCCGCATCCTCTATAATAAAGGCGGATAATATGCAAAGCGAAAGGAGCACCCCAACCATGGGTTATGAAGCAATCGAACAGCAGGCGGCCAAAATGGGCCTGCCGGTTTACCAGTACATGCGCATCGCGAGCCAGCGCGCACTTCGGCTGACCTGCGCGCTCAACAACACCTACCACGAGCCGGAAGAGGTCGTGCGCCTGTTTTCCGAGCTGATCGGTCGGCCGGTGGGCGAGGATTTCTGCCTGTTCCCACCGTTTTACACGGACTACGGCCAGAATATCACGATTGGCAAGGGTGTGTTTATCAACACCAGCTGCCATTTCCAGGACCAGGGCGGCATCACGATCGGTGACGGCACGCTGATCGGCCACAACGTGGTGCTCGCCACGCTCAACCACGATATGAACCCCGCCAACCGCAACGAGACCATCCCCGCGCCGATCGTGATTGGCAAAAATGTGTGGATCGGCGCCAACGCTACCATCACCCCGGGCGTCACCATCGGGGACGGGGCGGTCGTCGCGGCGGGCGCGGTTGTCACGCGCGACGTGGCGGCGAACACAGTCGTTGGCGGCGTACCCGCGCGCCTGATCAAAACCATTGCCTGACCGAACCACATGAAAAAAGACCGCGGAAAGCGGTCTTTTTTGTCATCTGCTGCGGTCAGGTCCGTGTTCGTTTGGGGCTGCCGTTGTCGAACGGGTGCGCGAAGTGGTAGTGCAGCAGCCAGCCGGCGTCAAACTGGGCGGCATACTGCCCGGCGAGCGAAGCTGCACGGATGCGCGCCAGCCCGAACAGCTCGGGCACGGACTCGGTGCGCGTCTCCTCGGTCCGCCACAGGTTGCACCAGGGGATGTGCTGCTCGTTGAGCGCATCCCAACCCGGGCGCTCGACTTTCATGTGGCCGGTCAGCAGTGCGCCGCGGCCGGCTAGGCGCTCGATCTGCTGCGCGCCGCGATAAAGCGCGCGGCTGTCCGAATACAGGAACCGCTCCCAGGTGAGCATTTCGTCAAACGCGCGCCGCAGCTCGCGCACCGGCACGGTTTCGCCGTAAACATGGCGCAGCACCGCGTGCAGCAGCACGGACAGCACGGCCTTTTCCTCTACGGTGAGTGTGTAGGGCAGGGTGGGGTCAAACTCGGTTACGGGTGCGTGGTGTATGCGCTCGTAGAGAAGATAGTCGATGTCGCTCTCGATCTGGCAGTGCACCGCCGAGCCGGACAGCCGTTCGTCCGTGCCGCGGATTTGCTCCTGCCGGCAGTAAACATAGGGATGGATCGTGCTATCAAGCGCATAGTGGCACAGAAAGCCGTAGAAATACGCGCCCGCAATGCGGTGCGCTTCGTCGGTCAGGCAGTGTACGCCGCGCGCGAGCGCCGCGAACAGCTCGTCGGTCTTTTCCGAATGCATGCGGTTGCCCAGCTTGTGCAGCGGGCTGCCCAGCCAGATCTTGCGGTAAAACAGTGGGTCCGGCCCTTGGCAGCCCCAGAAAAAGCACGCTGGATGTGCCTGCGCAAGCGTCTGCACCGAGGCAGGGAACACCGCGAGCGCCTGCCCGCCAAACAGATGATGGGATACAAAGTCCGCCATTGCCGAAAACCTCCTTGTGGATCATGTACGATTGGGCTTTTTGCTGTTCTTTTATTATACACGGTTTTGCCCCAAAGGAAAAGAGGGGCGCATATAGCGCGCCCCCTGCGCGCATCGCGCAAGGGGCAGCGGGGCGGGCACTCAGTCGATGATGCGCCCGCGCAGGATGATCGTATTGATGTTCAGGTCGTCATCCAGCAGCAGGATGTTGGCCAGCTTACCCGGTTCGAGCGAGCCGTAGTCATACTGGATGCCGAGGGCGCGCGCCGGGTTGGTCGTGGCCGAGCGCACAGCCTGTCCGAGCGGCACGCCCATGCCGACCGCACTGCGCATGCAGTCGAACAGATTGGCGACCGAACCGGCCAGTGTGCGGCCGCCATTGGCGGTTGCGCGCCCGCCCTGCACGGTGATCTGGATGCCGCCGAGCGTATAGTCGCCGTCCTCTGCGCCGGTGGCGGACATGCTGTCCGAGATCAGCACAATGCGGTTTTCAAACAGGCGGAACGCTGCCCGCACCGCGGCCGGATGCACATGCGCCCCGTCCGTGATCAGCTCCACGCCGACCTGGTCGTTGTCCAGCGCCGCACCGATCAGGCCGGGCTCGCGGTGCGTCATAGGCGCCATGGCGTTGAACAGGTGGGTGACCTCGCGCGCGCCGCGGCGGAACGCCTCGCAGGCGGTCTCGTAGTCCGCGTCCGTGTGCGCGAGCGACAGGCGCACCTCGCCCGCCAGCTCGCTGATCAGATCGAGCGCGCCGGGCAGCTCGGGGGCGATTTCGCACAGACGGATCAGCCCCTGCGCCTTTTCCTGCAAACGGCGGAACAGCGCCGCGTCCGGCGCCTGGAAATACGCGGCATTTTGCGCGCCGTGGCGGCTTTCTGCAAGGAACGGCCCCTCCAGATTGAGGCCCACGAGCGCCGCGTCGCAGCGTTCAGGCGTATAGCTGGCGGCGGACGCCATGATCGAGGCCAACTCGACCTCGGGCAGCGCCACGGTCGCCGGGCAGATCGCGCAGATGCCGCTCTGCGCCTGATAACGCGCCATGGCGGACAGCGCCGCGTGCGTGCCTTCGCACAGGTCGTGTCCCGCGCAGCCGTGGAAGTGGATGTCGATCAGGCCGGGGATGGCATACAGACCGCCCATATCGCACGCGTCCAGCGACGGGGGTGCGGCGGCGATACGGTCGCCCGAGAGCGTCAGCCCGCCGGTGCGGAAGCTGCCGTCCGGCTGATAGATCCTGAGGTTTCTAAATTCCATGCCGCGGCACCTCTGTTCCGGCGCTGCCGCATGGCTTGATGCGCATGCGTTTCATTCGGATTCCTTCTTTCCCTTGTCCTGTAAGCCCTGCACAAAGCGGAAGGCGGGCCTGCGCCCGCCTTCCGCTTTCCAGGGAGGACGCCCCCGGTGCTCCAAAACGGAACACGGGGCGGATTCAGCCCTTGTCTATTACAGATTATCCTTGAGGAACTGCTCGAGCGCCGCAGCCGCCGCATCCTCATCCTCACCCTCGATGGTCAGGCGGACGACGTCATTCTGCTTCACGCCCAGGCTCATCACGCTCATGATGCGCTTGGCGTCGACTTCCTTCTTCGGGCCCGCGATCTTGATGCTGGACTTGAACTTGCCGGCCTCCTTGACCAGCATGCCCGCCGGGCGCGCATGGATGCCGAGTGCGTCGGTGATGGTGTACTCTACGGTTTTCATAAACTGCACATTCCTTTCTATACATAACAGTTCGAAATGACTGGCATTTCTCCGGCAAGCGCACCGCAGGACCGTGCGGAATGAAAAAACCCCTGCGCCGCCGGGCCACCTGATCAGGCCGGCTGGGAGGGGATTGTGATGCCCGCCAATGCGGAAATGCTCGGGTCCGAAGACGATGTTCGCTTGTTGTAAACATTGTAACAAACTGCCATGTTTTTTTCAAGACAGCCGCCTTGGCGCAACCTGCCAAAAATCCAGGGCCAAATTCTCCACTTTGCACAAAAATACCCGGCGTATAGGGGGAAGCGTTGACCACCCTGCGCCTTTTTGCTATCCTGAATAGGCAAACAGAGAAAGCGAGGCGCAACCTACATGAAGATCGATGGAAACGAGCTGGCAATTTTGCAGGACAAGCTCGACCGCGAGGGCAAAAAGCAGGAAGCCTGGCAGGTCAAGCAGGAATTCCTGCGCCAGGTGCGCGAGGCGGGCGACCACTGCCCGTGCAAGGAAGCCTGCCCGCACCACGGCAACTGCTTTGAGTGCGTGACCATCCACCGCGGCCACCGCGACCACCTGCCCATGTGTATGTGGGATATGGTCAATGAGCGGCTGGCAGCGCTCAGCCACATGACCGAGGGCACGCTCCGGGCCTATGAGGACCGGCAGGCGGCCGCGGCATCCGGCTGCGACGGCTGCGCGGGCTGCGGCACGCAGGACAAATAACCGTAGAAAACAGCTTTGAGACAAAAGCGCCGGTTTCCCGGCGCTTTTGCTGTTTACTCTGAAAAAGTTTTGGATTTGCGGCAAAACCGTGTTAATAGTCCGCTAATTTCCCATAGATACATCTTGCAATTTGTCCGACAAGAGACTATAATCGCTATGTATATTTTCAGGGATAAAGAAAAAAGATCGGAGGCGCACCATGCGCATCATTATTGTAGGCTGCGGCAAGGTCGGTTCGGCCCTTGCCGAGCAGCTTTCTGCAGAGGGACACGACCTGACACTGGTCGACAAATCCGAACGACGGCTGGACGAACTGTCCAATATGCTGGATGTTGCCGCTGTGGCCGGCAACGGCACCAGCTATCATGTGCTCAAGGAGGCCGGGGTCAAGGACACCGACCTGCTGATCGCGGTCACCACGCACGACGAGATCAATTTGCTCTCCTGCCTGATCGCCAGCAAGGCGTCCGGCTGCCACACGATCGCGCGCGTGCGCGACCCGCAGTATGTTTCTGAAATCGGTTTCATCCGCGATGAGCTCGGCTTGTCCATGGTGGTCAATCCCGAGCTGTCCACCGCCCGCGTGGTTTCCCGCCTGATCCGCTTTCCATCCGCGATCGGTGTGGGTACCTTTGCCAAGGGCCGTATCGAGCTGCTCGACATCCGTATCCCCGCGGACTCCCGCCTAAATGGTATGGCGGTGTGCGAAGTCAACCCGCTGCTGCGCTCGGACGTGCTGCTGTGCATGGTGCGCCGCGGCGGCCAGACCTATATCCCCAAGGGCGATTTCATCCTGATGGCCGGGGACGATATCACGGTTATCATTCCGCCGCGCGAGCAGGCGGAGTTTTTCCGCAAGATCGGCGTGCCGAATGACCGCATTGACTCGGCCATGCTGATCGGCGGCGGCAAGATCTCGTATTTCCTGGCGAAAATGCTGCTGGCCTCGGGCATTGCGGTCAAGATCATTGAAAGCGATCTGGCGCGCTGCGAGCAGCTCAGCGATCTGCTGCCGGACGCGACCATCATTCACGGCGACGGCACCGACCGTGACCTGCTCGACGAGGAGGGCCTTGCCTCGTGCGAGGCGTTCGTCGCGCTGACCGGCATGGACGAGGAGAACATCCTGCTCTCGCTGCACGCGGGACGGCACTCCAAGGCCAAGCTGTTCACCAAGGTCAACCGCGTCAACTTCGAGGAGGTCATCTCGAGCCTGCCTATCGGCACCATCATCCGCCCCAAGCAGACCACAGCCGAGCTGATCGGTCAGTACACCCGCGCGATGCAGAACTCCATGGGCTCAAACGTCGAAACCCTGCACGAGCTGGGCGGCGGCGCGGAGGCGCTCGAGTTCCGTGTGGCGGCGCATGACCTGACCGGCGTGCCGCTGCAGGATATGCCTATCCGCCCGGATGTGCTGCTGTGCTGCATCAACCGGCGCGGTAAGCGCATCATTCCCCGCGGCAAGGATGAGCTGCGCGAGGGCGACACCGTCATTGTTGTTTCCACCCGCAAGGGTATGAACGACCTGCAGGATATCTTCCAGCCGGAGGAGATGCAGAAATGAATTATGCGATGATCCGCTACCTGATCGGCTGGATGCTGGGCGTGGAGTCGGTCTTTCTGCTGCTGCCCGCGCTGACCGCGGTCGTTTATCAGGAGCCGGTGGTGCTCGCCTATGTGGGCACGGCGGCGCTATGTATGGCGATTGCTGCGGTATTCTGCCGCAAAAAGCCGGAAAACCCCCGGTTTTACGCGCGCGAGGGCTTTGTCACCGTTGCGCTGTGCTGGATTTTGCTCGGCATTACGGGCGCGTTGCCCTTCCTGTTCAGCGGTGAGATCCCCTCGATCGTAGACGCGCTGTTCGAGACCATTTCGGGCTTTACCACCACGGGCTCGACCGTCGTAGCCGACGTTGAGGCGCTTTCGCATGCCGCGCTGCTCTGGCGCAGCCTGACCCACTGGGTCGGCGGCATGGGTGTGCTGGTGTTTATGCTGATCATCCTGCCGCTTGCGGGCGGTCAGACCATCTATCTGATGCGCGCGGAAAGCCCGGGGCCGTCGGTTTCCAAGATGTCCCCGCACATGCGCGATACGGCGTTTGCGCTGTATGCGATCTACACCGGCCTGACGCTGCTGCAGGTCATCCTGCTGGTGCTCGGCGGCATGGCGTTTTTTGACGCGGTCTGCACCTCGATGGCAACCGCGGGCACGGGCGGCTTCGGCATCTGGAACAACTCGATGGCGCATTATCACAGCTACTATCTGCAGGGTGTGACGAGTATCTTCATGATCCTGTTCGGCATCAATTTCAGCGCCTATTACCTGGTGCTGTCGCGCAAGATCCGCGAGGCGTTCCGCATTGAGGAGATCCGCCTGTATCTGGGTGTAATTCTGGGCTTTACGCTGCTGATCACCCTGGACGTGCGCGATATGTTCGGCAGCTTTTTTGAGAGCTTTCACCATGCGCTGTTCCAGGTCGCTTCCATCATCACGACCACCGGCTTTGCGACCGTGGACTTCAACTACTGGCCCGCGTTCAGCAAATCCCTGCTCGTGGTGCTCATGTTCATCGGCGCATGCGCCGGCTCGACCGGCGGCGGCATCAAGTGTTCGCGCGTGCTGCTGCTGATCAAGGGCGTGAAAAAGGAAATGCAGTACCTCATCCACCCGCGCGCCGTGCGTGTGCACAAGATGGACGGCCATCGCGTGCAGCACGAGGTGATGCGCTCGGTCAACGCGTTCCTGGTTGCCTATCTGCTGATCTTCACGGGTTCGGTGCTGCTGGTCAGCCTGAACTGCGAGGATATGGTCACTAACTTCACCGCGGTCGCAACCGCGCTCAACAACGTCGGTCCCGGCCTTGAGCTGGTCGGCCCGGCGGCGAATTTCGGCTTCCTGCACCCGCTGAGCAAGATCGTGCTGATCTTCGATATGCTCGCCGGACGTCTGGAGCTGTTCCCCATGCTGCTGCTGTTTACGCCGCGCACCTGGTTCCGCAAGCTGTAAACCGGCAAAAACGATCAAAAAAGAGCACGTTTTGTGCTCTTTTTTTGTTTTGCCCGCGCGGCCTGCTGGAAAAATTTTTTTGGAAAAATGGAAAGCGTGCTTGACATTTTGCTGCGTCGTGCTATACTGTAACCATGGAAAGCAAACTTTACATTTGAGAGGAGGCGGGCGTTTGAAAAACCGGCTCGAGGAACTGCGCAAGGCGCACGGCATCCGGCAGGAGGAGCTGGCGGATGTGCTGGGCGTATCACGGCAGACGATCGGCTCGCTGGAAAACGGGCGGTACAACCCGTCCATTCTGCTGGCGTTCAAGATCGCGCGGTATTTCGGGATGCAGATCGAGGATATTTTCATCTATGAGGAGGAGAACCAATGAAACGGGCAAAAAATGTTTGGCTGAGCGTGCTGGGGTTTGCGCTGATCGCCGCAGGTATCTACCTGATCAAAACCGTGCCCGATCCGCAGGGCATTATGCGGGCGCTGCCGTTCCTGCTGGTCGGGTTCGGGTGCGGCATTTTCGGGCACGGGCTGGGCGAGCTGCTGGCGAAAAAGGCAGCGATAGTCGATCCGGAAACCGCGCGCCGCATGGAGATCGACCAGGCGGACGAGCGCAACGTGATGATCGGCAGTCTGGCCAAGGCCAAGGGCTATGACATGATGACCTATGTGTTCGGCGCGCTCATGGTCGCTTTTGCGCTGATGAACGCTTCGTGGACGGTCATCCTGCCGATGGTGATCGCGTATCTGTTCGTGCACGGTTATGCGATCTACTTCCGGTGCAAGTTTGAAAAAGAGATGTAGCAGCGCAAAAAAAGAACGCCTGATCGGGCGTTCTTTTTTTGCGTGTTTGCGGTTTTACTGCTTGTCATACTTTTCCGCCAGCTGCTGGCTGATGAACTGGCGCGCGGTGCGCGGTGAGCGGCCGTTGCGGCGCAGCGCAAAGCGCTCGGCGAGCAGGTGCAGCTGGTCGGCAGGCAGGTCAATGCCGTTTTCTGCTGCAAGCTGGTCGACGATGTACAGATACTCGTTCTTGTCAGGCACCGAGAAGGTGATCTCCAGCCCAAAGCGGTCGGACAGGGAGGTGACGGTCTCCAGGCTGTCGCGCACGCGCACCTCGTCGCCCTCGCGGTCGGCGAAGGTCTCGCGGATCAGGTGGCGGCGGTTACTGGTCGCGTAGATAACCAGATTGGACGGTTTGCCGGCCAGACCGCCCTCGATAAACGCCTTGAGTGCAGCGAAGTTGTCGTCCTCCCGGCTGAAGGACAGGTCGTCCAGAAAAACGATGAAGCGGAAGGGCGAGCGCAGCGTCTCCGCGAAAATTTTGGGGAAGCAGGTGATGTGCCGCGGGGACATCTCGATGATCTTGAGCCCGCGCTCGGCGTATTCGTTGACCACGGCCTTGACGGTCGAGGATTTGCCCGTGCCCTTGTCGCCGTAAAGCAGGATATTGTTGGCCTCGCGTCCGTCGAGGAAGGCGAGGGTGTTTTTGAGGATCTGCTGCTTCTGGCGCTCGTAACCCGGCAGGTCGCGCAGACGGATGGCGTCCGGATGGGTGATCGGGCGCACCTCGCCGTCGTCCCGCACGGCAAAGGCCGAGGATTGGGCGAAAAAGCCGTAGCCCTGCGCGCGGTAGTAACTTGCCAGCGCGGCGCCGTCCCGGAAGGGCAGGGGCGCAGCGGCAGGGAAATCGGGCAGGTCGCGCAGCGCGGGCGCGTTCAGGCGCGCGGCGGCCGTATCCTTGAGCGCAGCGCCGTCCAGCGCGAGCAGGGCGCACAGTGCCTGGATGTCGTGCGTAGCCGCGTTGAGCAGTGCGGGCGCGGGGTCTGCGATCGTGTCGGTGAGCGTGTTGACGTCAAAATGCACCGCGTCGAGCAGGGCGCGGGATGCGTCGCGGCAGGCGAACTGCGCCGCGCATAGCGCGCCGTAGCGCGAGGCAAAGGCTGCGGCATCCTGGCCGAGCGCGTCGAACGTGTCCAGATACGCGTGCACAAGCGGGTGGTTTTGCAAGCCGCGCAGCACGGAAAGCCCGCGCAGCTGCAAAGAAAGGGCGGAAAGCTCCATGGTAGTTCACTCCTGGGTGCGGGCAAGGCCGCGGCCGTGGCGCGGGGTTGTCCGTGTTTTTTGTTCTGCAACAGCATAGCACACTTTGGCGGTCATTTCAACATAGGATGAGGGTAGACCGACCTGAGGAGGAAAAACTATGAGCCGATATGCGCTTTTGATATGCCGCAGCCAGACCGAGGCCATCGGCCTGCGGCGGCATCTGGGACAGATGGGCGTGCCGGGCGAGGTGACACGCCCGCCGCGGCACGCGCGGACGGACTCGTGCGGCTGGGCGGTGCGCGTGGGTGCGTCGCAGGCGGATCAGGCGCTGCACCGCCTGCGGCAGCTGGGGATCACGCCCTGCCGTGTTGAGCCGGACGAGGGGGCGGGCGCATGATCTATCTGGACAATGCGGCCACCACCCTGCATAAGCCTCGCGCAGTGCACGAGGCTGTGCGCCGCGCCATGCACGCCGCAGCGGGGTATGCGCGCGGCGGCCATGCGGCCGCGATGCGCGCGGGCGAAGCCGTATATGCCTGCCGCGCGCAGGCCGCGGCGCTGTTCGGCGTGCGCGACCCGGCGCGGGTGGTGTTCACAATGAACGCCACGCACGCGCTCAACCTCGCGATCCATGCGCTCGTGCAGGCGGATACCCGCGTGGTGGTCAGCGGATACGAGCACAATGCGGTCATGCGGCCGCTTGCGCTTCGCGGCATCGACCCGGTTGTGCTGGATACGCCGCTCTGGGACGGTGCGGCGATGTTTGCACGGGCAAAGCAGGCGCTCGCGGACGGGGCAGAGCTGTTTATCCTGAACCATGTCTCCAACGTATTCGGCTTTGCTTTGCCCGTGGATGAAATCGCCGACCTGCTGGACGAGGCGGGCGTGCCGCTCATTCTGGACGCGTCGCAGTCCGCGGGCGTGATCCCGATCGATGTGCGGCGGCATCCCTGTCTGGCCGCGGTGTGCATGCCCGGCCACAAAGGGCTGTACGGCCCGCAGGGCACGGGGCTGCTGCTCGCGCTCGACGACCGCCTGGCGCAGCATCCGCTGCTCGCGGGCGGCACGGGCAGCCGCTCAGAGGATATGCGCCAGCCGGACTTCCTGCCCGATGCGCTCGAGAGCGGTACGCCCAATGTGCCCGGTATTGCGGGGCTGGCTGCGGGCATTGCGTTTGTGCAGGCAACAGGGGAGGAGGCCATCCTGATGCACGAGCGCAGGCTTGCGCGTCTGTTCGTGCGCGCGCTGGCAGAAGAGCCGCGCATCGCGTGCTTTTTCCACCCTACAGGCACGGGCGTGCTGTCCCTGCGGGTGCGCGGCGTGCGGGCAGAGACCGTGGCCGAGGCGCTCGCGCGGCAGGGCGTGGCCGTGCGGGCCGGGCTGCATTGCGCGCCGCTCGCCCACCGCACCGCGGGCACCGAACAGACCGGTACAGTGCGCTTTTCCTTTTCTGCTTTTTCGACTGCGGAAGAGACTGCGCACGCTGCGGAAATCCTGCGCGCGGTCGTAAAAAATCTGTGAATAGATGCCGCAATCCGCTATACACCGGGGCGGATTTGTGATAGTATAATGTATATCAACACCGCATAATCCCGCGCGAGCGGAATTATGCGGTGTTGACTGCGGAAAAATCCCTGTCTCCCCAATCAATAAGGAAGGCAAACGACACAGGACAGGTGAATATATGGATGCATTTCTGAACTTTTTCAACCCCGGCAATTTCGACAATATGCGAAATTCCATCATCAACAGCTTCAACGCAATGCGGACCGCAGGCCCGATGGATATCATTGATATCCTGGTTGTCGCCTACATCATCTACCGCCTGATGAAGCTGCTCAAGGATACGAGCGCGGCGCGCCTGGCCAAGGGCGTCATCTGGCTGCTGCTCATCTTCCTGATCGCCAGCTACGCAGGACTGAACACGATTTCGTTCATCCTGCGCAACTCGCTGAGCATCGGCGTTACGGCCGCGATCGTCATCTTCCAGCCCGAGCTGCGTCGTCTGCTCGAGCAGCTGGGCAAGGGCAATATCAGCGGCCTGCTGGTCACGGCGAACGATCCGGATGCCGCCGAGGCTGCGATCAACGCGACCGTTGCCGCGTGTGCGGATATGTCCAAGACCAAAACCGGCGTGCTGATCGTGTTCGAGCGCAAGGAGCGCCTGGGCGAGATCATCTCCACCGGCACGATTGTGGACGCTGCGCCTTCGCCCGAACTGCTCAAAAACATCTTTTTCAAAAACAGCCCGCTGCATGACGGCGCGCTGATTATGCGCGAAGGCCGCATCTATGCCGCTGGCTGCGTGCTGCCGCTTTCCGGCAGCCAGAACCTGTCGCGCGACCTCGGCACGCGCCATCGCGCGGCGGTCGGCATGAGCGAGTCCTCCGACAGCGTGCTCGTCGTCGTCTCGGAGGAGACCGGCGCGATCTCGGTCGCCATCGGCGGCATGCTCAAGCGGCATCTGTCGCCTGAGGTGCTGCGCAAAGTGCTCGAAGCCGAGCTGATTACGGAAAACAAGCCGGATAAAAAGGGTATCTCCGCGCTCCGAAACATCTGGAAAGGGGGCGCAGGCAAATGAACCGGCTCAAGGAATTTATGAAGCAGCACGATATCTGGCTGCGCCTGCTGGCCATTTTGCTGGCGTTCATCCTGTGGATCATCGCGCGAGACGCCAACAACCCGTATGAAACCTATACGCTGCGTAACATCCCGGTCACAATCACCGGGGCGGACGAGCTGCTCAGCAACACCAAACTTTCGGTCATTGAATACACGGAAACGGTCAACGTAACCGTCTATGGCCAGAATAACGACGTTACCAACTCCTATCTGCCCAGCCGCGTATCCGTTACCGTGGACGTATCCCAGATTACGGACGGCGCGGGAGAATACACGCTCACGCCCGAGATCAATGTGAGCATGAACGGCGTCGAAGGCCGCGGCACCACGCCCAGCCGCGTGCGCGTACTGGTTGACGAAGTGGCCACCGCCAGCGTTCCGGTGCGTGTGGACGCAACCGGCACCCCGGCGGACGGCTACCGCGCCGGCACGCCCGAGCCGACTTCGACCAAGGAGATCACGGTCCAGGGCCCGACCTCCGAGCTGGAGGAAGTGGAATACGCTTATGGCACAGTGGATGTGAGCGGCAGAAATTCGACCTTCACCAGCGAGTGCTCGATCACGCTGTATAACGATGCGGGCGAGTCCATCACGGGTACGCACGTCACCAGCCAGACCGACACCGTCACGGTGCGCGTGCCGATCTACCCGATCGAGAGCGTGCCGCTGACCGTCAACCTGACCGATGGCGACACGCTGACAAGCGAACAGGTTGATGTTTCCATCAGCCCGCCGAACGTCACGCTGATCGGCGACCAGAACACACTGGCGGGCATCACCGAGATCAGCCTGGGCACGATCGATCTGGATACCGTACGCACGGGCGTTGCGATAGAGATGGAGATCCCGCTGCCGGACGGCGTGCGGCTGGACGACGGCCAGCCCTCGACCGCGCAGGTGACTATTTCGGTCAAGGAAGAGGAGAGCATTGCGACGCGCTCGGTGCAGGTGACGACGTTTGTACCCACCGACACGGCACAGAGTGAAACGCCGTATACGGTCAGCATTCTGACCGACTCAGTCGAGATCGAGCTGCGCGGCAGCGAGAGCGCGCTGGGTGAGGTGGATGTCGGCAATTTGAGCATCGGCCTGACCTTTGACTCGGTGTCACTCGGCGTAGGCACGCACACCGTGCGCGGCGTGATCGCGGCGACCGGCTTGCCCGCAGGCGTGACGCTGGTCCAGGAGGACGTCGAGGTCGAAATCGAGATCACCCAGAGCGAGGCGGACGCGCCGCCTGCCGGGGATACGGATACACCGGCAGAGACGCCTGCCGGCGAGGAGGACAGCGGCACATGAGCCTGATGGTCACTAACATCCGTCTGCCGTTTGACGAGCCTGAGGCACAGGCGCTGGCCGAGGCGCGGCGCCTGACCGGCCTGACCGGTAACGACGTACAGGCGGCGGTGTGTCGCGTCAGTATCGACGCGCGGCGCGGCCGCATCACGCGGGTATATTCGGTGCGGTTGGACGCACCGGGCGACGAAAAGGCATTTGCAGAACGGCTGCAAATGCCCTTCGTGCGTTATAAACCGGATGAAAAGCCCGCGGTTCCGCGCGGGACAAAGCGGCTGGCGCACCGGCCGGTGGTGGTCGGGTTGGGACCGGCGGGGCTGTTTGCGGCCTATACGCTCGCACGGCACGGCTATGCACCGCTTGTACTCGAGCGCGGCGGCGACCTGGACGAGCGGGACCGTGCGGTGGACGCCTTCTGGGGCGGCGGCGCGCTCGATCCGGACTGCAATATCCAGTTCGGCGAGGGCGGCGCGGGCGCATATTCGGACGGCAAGCTCACCACCCGCATCGGCGACCCGCTGTGCGATACCGTGCTGGAAACGCTGGCCGCACACGGCGCGCCGACGGATATTGTCAAAAAAGCAAAGCCCCATGTGGGCACGGATATTTTGAAAAACGTGGTGCGCGCCATGCGGCGTGACATCGTTTCGCACGGCGGTGTGGTGCGCTTCCGCACCGCGCTGACCGGCGTGAACCTGCAAAGCGGCGCGCTGCGCGCGGTGCGCGCGGGCGGGGACGAGATCGCCTGCGAGCGCGCGGTGATCGCGGTCGGCCACTCGGCGCGGGATACCTTTTTCGCTTTGCATGAAAACGGGGTATACTTTGAACCCAAGGCGTTTTCGGTCGGTGTGCGCATCGAGCATCTGCAAAGCGAGATCGACCGCGCACTGTATGGCAAATATGCGGGCCATCCGCTGCTGCCGCCCGCGGAATACAACTTGTCCCGCCGGGCGGACGGCCGGGCGTGCTATTCGTTCTGCATGTGCCCGGGCGGCACGGTTGTCGCGGCGCAGAGCGAGGCGGACACGGTCGTCACCAACGGCATGAGCCTGCACGCGCGCGACGGCAGGAACGCCAACGCGGCGCTTGCAGTGTCGATCGACCCGGCGGATTTTGCAGATGGCACGCCGTTCGGCGGCGTGGCGCTGCAGCGGCGCATCGAGCGCGCGGCCTTCGTGCAGACCGGCTCGTACCGCGCACCCTGCCAGCGCGTGGGCGATTTCCTCGCCGGAACGCCCAGCCGCAAAGCGGGCGCGGTGCAGCCGAGCTATCCCATCGGCGTGGTCTACGGCGAGGCCGCAGCCAGCCTGCCTGCCTTTGCGCAGGACATGCTGCGGGACAGCCTGCCGTATTTCGGCCGCAAAATCCGCGGGTATGACGCCGCGGACGCGCTGCTGACCGGCCCGGAGACCCGGACTTCCTCCCCCGTGCGCATGACGCGCGGGGACGACCTGTTCTCCCTGGGCTGCGCGGGGCTCATCCCCTGCGGCGAGGGCGCGGGTTATGCGGGCGGCATCATGTCCGCCGCCGTGGACGGCATCCGGGCGGCACACCGCATCATGGCGGAATACGCGCCGGTATTGGAATGAATTGCAATAACAGAAAGATTTGCTTTGTGGAAGGGTGAGAAAACCATGACCCAACAGGGAACGATAAAAAAGCTGCTGCCGGATGGCATGGCCGAGATCGAGGTCACGCGGCGCTCGGCGTGCGGGCATGACTGCGCCAAGTGCGGCGGCTGCGGTGGGCTGGAGACCCAGACGCTGTACGTCACCGCGCGCAACAAGGCGGACGCCGGTGTGGGCGAGCGCGTGCTGATCGAGGGCGAGACCGGAAAGGTGCTCGGCATGGCGGTGCTTGTGTATGTGCTGCCGATCGTGCTGTTTTTCGTCGGCTATGCGCTGGGCGCGGCGCTGTTTACCGGCGGCGCGGCCGGGGCGATTGGCGGCGGGGTGCTGTTCATCATTGGCATCCTCGGCGCGATCTGGTACAGCCGCCGGATGAAGGCACAGGGCCAAGTGCCGTATGAAATTACTAAAAGACTCTGAATTTTTTGTGAATTTTTACCGATTTTCCGCGGGTATCCCTTGTGTTATCCGCAAAAGTTCGGTAGAATAGATTGAATCAATATGGCCGCCCTCGAACGGGCGGTGGGAAAGGGTTATGTGATGTTTGGCTTTATCCGTCCGGTGAAGCCCGAGCTGCGGGTCAAGGAGGCGGACCGCTTCCAGCAGGTGTACTGCGGCCTGTGCCACGCCATCCGCGCGAGGTACGGCAGGTTTTACACCTTTTTCCTCAGCTACGACATGACCTTTTTCGCGCTTGTCGCGGGCTGTGACCAAACCGAAACCGCGCCGCCGTGCAAAAAGCGGTGCGATGCGCATCCGCTGACTCGCCGTGCCTGCGCGCAGAGCGATGCGGCGCTCGAGCTTGCGGCGGACGTGAGCGTGCTGCTCTCCTACCACAAGCTGGAGGACAGCCGCGCGGATGAAACAGGGCCAAAGCGTCTGCTGGCCGCGTTGCTGTGCCGGCTGGGCCGACGTGGATATGAAAAGGCGCGCGCCCGCCTGCCGGATGCGGATGGGGAGATGGTTGCGGCGCTTGCCGACCTGCAGCAGCTGGAGCGCGAGCAGTGCGCGTCCATGGACCGCGCGGCGGACGCCTCGGCGCGCATGACCGCGGCGGTCGTGCCCCACACGGGCGACGCGCGCGAGCGCGTGCTACGGCAGATGTTCTACCACATCGGCCGCTGGGTCTATCTGCTTGACGCGGCGCAGGACGTAAAAGAGGATATGGAGCAGGGGAGCTACAACCCGGTCGTGCTGCGCTACGAATTGCGCACGCCCGACCTGACAGAGATAAAACAGCCGCTGGAGCGCACGCTCGAGCGGTCGCTCGCCGACATCTGCATGGCCTATGACCTGCTGGATGCCCGGCGGGACGCGGACCTGATCCGCAATATTATTTTTCTGGGTATGCCGCTGGCGACACGACAGGTGCTGGACGGAACCTATCAAACGAACGGAGGACGGGGCAAACATGGATCCCTATAAGGTGCTGGGCGTCACGCCACAGACAAGCGACGACGACGTCAAGCGTGCCTACCGCGAACTGGCGCGCAAGTATCATCCTGACAACTATATCAACAACCCGCTTGCCGATCTCGCGGAAGCCCGCATGAAAGAGATCAACGAAGCCTATGATATGATCATGAACGAGCGCGCAGGCAAGACGGCGGGCGGCGCTTCCGGCGGCCAGCAATATGGTGGCCAGCAATACGGCCGCAGCCAGTACGGCGGCCAGCAGCGCACCTATACGGGCGCAAACGCCGCGCTGTACAGCCAGGTGCGCCAGGCGATCAACCAGGGCAACCTCGGCATGGCCGAGCAGATGCTCCAGCGCGCGAACGGGCGGGACGCTGAGTGGTTTTATCTGATGGGCACGGTGTACTACCGCAAGGGCTGGTATGACGAGGCTGCGCGCGCCTATACGCAGGCGTGCCAGATGGACCCTTCCAACATGGAATACCGCACCGCGCTCAACAACTTGAATATGTCGGGCGGCTATGGCGGCTACCGCCCCATGCAGGAGTCCAATATGTGCGACTTCTGTGTGCAGCTGGCGATCTGCAACTGCTGTATGAACGCCTGCTGTAACGCCGGGTGCTGATATGATGAACGCGAAGGAAATTGCGCGCGGCGGCCTGCTGGCCGCTGCCGCCGTGGCGCTTTTGTATATTGGCGGCGCCGCGCCGTATTTCGGCCCGGCGGCGTGTATTGTGGCGGGCGTCACTTCTGCTGTGCCGCTTTTGCGGCGCGCGCGCCTGCGCATGGCGCTGCTGATGTATGCGGCGGCGTCCATTCTGGGCCTGCTGATTGTGCCGCGCAAAAGCGTGGCCGCAGCCTATGTGCTGCTCACTGGCCTGTATCCGATAGTCAAATTCGGCGTGGAGTGTTATCTACCGCGCCATGTGCAGACCGGCGTCAAGCTGGTCTATTTCAACCTCGTGCTCGCTGTGGCGGGCGCGCTGGTGGCGTTTGGCCTGTTCCCGCAGATCGTCCTGCCCGGTTTTGCTAGGCTGGCGATGCTCTGGTTCGTGGCCAACGTGGTCTTTATTATCTACGACGTGGCGTTGTCACGGCTGATTGCACTGCTGCGCAGAAGCCTGCCGCCCGACTGAACAGAGGGGAAGAAACAACATGAAGAGTATGACCGGCTACGGCCGAGCCAGGGAGGAGAGAAACGGCCGTACGATCACGGTCGAGCTGCGCGCGGTCAACCACCGCTATCTGGACTGCACGGTCAAGGCGCCGCGCCAGTATGTTTTTCTGGATGACGCGGTCAAAAAGGCCGCTGCCGCCCGCATCGCGCGCGGTAAGGTGGAGGTATTCGTCAGCGTGGAGACGCAGGAGGGCGGCGACGTTGCCGTTACGGTCAACCACACGCTGGCAAAGCGTTATCTGGACGCGCTGCACGATCTGAGCGAAACTTATGGTCTGCGGGACGATGTGACTGTGGCCGTACTCGCCAAGATGCCGGATGTGCTCGGCTCGGAGCGCATCGAGCAGGACGCGGACGAGCTGACGCGCGACGTGCTCGCGGTGTTTTCTGCCGCGTGCGACGGGTTTGACCAGATGCGTCTGCGCGAAGGTGATAAGCTCGCCGAGGATGTGCGCGGCCGCTGTGCGTCGATCGAGCGCATGGTGGGAGAGGTTGAAACGCGCTCGCCCGAGCGGGTGCGCGAATACCGTGAAAAGCTGCTCGCCCGTATGCAGGAGGTGCTCGCGGACAGCAGCATCGACGAGACCCGTATCCTGACCGAGGCGGCGATCTACGCGGACAAGACCGCGGTCGATGAGGAGACCGTGCGCCTACGCAGCCATCTGCAGCAGATGGACGGTATGCTGCGCGAAACTCAGCCGGTCGGCCGCAAGCTGGATTTCCTCGTGCAGGAGATGAACCGCGAGGCCAATACCATCGGCTCTAAGGCAAACGACGTGGATATGGCGCGCATCGTGGTCGACATCAAGAGCGAGATCGAAAAGATCCGCGAACAGATCCAGAACATCGAATAATGCAAACAGTGCCGCGCCTTGGGCGCGGTGCAGTCAGCCGCGCTGTGAGCGGCATGCCAAAGACGGGCTTTGCCCGGCTTGGGAATACGGCGAATTTGTTCGGAAGCGCGCTTCCGAATGAGACGGAACGTAAGGGGGCAGCAGGGTGAAACTGATCAATATCGGGTTTGGCAACATGGTGGCGTCGTCGCGTCTGATCGCGATCGTCAGCCCGGAATCCGCGCCGGTCAAGCGCACCATTCAGGAGGCGCGCGACCGCGGCATGGTGGTGGACGGCACGTATGGCCGCCGCACCCGGGCGGTGCTCATCATGGACAGCGACCATGTGGTGCTCAGCGCCCTGCAGCCGGAAACGGTCGCCGCGCGTTTTGCGGGCGACGGAGAGGAAGGAGAGAGCGAGGATGCGTAAAGGAACCCTGTATGTTTTCACCGGCCCGTCCGGCGCGGGCAAAGGCACGCTGCTGGGCCGCCTGCGCGAGCAGGACGACCGGCTGTATTACTCGATTTCCGCCACCACGCGCGCGCCGCGGCCGGGGGAGACCGACGGCGTGCAGTACTACTTCCTCACGCGCGAGGACTTTGAGCAGCGCATTGCGCAGAACGCCTTCCTCGAACATGCGCGCTATGTGGATAACTACTACGGCACGCTCGAGGCGCCGGTCAATCAGAAGCTGGACGAAGGCTATGACGTGATCCTTGAGATCGAAGTGCAGGGCGCGATGCAGGTGCACAAAAAGCGCCCGGACGCGGTGATGGTGTTCATCGCGCCGCCGTCCTTTGAGGAGCTTGCGGCCCGCCTGCGTGGGCGCGGCACGGAGGACGAGGAAAAGGTGATGAAACGCCTGGAAACCGCCAAAGAGGAGCTCAAGCATCAGGATGAGTTCGACTATGTGGTGATAAACGATGAGATCGACCGCGCGGTGGAGGAGCTCAAGGGTATTCTCGCCGCCCGGCGCGCATAAAATAGCATTCAACAGAATAATACAAAGGGTTATATAAGGAGATTTGATTACAATGCTGAAACCTTCCATGCAGGAACTGATGAAACGCGTGGGCAACCGCTATCTGCTGGTCAATCTGGCCGCGCAGCGCGCCCGCGACATTGCCGACCAGGCCGAGGCGACCGGCGAGGAACTGCCGGATAAGGCGGTCAAGCTCGCGCTCGACGAGATCGCAGCCGGCGAGATCGTTTACCGTCCGGGTCCGCGCACCGAGCCGGTGATCGCGCAGAACAACGCGATTGCAGCGGCGATGGTGGATGTGGATGACTCGATCGACCTGGACGCGGACGACGATGACCAGACCCACGACGGCGAGACCGATCCGGATGCGGACGAGGACCACGAGGATGAGGAAGCGCGCCGCATCGACGAGTTTGACGACCACTCGCTCGACGACGGCGATGTGCCGGAAGAGGATCGCTGAGCCATGCATCTTGCGGGAAAGACGGTCGTTCTGTGCGTCACAGGCGGCATTGCTGCCTATAAGGCCGCAGACCTGACCAGCAAACTGCGCCACGCCGGGGCAGCGGTGCGCGTGCTGATGACCGAATCGGCCACGCAGTTCATCTCCCCGATGACGTTCGAGACCCTGTCGGGCAATCGCGCGGTGGTCGATACGTTCGACCGCAACTTTGCCTGGGAGGTCGAGCATATCTCGCTGGCCAAGGCGGCGGATGTGTTCGTGATCGCACCCGCGACCGCGAACGTGATCGCCAAGGCGGCGCACGGCATCGCGGACGATATGGTGACCACCACCCTGCTCGCAACCCGCGCGCCGGTCGTGATCGCCCCCGCGATGAACACCGGCATGTATGACAACCCGGTGACCCAGCAGAATTTGCAAACCCTGCGCGCGCGGGGCTTTCATATCATCGATCCCGCGGCGGGGCGGCTCGCCTGCGGGGATACCGGCCGCGGCAAGCTGCCGGACACGCCCGTGCTCATTCACGGCATTGAAAAAGCGCTCACCCCGCAGGACCTGCGCGGCCAGCGCGTGCTGGTGACCGCCGGGCCGACGCAGGAAGCCATGGATCCGGTGCGCTTTTTGTCCAACCATTCCTCTGGAAAGATGGGATACGCGATCGCGGCGCGCGCAGCCATGCGCGGTGCAGCGGTGACGCTGGTCTCCGGCCCGACCGCGCTCGAGACGCCCGCGGACGTGACGCGCGTGGACGTGGTTTCCGCGCTGGAGATGCACGACGCGGTGCTCGCGCGTGCGGACCAGCAGGACATGATCATCAAAGCGGCCGCAGTGGGCGACTACCGCCCGGCTGAAACCGCGCCGGAAAAGCTCAAAAAGGGCGCGGGTGACCTGACAATTGCGCTTGCGCGCAACCCGGATATTCTGGCGGAACTCGGGCGGCGCAAGCACCCCGGCCAACTGCTGTGCGGCTTTGCGATGGAGACCCAGAACCTGCTGCAAAACGCGGCGGACAAGCTGCAGCGCAAAAACTGTGATATGCTGGTCGCCAATTCGCTGCGCGATAAAGGCGCGGGCTTTGGCACGGATACCAACGTTGCGACCCTGCTGTTTGCAGACGGCCATCAGGAGAGCGAGCCGCTGATGAGCAAGGAGTCGCTCGCGGATACCATCCTGGACCGGCTGCTCGCCATGCAGAGCGAGCACAAATAACACCCGGGGACGGGATTTATATTTTCAGAAAGAGAGGGGTATAGCGTTTGGCGGAAACAGTCTGCGCGGTCGCCGTGGATGCGGCGACCTATGCGATCGACAAGCTATATTCCTACCGTGTGCCGGACGAGCTGCGGGAACAGGTGCAGATTGGCACCCGTGTTCTCGTGCCGTTCGGCTTTGGCAATAAACGGGCGGAAGCGGTCGTGCTCGCGTTCCGGCAGGACACGGGCGAATACAAGCTCAAACCCGTGGTCGAGGTGCTCGACGACGCGCCCGTGCTCACGCATGGGCAGCTTAAGCTCGCCGCGTGGATGCGCGAGCGGCTGTACTGCACCTATTTCGACTGCGTGCGCGTCATGCTGCCCGCCGGGCTGTGGTTCCGGCGGCACGAGACCTATACCCTCGCGCCGGACGCCGACCTCGCCGCCCTGCGGCAGCGCGAGGACGAGGCGGGCGCGGTGCTCGCGCTGTTCGATCGGCCAGGGCAGACGCTTGCGGTGTCCGACATCCGGCAGCGGCTGGGCGGCAAAAGCGTCACCCGCGTGCTGGATGCGCTCGCGGGCGAGGGTGTGCTGACCTATCACAGCAACACCACGCAGAAATCAAACGATAAAACCGAAAAAATGCTCTCGCTGGACATGGAGGCGAATGAGGCCATGGCACGCATCAGCCGCCGCAGCCCCGCCCGGATGGATGTCGTCTCGGTGCTGGGGGACGGTGGCTGGATGAGCCAGAAAGAGCTGGTTTATATGACCGGCGTCAGCGACGCCGCGCTGCGCGACATGGTCAAAAAAGGCATCTTGCGCGAGCATTATGAGGAGCGGCTGCGCACACCGGACTTTTCCGAGGTGCCCAAGGCCGCGTCCCCGGTGCTCTCCGCGGCGCAGCAGCAGGTGTTTGACGGCATTGCCGCGCTCATGGACGAAAATGGGCCGCGCGCCGCGCTGCTGTTCGGCGTGACCGGCAGCGGAAAGACCCAGGTCTACCTCAAGCTGATCGAAAAGGCGCTTGCGATGGGCAAAAGCGCGATCGTGCTCGTGCCTGAGATTGGGCTGACACCCCAGGTGCTGCGGCAGTTCGCCGCCCAGTTCGGGGACGAGGTCGCGGTCATGCACTCGGCGCTTTCGGTGGGCGAGCGGTATGACAGCTTCAAAAAGATCAAATCCGGCCGCGCGCGCGTCGTGATTGGCACGCGCTCGGCGGTGTTCGCGCCGGTGGAAAACCTCGGCGTGCTCATCATCGACGAGGAGCAGGACGGCGCCTACCGCTCCGAGCAGTCGCCGCGCTACCATGCGCGCGACGTGGCCAAATACATTGTCAGCCAGCAGAACGCGCTGCTTGTGCTCGGCTCGGCGACTCCGTCGGTCGAGACGTATTACGGCGCGAAACAGGGCAAATACCCGGTGTTCCGGCTGACCGAGCGCTTTCTCGGCACCAGCCTGCCCGATGTGGTGATTGCGGATATGCGCGGCCTCGCCCGCGAAGGGCGCGAGGGCGTGATCGGCCCGCAGCTGGAAAGCGAGCTGATCGACACGCTCACGCGCGGCCGGCAGGCCATTCTGTTTCTCAACCGGCGCGGCAACAGCCGGGTGATCGGCTGCGCGCTGTGCGGCTGGGTGCCTGAGTGCCCCTCGTGCTCGACGACCATGACCTATCACTCGGTGTCCGGCCGGGCGATGTGCCACTACTGCGGCGCGTCGATCAAGATCACGGGCAAGTGCCCGGTGTGCGGCGGGGAGAGTCTGTTTACCGAAACGCCGGGCACGCAAAAGGTCGAGCAGGAGCTGCACGACCGGTTCCCGTCCGCGCGCGTGCTGCGCATGGACGCGGACAGCATGCACACCAAGGGTGCGCACGAAAAGCTGCTCAGCCAGTTCGCCAAGGGCGAGGCGGATATCCTGCTCGGCACCCAGATGGTGACCAAGGGGCTGGATTTTGAGAACGTCACGCTTGTGGGCGTGTTGGACGCAGACCAGAGCCTGTATGCGCAGGACTACCGCGCGCGCGAGCGCACGTTTTCGCTCATCACCCAGGTGGTTGGGCGCGCGGGCCGGCGGTTTGACAAGGGCAAGGCAGTCATCCAGACGTACAGCCCGACGCATCCGGTCATCCTTGCCGCGGCACGGCAGGACTACGAGGCGTTTTACGCGCGCGAGATCGAGACGCGGCAGGCGCTCCAGTGTCCGCCCGTATGTGGGCTGACCGTGCTGACTGCGGTGGGTGAGGTCGAGCAGCAGGTACTCAAAAGTCTGATCGCGCTCAAAACCCGGCTGCAAAGCCTGATGGAAGGACAGTATGCGGACGTCAAAGCGCCTGTGCTCGGCCCGGCGGCGGCGCAGGTGGTCAAAGTGATGGGGCGCTACCGCTACCACCTGACCATGCGCGCGGCGGATACCGCGCGCTGGCGCGCGCTGATTGCGGGCGTCATCCGCGAGTTCATGCTGGACAGCAAAAACCGCGGGGTGAGTGTGTTTGCGGATCAGAACCCGGATTTGTGAGTATAGGGGGTATCCATACCCCCTATATACGGCAACAGGTTCCAAAGAAACCTGTTGCCGATACCCCCGGACGCCGCCCAAGGCGGCTGGGTCGGGGTATCCAAAGTCAGGCACATGTCCTGACTTTGGATGAGAATTGCGGTATACCGCAATTCTCTATCAAAAGCGCGCCTGCGGCGCGGAGGGGGTTCTATGGAACAACATTTTGCAATCCGGCTGGCGGCGGCGCACGACGCGGCCGCGCTGCTGGATATTTACGCGCCGTACATCACGGATACGGCGATCACATTTGAATACGAGGTGCCCGCGGCAGAGGAGTTTGCCGCGCGCATCCAGGAGACACTGGCGACCCATCCGTATCTCGTCTGCGAGCGGGACGGCGTGCCCGTGGGCTATGCCTACGCGCACCGCATCCGCGAGCGCGCGGCATACGACTGGGCGGCCGAGCTGTCCATCTATCTCGCGCCCGCAGCGCAGGGACAGGGTGTGGGCACGGTGCTTTACCAGTGCCTGATCGACCTGCTGGTGTCGCAGCACCTGCGCGTGCTGTACGGCTGCGTCACCCTGCCGAACGAAAAAAGTCGGCGCCTGCACGAAAAGCTCGGCTTTTCGCTCGTGGGCGTGTGGCACGGCTCGGGCTGGAAGCAAAACAGCTGGCACGACGTGGGCTGGTTTGAAAAGCGCGTCGGCGCGTGCTGCACACCGCCGCCGGTCACGCCGTTCGCCCGGCTGGACAGCAAAAAAATACAGGGATGTTTGCAACAATACACGGATATGCTGAATAATGGAGGACTGAACTGACATGGCACTTCGCAACATTTTAACCCAGGAAGACGAGCAGCTGCGCCGCCACAGCCGCAAGGTGGAGAAATTCGACGCGCGCCTGCACACGCTGATCGACGATATGCGCGAGACGCTGGAAAACTCGGGCGGCGTGGGACTGGCCGCGCCGCAGGTCGGCGTGCTGCGCCGCGTGGTCGTGCTGCTGGACATCAACAAGGATCCCGAGGAAATGGTCGAGTTGGTTAACCCCGAGGTGATCGAGCAGCGCGGTGAGCAGCGCATCATTGAGGGCTGCCTGTCCGTGCCGGGTGTATACGGCTATGTCACCCGCCCGACCTGGGCCAAGATCCGTGCGCAGGACCGGTTCGGCAACTGGTTTGAGCGCGAGGGCGAGGGCGTTGTCGCCCAGTGCTTCTGCCACGAGACCGAACACCTGGACGGCCACCTGTTCACCGAAAAGGTGGAGGAATATGTGGACATGGAGGAGCTTCAGCGCGAAAACGAAGAGGAAGAGGCAAAAGCAGAATGAGAATCGTATTCATGGGTACGCCAGACTTCGCCGTGCCGAGCCTGCAGGCCCTGCTTGACGCCGGGCACGAGGTGTGCGCGGTATACACCCAGCCCGACAAGCCCCAGGGCCGCAAGCAGATTCTGACCGCCCCGCCGGCCAAAATCCTGGCACAGCAGCAGGGCATCCCGGTTTATCAGCCGCAGACGCTCAAGGACGAGGCCGAACAGGAGCGCCTGCGCGCGCTCGCGCCCGAGGTGATCATTGTCGTGGCGTACGGCAAGCTGTTGCCGAAGGCGGTGCTGGATATCCCGCCGCGCGGGTGCATCAACGTGCACGGCTCGCTGCTGCCGCGCTGGCGCGGCGCGGCGCCCATCCAGTGGGCGGTGATCGCAGGCGACGAGAAAGCCGGCGTGACTACCATGCAGATGGCCGAAGGACTGGATACGGGCGATATGCTGCTCACATACGAAACCGCAGTCGGCGCGCGCGAAACCGCGGGCGAGCTGTTCGACCGGCTTGCGCAGGCGGGCGCAAAGCTGCTTGTCGAGACGCTGGAAAAGCTGGACCAGATTACCCCACGTCCGCAGGACGACAGCCAGAGTTGCTATGCGCACATGCTGGATAAAGCAATGGCGGTCATCGACTGGACGAAATCCGCGCGCGAGATCGACTGCCTAGTGCGCGGTCTCAACCCCTGGCCGGTTGCACTGACCACGCTCGCGGGCGCGCGGCTCAAGATCTACGCCGCCGAGCCGGTTTCCGGCGCGGGCAAGCCGGGCGAGGTGCTCGAGAGCGAGCCGAAAAAGGGCCTTGTCGTCGCCTGCGGCAACGGCGCGCTCGCGCTGCATGAGGTGCAGCTTGTCGGCGGCAAGCGCATGCAGAGCGCGGATTTCCTGCGCGGCCATGCAGTCTCCAAGGGAAGCATTTTAGGCGAGTAAGCGAGTGGAAAAGGAGTAAACCATGCCTTATTTCGGGTTTTACGGTTTTGACATCTACTATCTTGTGCTGGTTGTACCCTGCGTTATCCTGGCATTCTGGGCGCAGGGCAAGGTCAAGAGCACGTTTTCCCGCTACGAGCGGGTGCTCAGCCGCCGTGGCCTGACCGGGGCGCAGGCGGCCGAGGCCGTGCTGCGGCAGAACGGCGTGACCGGTGTGCGCATCGAGTGGGTCGCGGGCAAACTGAGCGACCACTTTGACCCGCGCACCAACACTATCCGCCTGTCAAACGCGGTGTATGCCTCGACTTCGGTCGCGTCCATCGGCGTGGCCGCGCATGAGGCCGGGCACGCGGTGCAGTATGCGGTCGGGTATTTTCCCATCCGTCTGCGCGCGGCCATCATCCCGGTGACCCAGTTCGGCTCGGCGGCTGCGTTTCCGCTGATCATCCTGGGCCTGTTTATGAATTCAGGGGTTTTGATCGACATCGGCATCCTGGCGTTTTCGCTTGCGACTGTGTTCCAGCTGGTGACGCTGCCGGTCGAGATCAATGCGTCCAACCGCGCGCTCGAGGCGATCGAGCAGGGCGGCCTGCTGACGGCGGACGAGTACCCGATGGCCAAAAAGACCTTAACCGCCGCGGCGATGACCTATGTGGCCGCGCTCGCGGTGTCGCTCGCGCAGCTGCTGCGGCTGCTGCTGATCTTCGGAGGGCGGGGACGAAATGATCGATAAACGCCCGCGCACGCCGCGCGAAGTCGCGGCGTTTTCGCTGTTCTCCATGCAGGAGGAGGGCGCGTGGTCGGACGGCGCGCTGCACCACTATCTGAACCGCGCCGGGCTGTCCGCCCGCGACGCGGCGCTTGCCGCACGGCTCACCTACGGCACGGTGCAGAACGAGCTGTTGCTCGACTGGTATCTGCGCCATTTTTCCAGCGTGCGCCTGAAAAAGATCGCCCCGCGCGTGCGCGCATGCCTGCGCATGGGGCTGTACCAGCTCATCCTGATGGACAAGATTCCCGCGCACGCCGCGGTCGCGGAGACGGTCGCGCTGACGCGGCAGTACTGCCACGCGAGTGCCCGCACGGTCTCGTTTGCCAACGCAGTGATGCGTGCAGCCGCGGCTGCGGCCGGGCAGGGCAAGCTGCCCGTGCTCGACTGCCCGGATAAGGAGAGCTATTATTCACTCAGATACAGCCACCCGGAATGGCTGGTGCGGCTGTGGTCCGAGCAGTTCGGCCAGAAAATGACCGAGCGGATTTGTCAGGCGGACAATGCGGACGCACCCATTTCCGTGCGCGTCAACACGATGCAGGCGTCGCCCGCAGCCGTGCAGGCCGAACTTGAGGCGGCGGGGCTGACCGTCACGCCGCACCGCGCGTTCCCGGAGATTCTGCTGTGCAGCGGCGGGGACGTGGCCGCGCTGCCCGCGTTTGCCGAGGGGCGTATCACGGTGCAGGACGCGGCGAGCGCGCTGGCCGCTGCGGTGGCCGATCCCACGCCCGGCGATACGGTGCTCGACTGCTGCGCCGCGCCCGGCGGCAAGAGTTTCGCCATGGCCGGGCGGATGCAGGGGAAGGGCAGCATAACCGCCTGCGACATCTATGAACATAAGCTGGAGCGCATCCGGGCGGGTGCGGCCCGGCTGGGGCTGCCGAATATCCGCACGGAATTGCAGGACGCGGCCGCGCCGCGCGCGGAATGGCGCGGGACGGCGGACGTCGTGCTGTGCGACGTGCCGTGTTCCGGCCTGGGTATCATCCGCAAAAAGCCCGAGATCCGCTACAAAGCCCCGGAAGAAATCGCCGGTCTGCCCGCCTTGCAGGCGAAGATTTTGCAGAACTGCGCGCAGTATGTCAAACCGGGCGGCACGCTGGTCTACTCGACCTGCACGATATTGCAGCGCGAAAATGAGGACGTCGTACGCGCATTCCTCGCGCAAAACCCGGATTTTGCAGCCGAGGCATGGTCGCATCCAGTGTGCGGCGATCGGCCGGACGGCATGGTGACACTGCTGCCGCCCATACATGATACAGATGGTTTTTTTATCGCCAAAATGCGGCGAAAGTGATGTTTTTTCGCCCACAGGGCGAAGGGGATTTCGTCGCCTGCACACCGCAGGCGCACGATTTGGGTTTTCGCCCGGCAGGGCGAAACGGAGTGCCCGCGCATCACGGGCGGGAATTCGCCTGCGCGGCGGGCGGACAAGAAGGAAGAAACCTACGGTTTCCTCCTTCTTGCCAATCATCCTCTTTCCCTCAGGCGCGCCGCGGGCGCGGATTATCGTAGTCCCGCCAAGCGGATGCCACCCACTTGCCAAAGCAATAGGAATGGTTTAGCTGCCACCCCAGAGGGGCGGGGATTTCCCTTCTTGCTGTTATTCGAAAGTGGGCGGCAATCCTTTAGCGCAACGCACCTTTGCGCGCGTGAGCGCGTCCTGATTTGCGGCAGCAAATGCCGCAAATTTTCGGGCAGATATTTATGTGTTTGCTCTTACCGAAAAAGGAAAAGGGGTGATTCGCAAGAGGGGAGAAACCTTCGGTGTCTCCCCTCTTGCGCGCAGTGCGGCCGCGTAGGCCGCCCCCCGCCCGCTGGACAGCGGGCAGAAAAGGAGAACCACCATGACCGAGATCAAATCTCTGACAATCGAGGAACTGAGGGCCGCGCTGGCGGACATGGGCGAAAAGCCCTTCCGCGCGGGTCAGATCTTCGGATGGCTGCACCGCGGGGTGGAGTCCTTCGATGAGATGACCAACCTGTCCAAGGATCTGCGGCAGCGGCTGGCCGAGCGCTTTGTGCTGACTGTGCCCACCGTGGCGCGCAAGCAGGTCAGCCGGGTGGACGGCACGATCAAATATCTGTGGCGCCTGCGGGACGGAGACTGCGTCGAGTCCGTCCTCATGCACTATGAGCACGGTGTGTCGGTCTGCGTGTCCACTCAGGTCGGGTGCCGCATGGGGTGCAAATTCTGTGCTTCGGGCCTTGGCGGCCTCAAGCGCCACCTGTCCGCGGGCGAAATCCTGGACGAAATCCTGTTTATGCAGAAGGACAGTGGCGAGACGGTTTCCAACATCGTGCTCATGGGCACGGGCGAGCCGCTGGATAACTATGACAATGTGCTCAAATTCCTCCATCTGGTCAGCTGCCCGGAGGGAATCAACATCGGCCAGCGGCATATTTCCTTGTCAACAAGCGGAATTGCTGATAAAATAGAAGCGTTGGCAGGCGAGAAGCTGCAAATCACCCTATCCGTGTCGCTGCACGCGCCGGACGACGAGACGCGCTCCTCGATCATGCCGGTCAACCAGGCCTATCCGGTCGAGCGGCTGATGCGCGCATGCCGGTATTATTTCGACACCACCGGCCGGCGTATCTCCTATGAATATATGATGGCGCGGGACAAGACCGACCGTCCCTGGCAGGCCGAGCAGCTGGCAAAGCTGCTGCGCGGCCGCCCGGCGCACGTCAATCTCATCCCGCTCAACGAGGTTGCGGAAAGCCCGCTCTCGCCCTCAAAGCCCGAGACCGTGCGCCGCTTCCAGCAGGCGCTGGAAAAGCGCGGCATAACCGCGACTGTGCGTCGCAAGCTCGGGCCAGATATCGACGCTGCGTGCGGCCAGCTGCGCCGCCGCGAACTGCGCGAAAACACAGCCTTATAACGCCGCACCGCGTTTGGCAGCGCGGCAGTACATGGAAAAACTCCTTTGGAGGTGCTGTAAGTGGAATACTTCGGCTTAACGGATAAAGGGCGCGTGCGCCCGACCAATCAGGATATTTACCAGATCGAAGCGCGGGAGGACAACCAGACCGTGCTGCTCGTCGTGTGCGACGGCATGGGCGGCGCGAACGCGGGCAACGTGGCCAGCCGCTTTGCCGCGCAGACGTTCATCGAGGTGATCCGGGACGCGCTGGGCGGCCCGCTGGACGCCCGCGCCCGGCAGGAACTGCTCACCCGCGCGCTGGATGAGGCGAACCAGACCGTGTTCAGTCTGGCCGGGCGGCAGCCAGAGTTCCGCGGCATGGGCACAACGCTCGTCGCGGCGCTCGTGCAGGGCAGCGAGGCGACCGTGATCAACGTCGGTGACAGCCGCGCCTATCTGTTTGACGGCGCCCGCCTGCACCAGCTGACCGAAGACCACTCCTATGTGGAGGAGATGCGCCGGCAGGGCCGCATCACGGCCGAGGTCGCGCGCACCCATCCGCAGAAAAACCTGATCACCCGCGCGGTCGGCGTTGAGCCGTCGGTCGAGGGCGACCTGTTTGAGGCCCGGCTGGGCGGGCATGAGGTGCTGCTGCTGTGCTCGGACGGATTGACCGGCATGGCGGAGGACGAGCAGATCGCCCAGACGTTAAAGACCGCAAAAACGCTCGCACTGGCGGGCGATGCGCTGCTTACCCTCGCGCTGGAGGGCGGCGGCCGCGATAATATCACGGTTGCGCTGTTCACCCGCGGCGCGGAAGAGGAGGCGTAAGCAGCTATGGATAAATATATCGGCAAAATGCTCGGCGGCCGGTATGAGATCATCGACGTGGTCGGTGTGGGCGGCATGGCGGTCGTCTACCGCGCGCGCGATGTGGTGCTGGGCCGCTATGTCGCTGTTAAGATTCTCAAGGACGAATACGCAAGAGACCCGGATATCCGCAAGCGGTTTTCAATCGAGTCGCAGGCGGTCGCCAAACTCAGCCATCATAATATCGTGTCGGTTTACGACGTCGGCAGCGAAAACGGTACGGATTATATCGTCATGGAGCTGATCGAGGGCATCACCCTCAAGGAATATCTGCAAAAGAAGGGCCGCCTGACCTGGCAGGAGGCGGTGTTCTTTGCCGAACAGATCTGCCGCGCGCTCATCCATGCGCATTCCCGCGGCATCATCCATCAGGACATCAAGCCGCAGAACGTCATCATCCTGCGCGACGGCACCGCCAAGCTGACCGACTTCGGCATCGCGTCCTTTGCCACCACGCAAGAGACCCGCGTGGTGCAGGAGGCCATCGGTTCGGTGCACTATATCTCACCCGAGCAGGCCAAGGGTTCCAAGATCGACTACCGGACGGATATCTATTCGCTCGGCGTGGTGATGTATGAAATGCTCACCGGCAAGCTGCCGTTTGAGGGCGAAACCGCGCTGCAGATCGTCATGCAGCACCTGAACACGGTGCCGGTCGTGCCAAGTGCGCTCGTGCCCGAGATCCCCAAGGGACTGGATGAAATCGTCATGCACGCGATGTGCGCGAACATCAGCCGTCGCTACGCCTCGGCGGAGGAGCTGTACAGCGATCTGGAACAGCTGAAAAACAACCCCAGCCTGCGCTTTGGCTATACCGCGCTCGTCGATGATGACGAAACCCAGGTGATCGGCCGCGAGGTGCAGCAGGCGGCGCGCCATGCGCAGAGCCACACTGCAGCGCAGCAGGGGCACGCGGGCACAGGCGAGCACGTCGCCGCGCGACGCACAGCGACCGCTGTGCGCGAGCCGGATAGCTTTTTCGACCGGCTGGCCGAGCGGCCTGCGCTGGCCGCCGGCATTGCGGTGGCCGTGGTTGCAGTGATCACGCTGGTCGTGGTCGGCATCCTGCTGATGACCGGCCGCAGCAGCGGCGATAAGGTTGAAGTGCCTTCGTTTGTCGGCATGGATATCGATGAGGTGCTCGCAGACAGCACCTATACGGCAAACTTCACCTTGCAGGAAGCCTCCGAACGGGTCGAGTCCGACCGGCCGGTGGGCGAGATACTGGATCAGGACGTCGCCGCAAAAAGCCGCGTGACCAAAGGCACAGTGATCACGCTGACCGTTTCGGCAGGCGGCGCGAACGTGAGCGACACCTACAAGGTAATTGATTTCGCGGGACGCTCGCTCGATTACGTCACCACCATGCTGGACGAGCATGAGATCAGCTACACGGTGGAAGAGGAATACAGCGACGAGGTCGAAGCTGGCATGGTCATCCGCACCGACCCCGCGGCAGGAACCGAGATCGAGCCCGGCACCTCGCTGACCATCTATGTCAGCAAGGGCAAGGAGACACAGAAGGTCGAAGTGCCTAGCCTGTACGGCATGACCGAGGAGCAGGCGCGGCAGGCGCTGGCCGACCGCGGCCTGTCGCTTGGCTCGGCGGACCGTGTGGCGAACAGCGCCGCGGCGGGCACGGTCGTCTGGCAGTCCACCAGCGCGGGCACCGAGGTGGACGAAGGCACGTCGATCAATATTCAGATTTCGACCGGACCCAGCCAGTCCACGCCCGACCCGGAGCCGGATACCCCGGATGAGGGTTCGAGCGGCGATCAGTTTGTGTCCGAGGAGCCGCCCGCACCCGCGCAGGGTTCGGCAACCGTGCAGGTCACGCTGCCGGGCGGGACGGATATGGCGCATGTGGTCGTCTCGGTGGACGGCGTGGTGCAGTATGATAACACGCTCGATACCAGTCTGGGCAGCGTATCCGTGCCGCTGAGCAGCACGGCAGGCGAGCACGAAGTGACGGTCTCGGTGGACGGCAGCAGTTCCACCAGCACCTATACGTTCAGTTGACGGAAGGAAGGATTATTTGACCGAAGGGATCATTCTCAAGGGCATCGGCGGGTTTTACTATGTAGACACGCCCGAGGGGCTGATCGAATGCAAGGCGCGCGGCCGGTTCCGCAAAACCGTGGGCAAGCCGATCGTGGGCGACCGCGTGTCGCTCGAGATCCAGCCTGAGGACGGCACCGGCTACCTGCTCACTATCGCGCCGCGCAAAAACAGCCTGGTACGGCCCGCCGTGGCCAACCTCGATCTGCTGGTTGCGGTCGCCTCCGCGGCCCCGCCGGTGACAGACCCGTTTCTGATCGACCGCGTGACCGCGATCGCGGTGCACAAGGACATCGGTGTGCTGGTCGTCATCAACAAGACCGACGAAAACCCGGGAGATGAGCTGTATGAGATTTACCGCAAAAGCGGCATCGACACCCTGCGCGTCAGCGCCCTGACCGGCGACGGCATCGACGCGCTGCGCGCGTACATCCGGGGCAAGGTGTCCGCGTTCGCAGGCAACTCAGGCGTGGGCAAATCGAGTGTGCTCAACCGCATTGACCCGCACTTCGGTGCGGCGGTCGGCGCGATCTCGGACCGCATCGGCAGGGGCAAGCACACCACGCGTCATGTCGAACTGCACCCGATCGAGGGCGGCGGCTACATCGCGGACACGCCGGGCTTTTCCTCGTTCGACACCGAGCAGATGGATCTCGTGCTGGCGGAGGACCTGCAGTATGCCTTCCCGGAGTTTGCGCCCTATATCGGCCGGTGCAAATTCACCGGCTGCGCGCACGTCAAGGAAAAGGGCTGCGCGGTGCGCGCCGCGGTCGAGGCGGGAGAGATTGCCAAATCCCGCCACGAGAGCTATGTGAAACTGTATGAAAGCGTAAAGGATCTGAAGGAATGGGAGCTTACGAAGGGCGGCACGCGCTGATTTTCGCCGCCGCGCCCGAAACCGAATACGGCTATATCCGCGCGTTTCTCGCGGCGCATCCGGATGCGCTGATCGCGTGTGCGGACGGCGGGCTGCGCCATGCGCGGGCGCTTGGCCTGCATCCGGACTTCATGATCTCGGACTGCGACTCGCTGCCCGAGGTCGAGGGGACCGAGATCATCCGCCTGAAACCGGAAAAGGACGATACGGACACGCAGGGCTGTCTGCGCGAGGTTTTCCGCCGCGGCTGTACCGAGGCCACGCTGGTCTGCGCGACCGGCGGGCGCATCGATCACGAGCTGGCCAATCTGTCCCTGCTCGAGGAGGCGCACGACATGGGCGGCCGCCTGACCGTGCTCGACCGGCAGAACCGCATCGTTTTGCATGAGGGCGGCAGTCAAAAATTCATCATGCCGCCGGAGTACCAGTATTTTTCCATCGTGCCGCTGGATGCCCAGTTGCGCGGCGTCACGATCGAACATGCAAAATATCCCCTGCGGGATGCAGTCGTCACCCGTGCGGGCATGATCAGCATCTCGAACGAGGCGGCCGCAGGGCAGACTTTCACGGTCACGATTGCACAGGGGCGCGCAATGGTCATCTTTTCGCGCGACCAGCGGGCCGCTTTGTGAATATTCCACACCAAAACCGCCAAATTCGGCGGTTTTTTCTATCCAGACAGTTTTGCAATTTATCAGACGCATACTTGCAAAACACGCACGGAAAGCATATAATGAGACCATAGAGAGACGAAAAGGGAGTGCGTTACCAGTGGCATTGAAACCGATTTCCAGAATCGCGGCAGGCGTGCAGGCTTCTACCACGCTCGCGATCGATTCGCTGTTTAAGCAGATGAAGGCAGAAGGGAAGGACGTCGTCGGCTTCGGCGCGGGCGAGCCGGATTTCCCCACGCCCGAGCATATCAAGCAGGCGGGCATTGAGGCGATTGAGAACAACTTTACCAAATACACCCCGGCTGCCGGCCTGATGGAGCTGCGCGAGGCCGCCTGCTACCGCCTGAAGACCGATTTCGGCCTGGAATACGAGCCGAAGCAGATCGTGGTCGCTTCGGGCGCCAAGCACTCCGTGTATATTGCGCTGATGACGCTGTGCAACCCGGGCGACGAGGTGGTCATCGCCGCGCCCTACTGGGTCAGCTACTCCGAGATGGTCAAGCAGGCGGGCGCCGTGCCCGTGATCGTGACCGCAGAAGAGGAGCAGGACTTCAAGATCACCGCCGCACAGCTGGATGCTGCGATCACCGACAAGACCAAGGTGTTCATGCTCAACTCGCCCTGCAACCCGACCGGCATGGTCTATACCCGCGCGGAGCTTGAGGCGATTGCCGAGGTGTGCTGCCGCCGCAATATCTATGTGATCGCGGACGAGATCTATTGCAACCTAGTGTATGACGATATCGAGTTCGTGTCCTTCGCTTCGCTGAATGAGGACGTCAAGGAGCGCACGATCATTGTCAACGGTGTATCCAAGAGCTACGCCATGACCGGCTGGCGCATCGGTTACAGCGCCTCCAACCCCGAGCTGGCCAAGGTGATGAGCAACTACCTGAGCCATTCGACCTCTGCGCCCTCCACCATCTCGCAGCACGCGGCAATCGTTGCGCTGCGCGGCCCGCAGGAGGATATGCAGGTGATGAAGCAGGCGTTCGAGAAGCGCCGCGACCACCTGGTCGAGCGCATGAACCGCATCCCGGGCGTTTCCTGCATCAAGCCGCAGGGCGCGTTCTATGTGATGATGAACATGAAGAGTTTCCTCGGCAAGACCATGTACGGCAAGAAGATTGAGAGCGCGGAGGATTTCGCGCATCTGTTCCTGGAAAAGGGCCTGGTTGCCACTGTGCCCTGCACCGCGTTTGCAGCACCCGGCTTTGTCCGTTGGAGCTACGCGACTTCGCTGGCTGAGATCGACAAGGGCCTCGACCGGCTGGAGGAATTCATCAAAAACGCATAAAGAGCAAAGACGCAAAATGACCGCTGACAAGCGGTCATTTTTTTATGCACGCAGGGGTTGACAACTATGCAGCAGAGATGTATATTTGTATTATCATAATAATACAAAGGAGCGATGGGTATGAGAGTAAAGCAATGGCTGGCCGGATGCCTGAGTGCGGTGATGCTGGCGGGATGTCTGCCTTTTGCCGGGGCAGTGGACAGCACTGTGCAGCAGCGGCAGGAAGATCTGGACGATCTGGTGCAGATTCTGACCGAAAACCATCCGGATTTTTACGCCAACACCAGTGAACAGGCGGTGGCGGACAAAACCGCAGAGATCCGTGCCGGATTGGCGGAGATGAGCGATGTCGACTTTGCGATTGCATTGAGCGAGCTTACCGCGATGGCAGGGGATTCGCACACCATGCTGTCGATCGGCAGCGCGCTGCCGGAATACCATCTGCTGGTTCTGGCGCCCGGCTGGTATGAGGGGCGCTGGGTGCTGACCGGCACGCTGGCGGAATTTCAGGACTACATCGGGCAGGAAATCGTTTCGATCAACGGCCATAGCATGGAGGAACTGATGCAGGCGATTGCGCCGATGCTCTCGCATGACAATGAAATGCGCCTGCGCGGGCAGTTTGGCGATGTGGTATATGTCACCGAGATTTTGCAGCACTACGGCATGATTGCCGGTGAGGAGAAGAGCCTGCCGGTTGTGGTGCGGGACGCGTCCGGCGCAGAAACTACGCTGGACATACCGGTGTATGCCGCGCAGGATTTCGCAGCGCTTGGCGCACAGGCTTTTGTGCGCGCCAGCCAGCTGCGCACGGCCGTGCCGACGACCGAGCCGGACGGCAATGTGATTTATCAGCTGCTCGATCTGGGCGGCGGCACGCTGTATATGCAGTATAACAGCTGTCGGGAGGATCCCGACCAGCCGATGGACAAATTTGTCGCACAAGTGCAGGCCAAGCTGGATACCGGCGCATATGACAAATTCATCGTCGACCTGCGCAGCAACGGCGGCGGCTCGGATGGCGTGTTGTATCCGATCACCTATCTGGTGCAGCAGTTTGTTGCAAGCGGCCATGCAGCCTATGTGCTGGCGGGCGAGAATACCTTCTCTTCTGCACTGATCAATACCGTGCAGCTCAAGGACGCAGGTGCGGTGTTCGTCGGCACGCCGACCGGCGGCAGCGTGGATCATTTCGGCGCGGTCACGGCTTTCCAGCTGCCGCATTCCGGCATCCGCGGCCAGTATTCCAACCGGTTTATCGATCTGGGCAGCTATTATGATGCGGCGCAGCCGTATGGGATCGAGAGCTTTCGGCCGGACATCGAGGTGGAGCAGACCTTTGCAGACTATATGGCTGGGGTGGATACGGCAGTACAGTACATTCTGGATCACCCGGCGATCCGGCAGGAGCTGACCTGCACTGCATCGGTGTCATCCGCACGCGTTGTGGTAGATGGAACTGAAGTGGCAGCGGCCGCATACAACATCGGGGGCAACAACTACTTCAAACTGCGCGATTTGGCAATGGCATTTCGCGGAACACCGGCGGCGTTCCGCGTGAGCTGGGACGGGGATGCAAGAAAAGTGACGCTGACCGCGGGCGAATACCAGCCGGTCGGTAGCGAGCTTGCGCCGCTGGAAGGTGGTGCACAGACCGCGGTCCGCGCCACGGCGGATGTATATGTGGACCAAACGCCGCTGGTCGGCAAAGCCTATTGCATCGACGGCAATCACTATTTTAAGCTGCGTGACCTGTGCTTTATGCTGGGCGTAAGCGTTGCATGGGACAATGCCGCGCAAACGATCACGATCGATACCAGCAAACCGTATATTACCTGACAGAAAACCCGGCGGAGCCTGTGCTCCGCCGGGTTTGGCGTTAGTCCAGATAATGCCCGACCGGGCTCTGGTTATACTGCTTGATGATCTTGATGATGACCGAGCCGTCCGGCTGCGTGGTCTCCTCAATGATCTTGTGCTGTGTCCGGTTGCGCTCGAGCGTGCGTTTGTACTGCGCGACCTCGTCCTGTACTTGGCGGACCGCCAAGTCGTGCGCAATATCTTCCTTGAGCAGGAAGTGTACAGTCTGGCAGATACATGCCGCCTTGATTCGTTTCATGTGAGAACGCCTCTCTTTCTCAATATATAGAGATATCACCGCGTAAATATCTATATCTTGCGGATCTATCCTTATTTTACGGGCAAAATGAAAAAATTACAAAGGCGTTTTTTCACAAAAAGCGGCCGCAGGCTATTTGTGCGATCTGCGCATGAGCGAGTCGAAAAAACGTGCAGATTAGACAGAATATACGCAGGACAGACGGCGTTTCATCAAGATATGCCTGCATCAAAAAAACCGCACGGCTGTCTGCCGTGCGGTAAACGATACAGTTGGCCGGCGCCTGGAAAAAGGCCGGAGACAAAAAAGAACGCGACTCCAGGCCACACTATTGCACAGCCCCGTCGCGTGTCTTTGACCGATAAATAAAAACGGCTTCAAGCGAGTCGCTCTCAAGCTATCCACCGAAGATGGCTAAATTATAGCACCGCTCGACTTGTAGAGACAAGATGAAAAATTGACAAAATCCCGTTCACAGTTTGTTCATAATTGGGCAATTCGACAAATGCACTAAAAAATCTCGTAAAATCTGGTCAAAATACCCGAAAAAGCGTGCAAAGAAAACGCGCAAACTGCTTTACAAACCCGGCTGTGCATGGTATTATATATTGTGCTTTCGCCCCGTGCTTAGCTGACGGACTAACCGGACGCGTCCCTACCGCGCCCATTTCACCTGCGCCGCAGCCCGGCCCGCGGGTATGAAAGACAAATATACTATATATACGAAAGGTGAAACACAACATGATCCGTAAGGAAGACAAGACTGCCGTTATCGAGGCAAATCGCCTGCACGCGACCGATACCGGTTCGCCGGAGGTTCAGATCGCGATCCTGACCGCGCGCATTCAGGAGCTCACCGAGCACCTCAAGGTCCACAAGAAGGACAACCACTCCCGCCGCGGCCTGCTCAAGATGGTTGGCCAGCGCCGTTCCATGCTGGCTTACCTGCAGAAGAAGGACATCAACCGCTACCGCGCGCTGATTGCCAAGCTCGGCATCCGTAAGTAAAAAACATGAGAATAGGGGAGCAGTCTGCTCCCCTATTCGTGTTTTCCAAAGGAAGGCGGCAAAAGCGCTTTTTAGCAGTTGAAGGAGAGGGGAAACGCATTCCCCCTTGCTTCAAGTGCTAAAAAAGTGTGCGCCGCCCTCCGAAAAACAAAAAATGAGGAGGAAAAAACATGGCAAACATCAACCCCTTTGACTTCAAAAACCACCGCGTTTTTGAAACCGAGATCGCCGGCCGTAAGCTGACCGTCGATACCGGCAAGCTGGCGCAGCTGGCCAACGGCTCGTGCCTGGTGCGCTATGGCGACACCGCTGTGCTCGTCACTGCGACCGCTTCGGCCAAGCCGCGCGACGGCATCGACTTTTTCCCGCTCTCGGTCGACTTTGAGGAGCGCCTGTACGCGGTAGGCCGCATCCCGGGCAGCTTTATGCGCCGCGAGGGCCGTCCCTCCGAGAAGGCGATCCTGGCTTCCCGTCAGATCGACCGCCCGATGCGTCCGCTGTTCCCCAAGGATCTGCGCAACGATGTTTCGATCGTCTGCACCGTGCTCGAGAACGACTACGATAACTCCCCCGAGGTCGTGGCGCTGCTGGGCGCGTCTATCGCGGTTTCGATTTCGGATATCCCGTTCGACTACGTCGTAGCGGGCTGCCAGGTCGGCATTGTGGACGGCAAGACCGTCATCAACCCGACCTCTGAGCAGCGCAAGGTGTCCGAGATGGACGTTACCCTGTGCGCGACCAAGGACAAGATTGTCATGATCGAGGCGGGCGCCAAGGAAGTGCCCGAGGACCGTATGTTCGACGCGCTGATGGAAGCGCACGAGGAGCTCAAGAAGGTCTGTGCGTTCATCCAGGGCATCAAGGACGAGATCGGCAAGCCCAAGTTTGAGTATGAGCATCACGACATTGACCACGACCTGTTCGACAAGCTCGAGGCTGCGTGCAATGACAAGTTCGAGGTTGCTATGGACACCGATGACAAGACTGTCCGCGACGCGGGCGTACGTGCGATTGTCGACGAGTTCGAAGCAACCCTCGATGATGAATACAAGGAAGAGCACGGCGCGAACCTGTCCGAGTGCGTGGACAAGCTTCAGAAGAAGATCGTGCGCCGCTGGCTGGCAAATGGCAAGCGCGTAGACGGCCGCGGCATGGAGGAAGTCCGTCCGCTGGCGGCCGAGGTGCACGTGCTGCCGCGCGTACACGGTTCCGGCCTGTTCACCCGCGGTCAGACTCAGGTGCTGACCCTGTGCACCCTGGGCACGCTGGGCGATGCGCAGGAGCTGGATACCATCTTCGAGGAGAAGGAAAAGCGCTATATCCATCACTACAACTTCCCGTCTTTCTCGGTCGGTGAAACCCGTCCGTCCCGCGGCCCCGGCCGCCGCGAGATCGGCCACGGCGCGCTCGCAGAGCGCGCGCTGCTGCCGGTTATCCCGCCGGTGAGCGAGTTCCCGTATGCGCTGCGTCTGGTTTCTGAGGTCATTTCCTCCAACGGTTCGACCTCGCAGGGCTCGGTCTGCGGCTCGACCCTTGCGCTGATGGACGCAGGCGTGCCGATTTCCGCGCCGGTTGCAGGCATTTCCTGCGGCCTGATCACGGACGGCGGCCAGGAGACCACCTTCACCGACATCCAGGGCGTGGAGGACTTCTATGGCGACATGGACTTCAAGGTCGCGGGCACCAAGAAGGGCATCACTGCGATCCAGGTCGACATCAAGGTGGACGGCCTGACCCCGAATATCATCAAGCAGGCGTTTGAGAAGTGCCGCGTCGCGCGCTACGGCATTCTGGACGAGATCATGCTCAAGGCCATCGACAAGCCGCGCGCGGACGTATCCGAGTGGGCGCCCAAGATGACCACCATGCATATTCATCCGGATAAGATCCGCGAGGTCATCGGCAAGGGCGGCAGCGTGATCCAGAACATCGTCGCGGAGTCGGGCGCAAAGGTCGACATCGAGGACGACGGCACGGTCACCATCGCGGCGGTCAAGGCGTCCGATGCGGAGAAGGCCAAGCAGATGATCGAAGCGATCGTCAAGGAGCCCGAGCCGGGCGAGATCTACTACGGCAAGGTCGTGCGCCTGATGAACTTCGGCGCGTTTGTCAACCTGCTGCCGGGCAAGGACGGCATGGTGCACATCTCCAAGATGGCGGATCACCGCATCGACAAGGTCGAGGACGCTGTCAAGGTCGGCGACATGGTCTGGGTCAAGGTCATGGAGATCGACGACAAGGGCCGCGTCAACCTGTCCATGAAGGACGTAAAGCCGGAAGAGAAGGTCAAGTAATCTGTATCAGGTCAAGAGGAGGGCTGGCAGCCCTCCTTTTCATTTGCCCCTTTGCGCCCGGTATGCTATAATAAAAACCGATACCCACTTGGAAAGGAAATGAAGCCATGCCCACCACTGTTGTGCTGCCGGAAGGCGAGTTGCGCGTCGCGCGCTGCGATACGCTGGACAAGCTGATCGCGGTCGGCGACGGCGACGCGGCGCTGCTGTATCTGTATGTCCTGCGCCACGGCGGCGCGGCGGACGGCAAAGCGGCAGCGCGGGCGCTGCACCTGTCAGCGGAGCGGTATGAGCGCGCCGCGTTCACGCTCAATCAGCTCACCGCACCGGTGCAGCCGAAAAAAGAGGACAAGCCCGATGCCGCCCCGCAGTACACAGCGGACGAGCTGCGCCGCGCGCGGCTGGATGATAAGGATTTTGCCGGCGTATGCGCGAGCGCAGAGGGCGTGCTCGGCCGCACGCTGACCGAAGGGCAGCTGCGCTGCCTGCTGACTGCCTACGATCACCTCGGCCTGTCGGCCGCGGCGATCATCGAGCTGCTGAGCTATCTCAAGCGGGAGAAAGGTACTGTGCGTCTGGCGGATCTACGCCGCGAGGCGTACCAGTGGGCGGATATGGGCATCCGGAATGCGCAGGATGCGCAGGATTATCTGTCCCGCCGGGTCAGCGAAAAGCCGCTCAGCGAGGCGGTCTACAAGGCGCTCGGCGCGGACCCCGCCCAGCCCGCGCCCAAAGAACAGCGCGTGTGCCGGTTCGCACTCGCACACGGGTTCCCGCCTGAGGCGGTCGCGCTGGCCGCTGCGCGCACGGACAAGCACCAGGGACACAAGAGTCTGGATTACACGCTTGGCATCCTGCGCCGCTGGGACGAGAGCGGGGTACATACGGTCAGCGAGATCACCGCGCTCGAGCCTGAGACCCGGGCAGCGGTCGGGCAGACCGCCGCACAGCCGACCGACAGCGCGACCCTCGCCGCATGGGAGCAGGACTGGGCGGCGCGTGTCAAAAACCACCGCCGCAAATCGGAGGGATAAGCCATGGCATACGATAAAAAGCTGCTTGCCGCCGCGCGGCGTGAACTCGAGCGTGAGCGCACCGCCCGCGCGGACGAGATCGAGGAGCGCCGGCACGCGGTTTACGCGCGTGAGCCGCGTATCCGCGCGATCGACCGCGAGCTGTCCTCCACCGCAGCGGCCGTGCTGAGCGCAGCGCTCAAATCGGGCGGCGACCCCGAGGCGGCAATCAGCCGCCTGCGCGAGCGCAACCAGTCCCTGCAGCGCGAGCGGGCGTCCCTGCTCGGGCAGCTTGGCCTGCCTGCGGATTACCTGACCGATAAGCCCGCCTGCCCCAAGTGCGGGGATACGGGCTATCAGGGCAGCGCCACCTGCGACTGTGTCAAGGCGCGCTATGCCCGGCTGCTCAAGGAGCAGCTGTCGACCGTGCTGCCGATTCAGGATCAGAATTTCGGCCGGTTCAACATGGATTACTATTCCGCCCGGCCGGACGCGCGGTTGGGCGTGTCCCCGCGCGAGAACATGGAGTACAACCTGGACGAGTGCAAGGCGTATGCCGCGCATTTCGGCAAGCATTCGCCCAATCTGCTGCTGTATGGCTCGACCGGCCTGGGGAAAACCTTTTTGTCTACCTGCATCGCCGAAGCAGTGTCCGAACGCGGGTTTTCGGTCGCGTACGACACGGCAATCAACATCGTTGCGGCGTATGAGACCATCAAATTCGGCAGCGGTGACGGCGCGGCGGCCGCTGAGCGCGCAGCGCGGTATGAGCGCGCCGATCTGCTGATTATCGACGATATGGGAACCGAGATGGGGACAGCGTTCACGGTGTCCGCGCTGTATAACCTGATCAACACCCGCCTGATGGCCGGGCGCCCCATGATTATCAACACCAACCTGCTGCCCGAAACGCTGAGCGAAAAGTATTCGCCAGCAGTCGCCTCGCGCCTGCTGGGCGAGTTTATGGCGCTGCGCTTTTTCGGGGACGACATCCGTCTGATCAAAAAACGGCAGCAGCGGGAATTGTAAACAATTCTTTCACAGGCCGTTCAAATTTTGTTCATATACTCGGCGGGGAAATGGGGTATACTAAGCATGTCGATAAGGGAAGCCGCAATCCCGAACCGACAAACAGCCTACCGATCTTTTTATTTCTCTTTTACCCCCCTTTTTATTTTGTGAAATGACAGAAAGCGCCCCGGTTCCGTTTCCCCCACGGACCGGGGCGCTTTCCCGTTCCCGTGCGGGCCGGGTCACAAACCTTTCAAAGTCTGTTTACGTCCCGTTCACACTTATCTGTCGCTCCAGGCGTATACTGAAAATGCCGGTGAGGGAAGCCGCAATCCTAAACCGGCAGACAGCCTACCGATCTTTTTTCTCTTTTTTACCCCCTCTATAATTGTGAAATGACAGAAAACACCCTGGTTTTGCAGCTGCTGCACAGCCGGGGTGTTTTCCTGTCCGGTCGGGGAAACCACGGTCAAAAAACCTTCAAAGACTGTTCAAAAACGGTTCACAAATCCGGCCGTTTTGTGCGGTATACTAAGTATGTCGATGAGGGAAGCCGCAATCCCAAGTCGGCAGACAGCCAACCGATCTTTTATTTCTCTTTTACCCCCCTTTTTTCTATTTTGTGAATGACAGCAGGGCGCCCCGGTTCCATCCCCCTATGGAGCGGGGCGCCCTGCCGTATCCGGACAGGCGCGGGATTTGTAAAAAACCTTTCAAAGTATGTTCAAGAATCGTTCACAATTAAGTGGGCAGGATACGGTATACTATCATTGTCGGAAGGGAAAAACACCTTCCCTCCGGCGAACTCCTTTTACACTTTGTTTTCTTTCTTTCACCTTTTCTTTTTACCCTCTTTTTCATTTTGCATGGTTTGCGCCCTGTTTCCTGTATGGGAAACAGGGCGCTTCCCTGTGTGCAGCTGCCTGTGGTTTTAAACGCAACAAATCTTTCACAGGCTATTCAAAATCTGTTCACACATATCGGGCGGCGCTGGGGTATACTGAATACGTCAGCAAGGGAAGCCGCAATCCCGCAGCTGGCAAGCCAACCGATCTTTTATTTCTCTTTTACCCCCCTTTTTCAAATCTGTGTAGTGAATCGGCAAAGCGCCGCTGTCCCGTTTCCCCCAACGGGCAGCGGCGCTTTGCATTGCGGCTTTGGCGCAGGTATCGCAAGCATAGAGATGCCGCCCGACGGGTTCTGCCGCGCGCGGCCCACAAAAACACATTCTTGTAAAAAAACGAGGCGCACGCCCTCGGATTTTGTGTTCCAGCCTGCTGCGGCAGGTCAGAACAATCGGATGCGCTGCGCGGCGGAAAGCGATTGCATACGCACCGTCGCGCGGGAAAGGGTACTTTCTGAAAATTTGACAAAAATTTCGCAGGGACGGCCAAGGCGCGACCTTGCGAAAGCGGGCGGAATGCGCTATACTTAGAGACAGACGAGAAAAGATATGTTAGGAGTTGTTAACTATGGGTTGTTCGCATAACTGCGATTCGTGTTCGGCGGGCTGCGGCGGCGAAAAAAGCCTCAAGGTCGCGGCTAACCCCGCGGCAACGGTTCGCAAAGTCATCGGCGTGGTGTCCGGCAAGGGCGGCGTGGGCAAAAGCCTGCTCACCTCGATGCTGGCGGTCGGCATGACCCGCAAGGGCTACACCTGCGGCGTGCTGGACGCGGACATCACCGGCCCGTCCATCCCCAAGACCTTCGGCGTGCACGACAAGCTCGAGGGCTGCGAGGCCGGCATCCTGCCCGCGCGCAGCGAGGGCGGTGTGCAGATGGTTTCGATCAATCTGGTGCTGCCGAATGAGGATGACCCGGTCATCTACCGCGGCCCGATCATTGCGGAGACTGTCAAGCAGTTCTGGTCGGACGTGGTATGGGACGATGTGGACTTCCTGTTTGTCGATATGCCTCCCGGAACCGGCGACGTGCCGCTGACTGTATTCCAGTCCCTGCCGGTGGATGGCATCCTGGTTGTCACCTCGCCGCAGGATCTGGTGTCCATGATCGTGGGCAAGGCGGTCAAGATGGCGCAGATGATGAATATCCCGCTGATCGGCGTGGTCGAGAATTACAGCTATCTCGAGTGCCCGGACTGCGGCAAGCATATTTCGGTGTTTGGCGAAAGCCACCTGGACGAGGTTGCCGCGCAGTACAACCTGTCCGTGCTGGCCAAGCTGCCGATCGATCCCAAGCTGGCCGAGGCGGTTGACGCAGGCAAGATCGAGGACGTTAAGCTGCCGGACGCGCTCGCGGGCGCGATGCAGGCTGTGGAGGCATTGCGATGAACATTGGTGTTGCATACGAAAACGGGCAGATTGCGTCCAATCTGGGTAGCTGCAAGACGGTCATGATCGTCACCGTGGAGGGCAGGGAGCCCACCGGCAAGCGCCTGGCTGCGGTGCAGGGCGACAGCACAACCGATCTGATCAAGCTGGCGAGCATGGAAAAGCTCGATGTGCTGATCTGCGGCTCGCTCGGCCTTGCCATCCGCAATGCGCTCGAGATGATCGGCCTGGTGCTCGTGCCGGGCTGCGAAGGCTCGCCCGAGGAGGCGGTGGCCAAGTTCATCGTCGGCGAAAAGCAGGGCGACCCAACCCTGCTCGAGATCGGCCGCGAGGAGGACCCGGACGACCCGATGGCCTGCATGCACGACTGCGCCAAGTGCGCCGGCTGCGGCCCGGTTGAGATCTTAAAGCAGATCCCGGTCGAGGAGATCAAGTAGACCTGAAAAACTCAACAAAAAGCACCCCGTCCGGGGTGCTTTTTTTCGTAACAGCGCGTATTGACAAACCAGATGCAAAGTTTTATTATTTAGTTTGGATACAAACTAAATAAACCGGGGAGGGAATGAATTGCTGGAACAGGAGCTGCATTACCTGCTGATGCGCGCATTTCACGCGTCCAACCGTGAAGTGCTGGCGCAGGTGCGGGAAACCGGCCTGCTGCCCGGACAGCCCAAGGTGCTGGAATATCTGGATGAGCACGACGGCTGCACCCAAAAGCAGCTAGGCGAGGGCTGCGCGCTGGACAAGTCCACAATCACCGGCCTGCTCACGCGCATGGACCAGCAGGGGCTGGTGCGCAAGCAGACCGCTGCGGACGACCGGCGGGTCTCGCTCGTCTGCCTGACCGAAGCGGGACGCAGGCACGCGGCCTTTGTGCGGCAGGGATTTGCAGCAGTCGACGCGCTGGCATGGGACGGCATCGGGCCGGAGGAGCGCGCGGCATTTTTACAGACCATGCAGAAAATTATTGCAAATTTGCAGAGGAATGGTGGAAACAGTGGGAAAAGTAACCAATAAAACCGTGCGTTATCTGTTTTTTGTGATCGGCGTTATGATCAACTCGTTTGGCGTAGCGCTGATCACCAAGGCGGCGCTGGGCACCTCGCCGATCTCGAGCGTGCCCTATGTGCTCAGCCTCAAGTTCACGCCCACGCTGGGCGAGTTCACGTTCGTGATGAACTTGGCGTTCATTGCGCTGCAGCCTATCCTGCTGCGCCGGGATTACAAGCCGATACAGCTGCTTCAGGTTTTTGTCAACCTGCTGTTCAGCTGGTTTATCGACGTGAGCATGAACCTGCTGGGCTGGTTTGAGCCGCAGAACATCGTGGTAGAGCTGATCGCGCTGCTGCTGGGCTGCGCGGTGCTGGGCTTCGGCATCAGCGTCGAGGTTGCGCCGGATGTGCTGCGCGTGCCGGGCGAGGGCCTGGTCGGCGCGCTGGCACAGGTCACGAAGATCCGCTTCGGTTCGGTCAAGGTGGCGTTCGACGTGACGCTGGTCGCCATCTCGCTGACCCTGTCGCTCATCTTCTTCCACGGCCTCAACGGCCTGGGCCTGGGCACGGTCATCTCCGCGCTGATTGTCGGCCGGTTTGTCAACCTGTTTAACGCCCGCCTGCCGCTGATCGCGCGCATCGCGGGTCTGGCGCAGATGCCGGAAACCGTGCAGATGCCGGTGCGGTCCGCAGCGGCCGACCAGAAGGCAAGCTGAAACAAACAAAAAAGACGCGCTGTGGCGCGTCTTTTTTGTTTTGCCTCATTCTGCCGGTTGCCGGACTTCCCGGCGCAGAAAACGCCGCACGCCGCGGCACATGGTCCGCTGGGACAGGCGCAGGAACAGCCCCACGCCAAAGGCCGCAATCAGCGTGCCCTCGCGGATGCCGTCCAGCCGGTGCAGCACGAGCCAGCACAGCAGCAGCGAAACCGCCACCACGCTCCAGTCAAACAGGATCTTGGAACTGGAAAGCTGCCAGCCGGTTTTGGCTGCAATGGCCTGCGCTACACCCTCGGCGGGCATGCTCATCAGGTCGGCTTCCACATAGAACGAAATGCCAAAGCCGATCAGCATCATGCTCAGCAGCAGATACAGCAGCGCGAGCGCATAGTGGTCAGGCGCGGGCAGCAGCGCGTTTTCCAGCGCGTTGGTCACGCTGACAAACCAGCCGAAGCAGATCCCAATCGGGATCTGCAAAATGTTGCGCACCGGAAAATCCCGCCGCAGGATAACCGCCTGCAGGCCGACATAGCAGGCAAAAATGATCGCCGTCCACAGGCCCATATCCGAGTGGAAGATCACGCTTGTCACATACGGGATGGTGTCGATCGGCGAAACGCCCAGACCGGAAAGCACGGAAAACGAAACCCCGGTCGCCATCAGGAACAGGCCGCCGAAGTAAACGGCCCACCGTTTGCATTGCTCCATTGTTTCCTCCTTTGCCCGCCCCGCGGGGCGGACGCAGCTTTTCTGATCCGTTCGCAGTCTCCATGTCCATTATACATGTCCGGGCAGGACGGCGCAAGCCGTCCGGTGCAGCCTGCGGCAGAAAAAGTTTTTCTGCCGGAAAATGCAGGAAAACGCTTGACTGTAAACCCGCTTCCCCCCCTATAATGGAGGCAAAGGAAGGGCAGGTGAGCGGGATGAATATAGCGGAGGTGGAGCGTCGGACACCAGTGAAACCGGGCAGGCGGTGTGCGGCGCGCTGGAAATCACACACGAGGTCGCTTTTTCCAATGCAACCGAGGAGGCGGACCGGCAGGGCGCACCCATGCCGTACCATTCGGTTTACACCATCCGCAAAAAATGATGCAGGGCTGTCCGCCGTGTGCGGACAGCATTTTTGTCAGCAAAAGGCGAAAAAATTATTGCCGCGCTGGGAATTTTATCGAAAATGCTAATGCAATTTACATGCGTCTGATGTATAATAAATCTGTATTGAATCTGGGGCATTTTGCCCACACGGAACGGAAGGATTTCTGCGATGAATCATGTTACTGCCGCCCTGGTTGGCGGCCTGTTTGACGAGGGCGGCTTCGCCGCCTGGGCGCGGCCGGTGCTGTTCGGCACGGCGGGCGACGCGGTGCGCGGCCTGCTGCCGGATGCTGTGGATGCGTGCTGCTTTGTGCACGACGCGCGCGAAAACGCGCTCGAAGGCGCGCAGAGCATTGCGCTCGACCCGGCAAACCGCTTTGCCGCGCTGAAAAACCTGCCGGAAAGTGCGCACGTGCTGGTGATTGCCGCACCGATCGCGCTGACCGAGGCGGACGCGCTGACTCACTTGGCCGATACGCATATCAATACCGGCTATGGTGTGAGCGTGCTCTCGGCCGAGCAGCAGGGCTTTGACGAGGAAGGCCAGCCCATCCCGCGGGATACCCATATCCTCGCGGCCATGTTCACCTGGGACGCGCTGATGCGGGCGCTGGACGCGGGCGCGGATACGCTCGATGCGCTGGTGCGCGCGGCGGTCGCCGCGGGCGCGCAGAAAGGCATCGCGGTCACCAACGAGATCATCGAGATCTGCGACGGCGGCTCGGCCTATGTCGCCCAGCTGGCGATGATCCAGCGGGTCAACTTCGCGCTGATCGACAAGGGCGTGCAGCTGTTTGACCCGGCGAACACCTATATCGCGCCGGACGCGGACATCGCTCCGGGTGCGACCATCCTGCCCGGCTGCCATATCCGCCCGGGCTGCAAGGTGGGCGCGGGCGCGGTTATCGGCCCGAACACCATCCTCGAAAAGGCTGAGATCGGCGCGGGCACCACGGTCAACAACTCGCAGGTGTATGAGTCCAAGGTGGGCGAAAAGACGACGGTCGGCCCGTTTGCCTATATCCGCCCGCAGTGCGTGGTCGGGGACGGCTGCCGCATCGGCGACTTTGTCGAGCTGAAGAAGTCTACCATCGGCAACGGCACCAAGGTTTCCCATCTGACCTATATCGGCGACGCAACCGTCGGCGAGCGGGTCAACTTCGGCTGCGGCACGGTTGTGGTCAATTACGACGGCTATCACAAGTATCAGACCGTCATCGGGGATGACTGCTTCATTGGCTGCAACACCAATCTGGTTTCGCCGGTAACGCTCGGCGACCGCGCGTTTACCGCCGCGGGCACCACGGTCACCAAGGATGTGCCGGCAGGCGCCTTGAGCGTCGCCCGCGCGCGTCAGACCAACCTGGAAGGCTGGAATGACCGCCGCCGCGCAATGCACGAGAAGGAAAAGAAATAAGAAAGACGGCGCCGCGGCAGCATGGGCGGCGGCGCTGTCCTGAAATAGAGAGAAAAACCAACCGGATAGAATGAAGAAAATGACGGAGGCTACCCAATGATTTCTCACGGAAAAAATATCAAGATTTTCTCCGGCAACTCCCACCCCGCGCTCGCGATGCAGATCGCGTCCGCACTCGGCCTGCCGATCGGCAAGGCTTCCATCTCCACCTTTGCTGACGGCGAAATCTCGGTTTCCATCTCGGAGTCCGTGCGCGGCTCGGATGTGTTCCTGGTGCAGTCCACCTGCGGCCCGGTCAACAACAACCTGATGGAACTGCTCATCATGATCGACTCGTGCAAGCGCGCGTCCGCGGGCCGCATCACTGCGGTAATCCCGTATTTCGGCTATGCGCGCCAAGACCGCAAGAGCAAGGCGCGCGATCCGATCTCGGCCAAGCTGGTCGCGGACCTGATCACGGCCGCAGGCGCGGACCGTGTGCTTACCATGGACCTGCACGCGGCGCAGATCCAGGGCTTTTTCAACATCCCTGTGGATAACATGCTCGGCTCGTCCGTGCTCATCCCGTATATCGCGGGCAAGTTCGGCGTCGGCACGGAGGACACCGTGATTGTCTCGCCCGATCTGGGCTCGGTCACCCGCGCGCGCAAGTTCACCGAAAAGCTGGACATGCCGCTCGCGATCATCGACAAGCGCCGTCCCAAGGCGAATGTCTCCGAGGTTATGAACATCATCGGCAACGTAGAGGGTAAGAAGTGCATTCTGGTCGACGACCTGATCGACACCGCGGGCACGCTGGTGCACGCGGCGGACGCGCTGGTTGAAAAGGGCGGTGCGACCGAGGTTTACGCCTGTGCGACGCACGGCGTGCTGTCTGGCCCGGCGATCGAGCGCATCGCGAACAGCCCGATCAAGGAGCTGGCAATTCTGGACACCATCCCGCTGCCGAGCGAAAAGCGTCTGGACAAGATCAAGGTGCTGTCGGTGGCACCGGTGTTCACCGAGGCGATCGCCCGCATCTACGAGGAGACTTCGGTATCGACGCTGTTCGACTGAGTGCCCGGCAGGGGAGCGAACATTCGGCACATTGAAAAGACACAAGCGCATGCTGCGCGGAAACTGGGGGAGGCGGCTTTGCCGTCTCCCTTTGCTGTATCTGCATAACCACAATGCCCGGCGGGGTATTGTGCGGCACCGCGCCGCAGCGGTGCAAAACAAACAAGAGGTGAAACCATGAAAGTTCTGACCATAGGCGATGTGGTTGGCGAGGCGGGGATCGACACCCTGCACGGCCTGCTGCGTCGCGTCAAGCGCGACCACGGCGCGGATTTCGTCATTGTCAACGGGGAAAACGCCGCCGGCCGCGGCATCACCCCCAAGCAGGCGGATGACATCTTTGCCGCGGGCGCGGATGTGATTACGCTAGGCAACCACGCATTTTCCAAGCAGCAGATCGCGCCCTATCTGGACGAGCATCCGGACGTGCTGCGCCCGGCCAACCTTGCCCCGCAGAGCCCGGGGCAGGGCTGGGGCATTTACGACGGACCCCAGGGCCTGCGCCTGCTTGTGATGAACCTGATCGGCCGGTGCGATATGCACTACGGGCCGGACAATCCGTTTTTGTGCGCGGACCGGATTTTCCGCGAGGCCGAGGGAAAATACGACATCGCGCTCGCGGAGATCCACGCCAACGCCACGAGCGAAAAGCTCGCCATGGGCTATTATCTGGATGGGCGCGCCGCCGCCATCTGGGGCACGCACACCCATGTGCAGACCGCGGACAACCGCATTAACCCCAAGGGCTCGGGCTATATCACGGATGTCGGCATGACCGGCCCGGTGGTGTCCGTGCTGGGCGTGCGCGTGGACCAGTCGATCGCCATGTTCCGCGGCGATTTGACCGAATATTTTAAAACCGCCCCCGGCGACTGTGCGCTTGCGGGAGCGGTCTTTGAGATCGGGCGGGACGGTAGGTGCGCGTCTGTCACCCGTGTCTGGGAGCAGTGGAAGCACTGAGTGCCGCTTCGGCTGCGGGCTGGCTGCCGCCGTCCTGCGGCTGCCAGTCGTTGTAATCCGTGATGCCCGCGCCTTCGTTCGGGTGGAAGTGCGAATACACGGCGTCCGCCGCGAACAGCGCGATCAGCACGGCGCAGATGGTGTTCTGCTTGGCGGGGGAGAGCTTGTCGATCAGCCCGCCGAGCAGCGGTCCGGCAAAATAGACGACCGCGCAGCAGGCGAGGCCGAACGTGACCGCGCCCTCCAGGCAGATGCGGCCGTTCAGGTTCATGAAATAGCCGCTGTAATCCCACCAGCGGATACCCTTGGTGAACTCCAGATACCAGCTGGTGAAGTATTCGATGATCGAGCACAGCACCATGGACACGAAAAAGGTCGCGACCGGCCTGGTGAACAGCTTCCGGAGCAGGAACAGCACAATCGCGCCGCCCGCGCCGTAAATCGGCAGCCAGGGGCCGAGCATGGTGCCGCGGTTGACGAACATACCCTTGGTGACGATGTGCAGCGCGACCTCCCACAGCCAGCCTGCGATCGAGAACGCGAAGAACAGCAGGATGAGCGTGCGGATGCTGTAATGCCGGTTGTAGTTGAGCTTGTGGTGCTGCGCGAAGTGGAACACCGGGTCCTCGGGCAGATGGACGTCCGCATCCGGCAGGCTCGGCTTTGCGCCGGTGGGTGCGGCTTCGCCGAAGGCCGGAACCGTAAACCGGTCGGCCAGCGGCGCAGCCGCATCGATCTGCGCCTGACGCAGGGCGACGTACAGCTCGGTATAGACCGCGGATTTATAGCCATTGACAAACAGCAGGCTGAGCAGGCCGGTCAGCACGGTTGCAATCGACTGGCACAGTACGATTTTGCCCGTGAGCAGGCCGGCGCCCGTGCCGAGCATGGCGGCGAGCACGGTCGGGATGAGCGACCAGTGCAGATAGAGCGTCAGGTCGAGCACAAAGCAGCGCCACTTGTTCCCGTCCATCATGCGGCGGGACAGCAGGATCGCTTCCGTGGGCTTCAGGTGCGGGTTTTCCGCGAGAAGGTACGGCACCATGCGATAGGCGTAATACTTGATCGGAAAGCCGATAATGGTGCAGGTCCATAACATCATGTAGACCGCGCGCAGCAGCATGGCCTTGGTCACGTTCCACCAATTCCCCCGGCCGAACGGGACGAACATCGCGGCGATGCTGATGTTGTCGCGCACGCGGCTTTCCAGGAAAAAGCGCCGCGCGCCCACGGTCAGTGCGCTCAGCACCCAGACCGAGAACCACACGCCGCCCGCCATGCCCGCGACAGCGAGCACAATATCCAGCCAGCCCGCAAACTGCGAGCGCTCGAGCAGCGCAAAGAACGCGGAAAAGGGCGCGGTTATGGTATCGAACAGCGGGCCGACATTCTGGTTGGCCGCAGCCCACATGGGGTGTGTGCCGTCCATTGGGTCGATATGCAGCCATTCGAGCAGCAGTTCCCAGTTGGACAGGCTGACCTGCTGGATGACGACCTGGTCATCCGGCAGCATAGCGGCTGGATTGAAATCGCTGATGAAATCCGCAGTGCCGGAAAACTCCGCGCCTGTGAAGGCAAGCAGAAAGCACACGGCGATCATCGCGGCCCAGTTGCGCAGGAATTGGCGCTTTCCGCGCGTTTTTACCTCTTTTCTTTCCCACATTGTGATTTGATTTCCCCCTTTTTTATTTTTTACAAAATCTGTGGAGTTTTGTTATGCTTGCTTTTATTTTCGCACCTTTTTACATCTTAGTCAACCTATATATCATCCATTGGGTGCTGCGCTGGACCGGCTGCTGCCACTGGATCTGCGGCACGCGGGCATTCCGCGTGCTGTTTTGCGTGGTGTATGCGGTTGCGGCCCTGTCCCCGCTGACCAGCTTTGCGATCCGCGAGCCCGCGGGGCTGCACCGCGCCCTCAAGCAGCTCAGCAACGACTGGCTGGGCTGGATGCTGTATCTCGTGCTGGCGATCCTCGCGGTCGAGGTCGTGCTGTTTGCCGTGCAGCGGGTGCGGAAAAAGGATTTTGCCCAGATGCAGCGCGTGCGGCAGGTACAGGGCGGCATCGCGCTGGCGATGGTGTGCGCGGTGTGTATTTACGGCATGGGAAACGCGCACACGCTACGCGTGACCGATTACACGGTCACGGTGCAGGGCGCAGGGGCGGATATGACGGTTGTTCTGCTGGCTGACCTGCATCTGGGATACAGCACGGACCCGGCTTATCTGGAACAGACCGCGCAGACGGTGAACAATATGCAGCCCGACCTGATCGTGATTGCGGGCGATATTTTTGACAACGAATTTGACGCAGTTCCCGAACCCGACCGCATCGCTGCGGCGCTGGCTTCTATGCAGAGTACATACGGCACCTATGCATGCTGGGGCAATCACGACCTGTCCGAGCCCATTCTCGCAGGCTTCACCTGGGACGATCCGGATGAGGACAAGGACGACCCGCGTATGTCTGCTTTTCTGGCGCAGGCGGGCGTGCAGCTGCTTGAGGATGAGGCGGTGACCCTGGAAAACGGCGTACAGCTGGTCGGCCGCAAAGACCCCTCGCGCGATAAAAAGCTGGGCGAGCAGCGCTTGACACCGGATGAGCTGCTGGCGCCGCTCGATCCGGATAAGCCGATCTTTGTCATCGATCACCAGCCGAAACAGCTGGAAGAACTCGCTGCGGCGGGCGCAGACCTGGATCTTTCCGGCCATACGCACGACGGACAGGTGTTCCCGGGCAACCTGCTGATGCCGCTCATTTGGGACAACCCCTGCGGCCATCTGCAGGTTGGGACGATGCATTCGATTGTGACCTCCGGCCTGGGGGTATGGGGGCCGGATATGCGCGTGGGCACGCGCAGCGAGGTCGTGCGCGTTACCGTACAATTTGCCGGATAGCAACAAATGTCCGCGTGAAGAAAACAGCGAAAAGGGTGCAGGATTTTGTACAGTTTGCAAGAACTTGTCTAAAATCCTGCAAAATTCGCAAAATCAGTTGACGGGACAGCCTGTTTTGAGGTATGCTATAAATGAAGAACAATTGGCCTTGCGGAAAATGAATTTCCACAGGCCGCTTGATGCACGCCGGCCGGATTCCGCGGGGACAGCGGCGGTGCGAGAAGGAGGAACGAATCGATGGATTCTCTGCTGACGAAATTCACTTTTACGGATGAGCTCACCGATGTGATCGAGCATTGTAAGGGCGTATCCGTGCCGACCAGCAAGGCGGAGCTGTACGATATGGTATTCGGCCCCGACCATGCAGATGTTTATGATGTTATTTTTGATGTACCGGGCAAGGGTCCGGTCAAGGAAGCGGACGTAACCCGCTGCAAAAACGGTGCTTCGGTCAACTTTGTGGAGGACTATATGCGCCGCCGCGAGCCGGACTGCATGCGCATTGCCGACGATAAGCCGACCGACAAAAAGCGCTTTGCGGATGTTTACGGCTATCCGTTCACCGATCTCCGCAAGGAGACCATGGAGTGGTTCAAGACCCAGGAACTGATTCTGATGCCGTTCAATGCGGGCGGCAATATCTATGGTTACGGCTCCATGCTCGTGTGCCCGAAGAAGTGCGCGTTCTTTGCGTTTGCGCTGGCGCATCTGCAGGGCTTTGTCAACGCGGCGGAGTGCGAGGGCTACAAGCCGCGCTCGATTGTATATGTGGCGCCCCCGTTCCGTCACACCCACTTCGAGGGCAAGCAGGTCGTTGTGCACAACCGCATGGACGACTGCCACGAGGTATTTTCCTACAACCTGTATCCCGGCCCGTCCGCCAAGAAGGGCGTTTACTCGGTGCTGCTCGACATCGGCGAGCAGGAGGGCTGGGTCACCGCGCACGCTTCCTGCGGCCGCCTTGTCACCCCGTATGAGAACGAAATGGTCATCATGCACGAGGGCGCATCCGGCGGCGGCAAGAGCGAAATGCTCCAGGACATCGCCCGCGACCCGGACGGCCGCGTGCTGCTGTCCACCAACACGGTAACCGGCGAGGAGACCTATATCAACATGGGCGCCACCTGCTCGATCGAGCCGGTGTGCGACGACATGGCTACCTGCTATCCGCAGCTGCAGAACCGCTCGGGCAAGCTCGTGCTGGTCGATGGTGAGGACGGCTGGTTCCTGCGCATGGACGGCGTCACCCACTACGGCTGCGACCCGGTTTACGAGCGCATCTGCACCGAGCCGAAGGAGCCGCTCTGCTTCTTCAACATGGAAGGCCATGCAGGCGCGACCCTGCTGATCTGGGAGCACACCCTGGACTCCAACGGCAAACCCTGCTCCAACCCGCGTGCCATCGTGCCGCGCTGGGATGTGCCGCACATCGTCAAGGAGCCTGTCGAGGTTGACGTGCGCTCGTTCGGCGTGCGTATGCCCCCCACGACCCGCGAGAACCCGAACTACGGCATCATGGGCATGATGCACATCATCCCGCCCGCACTCGCCTGGCTGTGGCGCCTGGTTGCGCCGCGCGGCTTTAATAACCCGTCCATCGTCACGGGCAACGAGCTCAAGAGCGAGGGCGTCGGTTCCTACTGGCCGTTTGCAACCGGTCTGCGTGTCAAGCAGGCGAACCTGCTGCTCGACCAGATCATGAACTGCCCGAACACCCGCTATGTGCTCATCCCGAACCAGCACATCGGCGTCTATAAGGTCGGTTTTGCAGCTGAGTGGATCTCGCGTGAGTATCTCGCCCGCCACGGCGGCGCGCGCATTCGCCGCGAGCACATCGAGCCCGCCCGCTGCCCGCTGCTCGGCTATGCGATGAAGGACATGACCATCGACGGCCAGCGCATCCGTTCCAAGTATCTGCGCGTGGATACGCAGGACCGTGTCGGCACCGAGGGCTACGACGCCGGCGCCAAGATCCTGACCGACTTCTTCTGCAAGGAGCTGGCCAAGTTCGACACCCCGGATCTCGACCCGCGCGGCAAGCAGATCATCGACTGCTTCATGAACGGCGGCAAGCTCGAGGACTTCGAGGCAATCACCCCGACCAATATCTAACTGACATACAAAAACCGCTCCGGAAACCCGGAGCGGTTTTGTGCGTTAACCGGCTATTGCGCTTCGGCGGGCTGGATGCTGACCACGGTCAGCCGGCCGTCCGCCACGGTGAAGCGCACTTCAAACCCCGCAAAGGGAAAGCCGTAGATTCGGTCGGGCTCGTGCTGGTAGCCCGGCCGCGGGTCCTGCGCGAGCACGGACAGCAGCGCCTTCTGCCGGTCTGCGGGCAGCAGCGCGAGCAGATCCGGCGGACAGTCCACGGGCAGCGTGCGCTGCAGAGCCTCAACGGCAAAGCCGCCCGCGGCCTCCGGATGTGCGTCCGTATAGGCGAGGTAGGGCTTGATATCCAGAATGGGCGTGCCGTCCATCAGGTCGGCGCCGCGCACCGTCAGCACCGGGCCTTCGGGCGTATGCAGATCGACGCCTGCCAGCTGCACGGAGGACAGGCCGATCGCGTTCGGCCGGAAGGGCGAGCGCGTGGCAAACACACCGATGCGCTTGTTGCCGCCCAGCTTGGGCGGCCGCACAGTGGGCGACCAGCCGTCGCGCTCGGCCTCGGAGAAATGCCAGAGCAGCCACAGATGGGAAAAGTCCTCGATGCCGCGCAGCGCGTCCGCATTGCGGTAAGGCGGTTCAAAAACGATGCGCGCGGGTGCATCAGCCAGCCCGCTCTGGCGCGGGATGCCGAACTTGGTTGGGAAATCGCTGCGGATGCGCGCGATGATGTGCATGGGAATGGTTTCGGACATGGGTGTGCCCCTTTCGTTCACTCGGATGTTTTGATTATAGCACGTCCGCCCGGGGCGGACAATGCACCCTTTAACAGTTTGTTAATGCTTTTTTTTCAAAACGGCGGTATAATGGTAACAGACTACATGGAAAGCAGGGGATAACATGCCCAAGAAAATATTGATCGTAGAGGACGAAGCCAATATCCGCGAACTGCTGCGGCTGTATCTCGAGCGCGAAGGCTATACCGTGATCGAGGCCGAAAACGGCGTGGAAGGCATCAAGCAGTGGAAGAGCGAAAAGCCGGATATGATCCTGCTCGACGTGATGATGCCGGTCATGGACGGCTGGACGGTGTGCAAGGAGATCCGCGCGGAAAGCGACGTGCCGATTATCATGATCACCGCCAAGGGCGAGACCGCAGACCGCGTTTCCGGTCTGGAGATGGGCGCGGACGACTACATCGTCAAGCCCCTGGAAATGCCTGAGGTCATCGCGCGCGTACGCGCGGTGTTCCGCCGCATGGCGCCGGATGACGCGCCCGAGAAGTTGTCGTTCGACAATCTGGTGATCGACAAGCAGGCGTATGATCTGGTCATCAAGGGTAAGCGCGTGGACGCACCGCCCAAGGAGATCGAGTTGCTCTACTACCTCGCCTCCAGCCCCAATCGCGTGTTCACCCGCGCGCAGCTGCTGGATGACGTGTGGGGCTTTGACTACTTCGGCGACACCCGTACGGTGGATGTGCACGTCAAGCGCCTGCGCGAAAAGCTCGAGGGCGTTTCGGATAAATGGGAGCTTAAGACCGTCTGGGGCGTTGGCTATAAATTTGAAACCAAGGAGTAAACCCACATGGGCAGACGCAGTTTTTTCTTTAAAAATTATGTCACGCATCTGGTGCTGATCGTATGCGCGTTCACGGTGGCGGGCGGTGTGTTTTACTATCAGATGAGCAACTACGCGCTTGCCTCCAAGCAGGCCGAGCTGCGCACGACCGTGCAGAGCCTGGCCGAGCAGACCAAGCTGATGCAAAGCACGGATTCGGACATTATCCGGCAGATCTTTATGCTGTCCATCGGCCGTGTGGCCAAAGAGGACGTTATCTCGGTTTGCGTGACCGATGCGGACGGCGTGATCCAGATGGCGGCAGACACAAACGGCACGGTGGCGGAATACAACCGTCAGTATGCCATGCCCGCTTCCGCGGTCGCGCAGGTTCGAGAGACCGGCAGCTATGCCGAGGTCGGCCAGCTGGGCGTGATCGGGGCACAGTCAAGCTACACGGTCGGCACGAGTGTGCTGGATGACAGCGGCCAGATCACCGCCATGGTGTTTATCAACACACAGGATGCCGCCGCGGCCGGCACGGTGCGCCACTCCACACAGACGCTGGTGCTTATCCTGGTGGTAACGCTTGTGGTCGCACTGATTATCTCGTTTATTTTGTCCCAGCATATGACGCGGCCGCTTAAGGTGATGGCGGCGGCAGCCAAGGAGTTTGCTGCGGGCAATTTTGAGGTGCGCGTACCCGAGGACAACCACTGCTACGAGATCGACGAGCTGGCAACCTCCTTCAACAACATGGCGCGTGACCTCGACCAGCTCGAGGAGCTGACGCGCGGCTTTATCTCCAACGTCAGCCACGAGTTCAAAACCCCGATGACCACGATCGGTGGCTTTGTTGATGGCATGATCGACGGCACCATCCCCTCGGACCAGAGGGATAAATACCTGCACATCATCGCCGAGGAGACCCGCCGCCTGTCCCGCATGGTCAACCGTATGCTGGACGCGGCCAAAATCCAGTCGGGCGAGCTGATCCTCAACCCCGCGCCGATGGATTTCTCCGAAATGACCGCGCAGATCCTGCTGTCCTTTGAGCAGAAGATCGAGAAAAAGCAGCTTACGGTCGAGTGCGATCTGGAGGACCGCCTGATGGTCATGGGCGACCGCGACCACTTGTACCGCGCGGTGTATAACCTGGTGGACAACGCGGTCAAGTTTATCGATGACGGCGGCCGCCTGTGCCTGCATGCGCATCCGGAGGGCACGTTCTGTGCGTTCTCGATCAGCAACACGGGCACGGTGATCTCGGAGGAGGATCTGCCGCACATCTTCGACCGATTCTACAAGGCCGACCGCTCGCGCTCGATGGATAAGACCGGTGCGGGGCTGGGGCTGTACATCGTTAAAAACATCATTAACCTGCATGGCGGCGAGATCGCTGTTCGCTCGGACGGCGGTGAGACCGAGTTCTCGTTCACGCTGCCACTCGCGCCGGCACAGCTGCCGGGCAGCAAACCGCAGGCATAAGGAAAAGCGCGCAGGCGCCGCCTCAAAGGGCGGCGCCTGCAAATGTTGAGACGTAAGGCGCGTGTTCAAAAAATATTCATATTGTTTTCAACAAACTGCCACAATGGGGCAATACAATAAAACCAGAAAATCGATAGGGAGGTCAACACAATGGACGACTTCAATAATAACAACTATACGCCTGCCCCGCGCGGCGATGACAATATGGAACAGCCCGAAGCACAGCAGGCGGCACAGCCGCAGGAGAGCGGACAGCAGTCCGCACAGGCGCCGTATCGTGTCTCGGATGAACCGTCTGTTACCCCGCAGGGAGAGCAGGAAGCGCAGCCGCAGCAGCCGTATGGCGCGCAGGGTGAGCAGCCCTCCACGCAGAGTGAGGAGCCGCGTACCCCGTATCAGACGCCGGTAGCGCATCCGGATTACCAGGCGCCGCGGACGGAAACCTTCTATTCCGCGCCGCAGCCCGATCTGAGCGGCGGCGGCGCCCAGCCCCCTCACAAGAAGGGGCACGGTAAGGCGGTTGTGATCGGCCTGTGCTGCGTGGCAGCGGCCTGCCTGCTGTTTGCAGGCGGCGCGGTGCTCGGCCATGTGATTGGCGACGGAGACGGCGCGGCCGTCAGCGCGAGCGCGGAGACAGACAGCGGCGAGCTGCCGACACTGGAGATCAGCGACACTCCTGAGCTGGACCCGGATAACTACGATGTGGTCAACGGCCTGGCAGGCGAGGAGATCTACAAGAAGGTCAGCCCGTCTGTTGTATCGGTCATCGCCTCGATGGACAGCGGCACGAGCAGTGGCTCGGGCGTCATCATGAGTAAGGATGGCTACATCATCACCAACGACCATGTTGTCGCGGATGCGACGGCGGTAGCCGTTCAGCTGAGCGACGGCACCCAGCTGGATGCGGAGATCGTCGGCACGGATGAGCAGACCGACCTTGCGGTCATCAAGGTGACCACGGATACCGAGCTGACCCCGGCTGAGTTCGGCGATTCGGACGACCTCGAACCCGGTGAATACGCTTATACGATCGGTTCGCCCGGCGGTGTGCAGTTTGCCAACACGATCACCGGCGGCCGCATTTCCGCCATCAACCGCGACGTGACCATCAACGACCGCGTCATGACCCTGATCCAGACCGACGCGTCCATCAACCCGGGCAACTCGGGTGGTGCGCTCATCAATAAATACGGCCAGGTGGTCGGCATCACGTCGGCTAAACTGTCCAGCAGTATATACAGTGACACCACGATTGAGGGCATGGGCTTTGCGATCCCGATCAACACGGCAAAGGACGTTGTCGATGAGCTGATTGCCAACGGCTATGTCAGCGGCCGTCCGACTATCGGCATCACGGGCCGCAATGTGGAGTCCGCCGATGGCAGCATCGCCGGTGTACAGGTATACTCAATTGACTCGCGTGCCACAGCGGCGAGCGAAGGCCTGCAGGTCGGCGACGTGATCACGGCAGTCGATGGTACGCCGACCCCGACCATGGACGATGTCAACGAGATCAAGGAGAATAAACAGGCGGGCGACAAGATCACCCTGACCGTTTACCGTCTCTCGACCGGCAAGACACTCAACATCACCGTAACGCTCATGGATGCGCACGACCTGGAGGGTGACGACCCGGCGACCGAGAGCAACCAGAGCACTCAGGATGACAGCAGTAGCGGCGGCTACTACCAGAGCCCGTTCCCGTTCTTCGGCTGGTAACAAAAAAACAAAAAGCCTGCGATCAGCAGGCTTTTTGTTTTGCACAGGCTGCGGCTCACAGCCGCTTGCCGTTAAACTTTTGCGCCGCGGCGGGACAGCCCTCCGCGATGATGCAGGCTGCGGCGCTGACCGCGTCCTCGCACGCCTTGTCGATGGCTTTCTGCTCCTCCGCGGTGAATTTGCTGAGCACCCACGCGGCAAGGTCATAGTCCGGGTGCGGTTTGTGGCCGACCCCGATCTTGACGCGGGGGAAGTCCTCGCTGCCGAGGTGATAGATGATGTTCTTCAGCCCGTTTTGTCCGCCCGCCGAGCCCTTGGCGCGCACGCGCAGCGTGCCCACGTCGAGCGAGATATCATCCGACAGGACGATGATCCGCTCGGGCGGGATCTTGTAGAACGAGGCCGCGTCGCGCACCGCCTCGCCGGACAGGTTCATAAAGGTCTGCGGCTTGAGGAACAGCACGCGCCGACCGCCCAGCATACCCTCGCCCACGAGCGCCTTGAATTTCATCCGGTCGATCTTCTGTCCGGTGCGTGCGCAGTAGCTTTCTAGCGCGCGGAAGCCCGCGTTGTGGCGGGTGTTGTCATACTTGCTGCCCGGGTTACCCAGCCCGATGACCAGCCACTCGACCGGCTGCGCCGCCTGTGCGGCCTTCTGCTCGTCCAGCTTTTTGAAAATATCGAATACTGACATGATTTCACTCCAAAAAGAACGCCTCCCGTTTGGGCGGCGAAATTGACAAATTGTGCATACTTTGCTATGCTGTATGCGGACACCGTTGTATCCGCGGTTGGCACTCCCCTGATGGAAGGGGGTGATTGCCTTTGTGGTATCGGATTTTTCAGATTCTGATATGGATTGCAGTTCTGCTTTCCATTTTTACCATAAAAGCGCGCTAACCGCCCGGTTGCCGCCAGACGGTTAGCTTGTTTTCATTCAAATAACCTGTAAGGCCAGCCGCTTTGCAGCGGTGTCCCTCTTACTTGTATTATACCGGCCCGCCCTGTGCCTGTCAAGCCGCAGGACGGGCGTTTTTCATTCCACAGACAGGATATAGTAATATACCGGCTGGCCGCCGTCGACCACCGAGATCTCCATCTCCTTGTTCTCCTTGTGCAGCAGCGCCTCGACCTCAGCGGCCTGCTGCTCGGTCACGCCTTCGCCATAGATTACGGTCGCAAACGCGCTCTCGTCGGTCACCATCTCGCGCACAAGCTTTTTGAGCACCGCGCTCTCGCGGCCGCTCGCGCACAGGCGGCCTTCGAGCAGCGACAGGTATTCGCCCTGCTTGATCTTTTTGCCGTCGTACTCACTGTCGCGCGCGGCATAGGTCACCTGGCCGCTGCGCACATGGTGCGCGGCATCACGCATGGCCTCGGTCAGCGTTGCCTCGTCCCCACAGTCCGGGTCGGCCGCCAGCATGGCGGAAATGCCCTGCGGGATGGTTCGCGTCGGCACGACGACGATCTTTTTGCCCTCGGCCAGATGCACGGCCTGCTCGGCCGCCATGATGATATTCTTGTTGTTGGGCAGCACAAATACGGTTTCCGCCGGCACCGCATCGACCGCGCGTACAATGTCATCGGTCGAGGGGTTCATGGTTTGGCCACCCTGCACAACCTCGTCCACGCCGAGGTCGGCAAACAGCGCCTTGAGGCCGTCTCCTGCGGCGACTGCGACATAGCCGAACGGCTTTTCCGGCGGCACGACTACGCGCTCGCGCGGCTCGTCCGCCGTGCCTTCGATCACCTTGGCGGTGTGCTGCTCGCGCATGTTTTCGATCTTGACCGTGAGCAGCGGGCCGAATTTGAGACCTTCCTCCAGCGCCTTGTTCGGCTGGTCGGTGTGCACATGCACCTTGACGATGTCATCGTCATCGACTACGACCAGCGAGTCGCCGATTTCGCTCAGGATCGCACGCAGGCGGCCGACGTTGCGCGCCTTGTCCTTACGCGCGGCGATGAATTCGGTGCAGTAGGTGAAGGTGATGTCCTCATCCGCGATCGCGCCGAAGTCTGCCGCTGACTGACTGCCGGCCTGCGCCGGTTTGCGATCCCGGTGCACCCCGCGCACCGCGTCCAGCATGCCTTCCAGAATAGTCAGGAAGCCAAACGCACCAGCGTCTACCACGCCTGCCTTTTCCAGCACAGGGTTCTGGTGGATGGTTTCGTCCAGCGCGGTGCGGCCGCGCTCGAGCACAGCCTCGAGCACCTGCTCGGCGGACAGGCTGGGATCCGCCTGGCACGCCTCAACCGCGTGCTGCGCGGATACGCGCGACACGGTCAGGATGGTGCCCTCAGCGGGCTTCATGACCGCTTTGTAGGCGGTCTCCACGCCCTCGCGCAGCGCGAGCGCAAGCGTGCAGCCGCCGGCTTCCGGCTCCTCATGCAGTTTTTTCGCCATGCCGCGGAACAACAGCGACAGGATGACGCCCGAGTTGCCGCGCGCGCCGCGCAGCAGCGCAGCCGCTGTGGTATCCGCCGCCTTGGCGAGCGTAGGCTCGGCGAGCTTTTCCAGCTCGGTCATCGCCGCGGCCATGGTCATGGACATATTGGTGCCTGTATCGCCATCCGGCACCGGGAATACGTTGAGCTCGTTGACCTGCTCCTGCTTTTCCGCAATGGCGAGCGCGCCCTCGGTCACCATGGACTGAAACAGCGCACCGGTTATTTTTTGATCTGCCATGTGCATACTCTCCCTAAAATTCTTCACTACTCTTCTATACGGTTTCATCTGCGCTTTGCGCGTACAGATCGGGAAATCGCGGAGCGATTTCCGTAAAAAGTCAGGACATGCGCCTGACTTTTTACACCCCGACCCAGCCGCCCGGGGCGGCGTCCGGGGGTATCAAAAATCCGTTTCTCTGGAACGGATTTTTGTATACAGGGGGTATTGGATACCCCCTGTATGATTTAGTCGGCCTTGATGCTCTCGACATACACGTCCACGTTTTTGACGTCCACGCCGGTCAGGCGCTCCATGTGGTAGCGCACCTCACTGATGATCGAGCGGCACACAGTCGCAATGTTGACCCCGTGCTCGACCGCAATATGCAGGTCGATGTTGACCCCGCCGTCCGGCGCTTCGGTCACCTTGACGCCGCGTGACAGGTTCTCGCGTCCGAGCAGGTGTGCCAGCCCGTCCGACATCGAACGGATGGTCATGCCCTTGACGCCAAAGCAGGAGGACGCCGCAAAGCCCGCGATGCCCGCCATCACCTCATTTGTGATCTCGATATAACCGAGTTCGGTTTTGATCGTCATAGAAAAACCTCCCTGTGACGTTTTACAATGTTACCGTGAAAAACGTAATACTGTTTGACTATATGATATAACAGATTGCCGCCAAATACAAGTAAAGTGCGGATTTTTTTGCGGATAATTTGCACATTTCCGGTGCGAGAGCGCGAAAAGCCGGGGATTTGGCGCAGCGTACAGCGTACAGTATTTGCTCAAACAAATGTTTGCTTTTTTGACGCAAACAAGGTATAATAGAGAAAATCGAACATTCATTCGATTGGTCTGGCAAGGAGTACGAATATATGAAAAAGATTTCCGAAAAGCAGCAGCGGATTCTTGGTTATATCAAGGAATATTCCCTCGAGCACGGCTATCCGCCCTCTGTGCGCGAGATAGGCGCAGAAATGGGGCTGCGTTCGCCCTCGACCGTGCACGCCCATCTGAAAAAGCTGCAGGAGGCCGGCTGGCTCGAACCCAGCGAGCACAAGTCACGCGCGATCACACCGGTCAACGGCCCCTCGATGGTGACGCGTATCCCGATCCTCGGCCGGGTTACCGCTGGTATGCCGGTCCTTGCGGTCGAGGAGTGTGTGGGCTATGTGCCGTTCGAGCCTGCGGCAAACGGCGGCGTGTACTATGCGCTGCGTATCCGCGGCGATTCGATGACCGGTGCGGGCATTCTGGACAACGATTTGGTCATTGTCCGGCAGGATATGCAGGCCCGGAGCGGGGACATTGTCATCGCTCTGCTCGAGGACGAGGCAACCTGCAAAACGCTGCGCATCACGCCGGACGGCGTGTGGCTCATGCCGGAAAATCCCGCCTATCCGCCGATCGACGGCACGAGCTGCCAGATCCTCGGCGTGGTCCGGGCGGTGTATCGCGAGTATTGAACATGTGGACAAAATAAAAAAGCCTGCGTTAGCAGGCTTTTTTTATTTTGTTGGCGCTTGGCCAGTAGCAGAGACTCAACCCTGCAGCGCGATGACCTCGACCTCAACCTTGGCGCCCATCGGCAGCGCGCCGACTTCGACGCAGGAGCGCGCCGGCGGATTTTCGGGGAAGTACTTGGCATAAACCGCGTTGAACGCCGCAAAATCGTTCATGTCCGCGAGGAAGCAGGTGGTCTTGACCACGCGGTCAAACGCCACGCCGCCCTGTGCGAGCACATGGTGCAGGTTACGCATGACCTGCTCGGTCTGCTCCTCGATGGTGGACGCATCGATCTTGCCGGTCGCCGGATTGATCGGGATCTGGCCCGAGGTAAACAGGAAATTGTTTGCAGAGATCGCCTGGGAATACGGGCCGACTGCCGCCGGTGCCAGCTCGGTGTGGATTACATTCTTACCAGCCATGATATAAAAAACTCCTTCTCAATGAAAATGGTTTGTATGCGTTATTTCTTACCGCCCTTGGTTTTTTTCAGACGCTCGGTGTTGGACAGGATCTTCTTTCGGATGCGCAGGCTCTTGGGCGTGATTTCGAGAAGCTCATCGTCCGAGATGAACTCGAGAGCCGCTTCGATTGACATCTGACGCGGGGGCGTCAGGCGCAGCGCGTCATCCGAACCTGCGGCGCGCATATTGGTCAGCTGCTTTTTCTTGCACACATTGACCGCCATGTCCTCGCCGCGCGGGTTTTCGCCTACGACCATGCCTTCGTACACCTGTGTGCCCGGGCCGATGAACAGCGGGCCGCGCTCCTGCGCGTTAAACAGGCCGTAGCCGACAGCCTCGCCGGTCTCAAATGCGATCAGCGAACCGGTGGTGCGCTTCTGAATATCGCCCTTGTACGGCTGATAGCTGTGGAATACCGAGGACAGCACGCCCTCGCCCTTGGTATCAGTCAAAAACTCAGTGCGATAGCCGAACAGGCCGCGTGCCGGGATGAGGAACTCGAGGCGCATGCGGTCTGCGCCCTTGGGGTTCATCGAGACCAGCTCGCCCTTGCGCGCGCCCATCTTCTCCATGATCGCGCCGACCGCATCCTGCGGCACGTCTGCGATCAGGCGTTCGATCGGCTCACACTTCTTGCCGTCGATTTCCTTGAACAGCGCCTTGGGTGCGCCGACCTGGAATTCATAGCCCTCGCGGCGCAGGCTTTCGATCAGGATGGACAGGTGCATCTCGCCACGGCCGCACACGCGGAAGGAATCCGTGGTGTCGGTCTCGTAAACGCGCAGGGAGACGTCCTTGAGCAGCTCGCGGAACAGGCGCTCGCGCAGGTGACGCGAGGTGACAAACTTGCCCTCGCGGCCGGCGAACGGGGAATCGTTGACCGAGAAGGTCATTTCGACCGTCGGCTCGGAGATCTTGACAAACGGCAGCGGCTCGACGTGCGCCGGGTCGCACAGGGTTTCGCCGATGGTGACGTTTTCAATGCCCGAGAAGCAGACGATCTCGCCGGCCTTAGCCTCTTCGATCGGCTGGCGGTCAAGCTCCTCGATGGTGTACAGCGTGACAACCTTGGCGTTATAGGGCTGGGTTGCACCGTGATAGTCGCAGACCGTGACCTGCTGGCCGACCTTCATCGAGCCGCGCTCGATGCGGCCGATGCCAATGCGGCCGACGTACTCGTTGTAGTCGATCGAGGAGACCAGCATCTGGGTCGGGCCCTCTGTATCGACCTGCGGCGCCGGGATATGCTCGAGGATCTGTTCGAACAGCGGGGTCAGGTCGGTGCCCGGCGTGTTGGGAGACATGGACGCCGTGCCTGCACGGCCCGAGCAGTAGACGATCGGGCTGTCCAGCTGCTCGTCGGATGCGTCGAGGTTGAGAAGCAGCTCGAGGACTTCGTCGCCGATTTCGTTCAGGCGCGCGTCCGGACGGTCGATCTTGTTGATGGCAATGATGATCTTGTGGCCGAATTCAAGCGCCTTCTGGAGGACGAAGCGGGTCTGGGGCATCGGGCCCTCGGCTGCGTCGACCAGCAGTACAACGCCGTCCACCATCTTGAGGATACGCTCGACCTCGCCGGAGAAGTCCGCGTGGCCCGGGGTATCGACAATGTTGATCTTGACGCCTTTATAGTGTACCGAAGTATTTTTCGCCAGAATGGTGATGCCGCGCTCGCGCTCAATATCGCCCGAGTCCATGACGCGATCCTCTACCACCTGGTTTTCGCGGAATGCGCCCGCCTGCTTGAGCATCTGGTCGACCAGCGTGGTCTTGCCGTGGTCGACGTGTGCGATGATCGCAATATTGCGCAAATCGTTACGAACCATGTATATTCCTCCATCTGCGGATAATTTTCGTGCAGATAATATTATACCCGTTTTCTGGTAGGTTTTCCACCTGTGTTATCATCAAAAATAGCGCGAAATGGCGGACAAAAACTGTAAGTTTTTGCACGTTTTTGCGGGATTAAAACCGTCGGAATACGCGGCGGCTGCGGGCGGGGCGGACGTGCGCGCCACGGTGCCGTTTTCGTCGCCGGGTGTTTCCCATCTTTCCTATGGAAATAGCCTGTGCAATGTGCTATAATGTTGTCGCAAAGCAACAAAATAAAGAGATAGAGGAATACTGCATGAAAGGAATCATTCTTGCCGCGGGCAAAGGCTCCCGCCTTTACCCGATGACGCGGCCGGTGTGCAAACCGTTGCTGCCGGTTTATGACAAGCCGATGATCTATTATCCGCTGGCAGTGCTGCTGCAGGCGGGCATCCGTGATATTTTGATCATCATCCCGCCTGGTGAGGAGGGACCGTTTTATCGTCTGCTCGGTTCGGGCGGTCGGTTCGGCGTCAACATCGCCTACGAGGTGCAGGATATGGCGCGCGGCATCGCGGATGCGCTGCTGATCGGTCGGCAGTTTGTCGGCACGGACGATGTGTGCCTGGTGCTGGGCGACAACATCTTTTATTCGCCGGATTTTGAAAGCTACCTGAACAAGGCGCTCGCATTGGGGGAGGGCGCATGTGTGTTCGGCTATTATGTGGATGATCCGCGGGCATTCGGCGTGGTCGAGTTTGACGAGCGCGGACGCGCGGTGTCGATTGAGGAAAAGCCGCGCTATCCCAAGTCCAACTATATCGTGCCGGGCCTGTATTTTTACGATAACGACGTCATGGAGATTGCGCGCAACCTTAAGCCGTCCGCGCGTGGCGAGCTTGAGATCACGGACGTCAATCTGGAATATCTGCGCCGCGGCAAGCTGCATGTCGTCAAGCTCGACCGCGACTTTGTCTGGCTGGATGCGGGCACGGCGGATAACCTGCTGAGCGCTTCGCAGGAGGTCAAGCGCGTGCAGGATGAGACCGGCCGCTATATCGCCTGCCTGGAGGAGATCGCCTATCAGCGCGGCTATATCGACCACCAGACGCTGGTCCGCCATGCAACTGATCTGAATAAAACATTATATGGGCGCTATCTGGAGTGTTTATAAAGGAGTAATGCAGCTATGGCAGTTTATACGGAGACCAAAACCTATCACACCAAGGCCCACATGGGCATGATCGACGTGACCGACGATTTCCGCGCCGCGGTGCACAATGCCTGCCGCAACACGGGAATCAAGTCGGGCATTGTCACCGGATTTACGACTGGCGGCGTGGCCGGCCTGACCACGCTGGAATTCGAGCCGGGCATGGTGTATCACGACCTCAAGGCCGCGCTTGATGTGTTCTCGCCTTATAAGGACAAGGAAGGCAACGTAATCTATTACCACCATCACGACACCTGGCACGACGACAACGGCTCGTCCCATATCAAGGCGGCGCTGCTCAGCCCGTTCATCGTGATCCCCTTTGTAGAGGGGGAGATCACAATTGGCCCGTGGCAGAACCTGACACTGGTCGAATGCGACACGCGCAACCGCACGCGCGATATCGTCTTTCAGGTGATGGGCGAATAAATCCACCCGGACAGAAGAAAAACGGCTGCATTTGCAGCCGTTTTTTGTATGGGTGCGCCCGGCGCGCGGCATACTAAGCCCGCTGGGGGAATGCTTCATGATGGAAACGCTGCACAGCGCGCTGGGAGTGCTGACCGGCGGCGCGATTCTGCTGTTTGAGCTAACCGGCGTAGGTGTGATCATTGCGGCGGGGCTGCGCGGCATTGTGGGCTGCCTGCGCCGTGACCCAGGTACCCGGCTGCGGTTGGCCAAAGGCATGGCGCTCGGGCTGGAATTTAAGCTGGGCAGCGAGATTTTGCGCACGGTGGTCGTGCGCGGGTTGGGGGAGATCGTGCTCGTCGGCGCAATCATTCTGCTGCGCGCCGCGCTCACCCTGCTTATTCACTGGGAGATTAAGACCGAAGAGCGCGCCGCACAAAACAGTGCAGTGCCATAGAAAAAGCAGCCGTCCGATCGGACGGCTGCTGGTTAGATGCGGTTGAACTTACTTTTTATGTCCGAACAGGCGGCCGAAGAACTTTTTCCAGCCCGGCTCGGGCGGTTCGGGGTGCGAGGCCTGCTCGCGCGCCTGATTGATGGCCTGCTGCATGAGCAGCACCTGGGCGCACAGCGGGTCGGGCACGGGCGGCTTTTTGTGATAGGTGCCGTCCGGCTGGAGTACGCGCGCCTTGACCGTGTCATGCTGCATGGCGTACAGAATGTCGTGCAGCCGCGCGCGCACCTCGGGCGAGTCGACCGGGCAGGCGATCTCAACGCGGCGCTCGGTGTTGCGGGTCATCAGGTCGGCAGAGGAGATGTACATCTTTTCTTCCGCACCGCGGCCGAATACATAGATGCGCGAGTGCTCGAGGAAACGGCCGACAATGCTCGTAACCGTGATATTCTCGGTGTGGCCCTTGACGCCGGGCAGCAGGCAGCAGATGCCGCGCACGATCATTTCGATCTTGACACCCGCGCACGAAGCGTCCCGCAGCTTCTGGATCACGTCGATATCGGTCAGCGAATTGAATTTGAGGAGGATATAGCCGTCGCTGCCCTTGGCGATTTGTTCATCCATGAGTGCGAGGATGTTGTTTTTCAGGCTGGTCGGGGCGACGAACAGGCGGTCGTACTTGCCTTCCAGGTTGCCGAGCGCCATGTTGTTGAAGAATGCGCCCGCGTCTGCGCCGATCGACTCATCCGAGGTGATGAGCGACACGTCGGTGTACTGCGTGGCGGTTTTTTCGTTGTAGTTGCCCGTACCGACCTGGGTGATGTGGCGCACGCCGCCGCGCTCCTGACGGGTGATCAGGCAGATCTTGGAGTGCACCTTATAGTCCTCAAAGCCGTAAATGATTTTGCAGCCGGCTTCTTCCAAGCGTTCGGACCAGTCGATGTTGTTTTGCTCGTCAAAGCGGGCGCGCAGTTCGATCAGGGCGGTGACGTCCTTGCCGTTTTCGGCTGCGGCGCACAGATATTCGACCAGCTTGGCCTTGCGCGCCAGACGGTAAATCGTGATGCGAATGGACAGCACCGCGGGGTCGTTGGCCGCCTCGCGGATCATCTGCAGGAAGGGTTCCATGCTCTCATACGGATAGGAGAGCAGGATGTCACGCTTGAGCGCGGCTTTGAGCAGGCTTTGCCCGGCGGGCAGCATAGCGGGCTGCTGGGGGGTGAACGGCGGATCGGACAGCGCCGCGCGCTGCTTCTCCGGCAGGTGGTCACCCAGCGAGAACACATAGCCCATCTGCAGCGGCGCCTTGCGGGACAGGAAGATCTGCGCATCAGTCACGTCAAAGCGGCTGCGGAAATACTCCTTGAAATGGTCGCTGATCGGGCGGTTGAGCTCGACGCGCACCACCGCCATGCGGCGGCGCTGGCGCAGCAGCTTTTCCATCTTTTTGCGGAAGTCGCCCTCATCCGCGCCAAAGGTCTCATCGTCCGGATTGATGTCCGCGTTGCGGGTGACGCAGAACACGGTCTTTTCCAGCACGTCGTACATCTCGAACACATTGCCCGTATACTCGAGCAGGATATCCTCGATTGCGACATAGCGCGGCTGGTCGCCCGGCAGGAACACCAGCGCAGGCAGGGAAGCAGGCACGGGCAGCAGGCCGAGGCGCTCACTCTTTTTATGGCCGAGCAGCGCGGCGATGTGCAGCACCTTGCCCTCGAGATGCGGGAAGGGATGGTGCGCGTCCACAATCTGCGGGGAGAGCACGGGCGCAACCACATTTTTGAAATACTGCTTGATGAACTTGTGTTCTGCGGGTTCAAGCTCGCTGATGGACAGGCGGCACAGCCCCTCGGCGCGCAGGCGTTTGTCCACGTCCTCAAACGCATGGTCGCGGCGCTCGTAGAGCGGCTCGACCGCTGCATAGATGCGGCGCAACTGCTCCTTGGCGGTCATGCCGGATTTATTGTCGATGCGGTCTTTATCCACAGCAGCCATGTCGCACAGGCTGCCCACGCGGATCATGAAAAATTCATCCAGATTGCTGGTGAAGATGGAGAGGAACTTGCACCGCTCGAGCAGCGGAACCGCGTCATCCTCCGCTTCGGCGAGCACGCGGGCATTGAACTGCAGCCACGAAAGCTCGCGGTTCTGCGTATAGCCCTGTTCCCAGATAGCCTGTGTCATGGTTGTATATCCCCCTGTATGTTTGTCCGGGCCGCGCAAGGCATACGCGGCCATATTATAAATCAGTATATTCTTATTATACTGCATTTTTACCGAGTAACAATGTATTTTTCTGTAAAAATCATGTAAAATCAATTCTTCTTTCCTGATTCGCCGCTCTTGCAGCAGCGCGCTGTCTCTGGTATACTGAAATTACAAAATCATTCCGAAATCATAGGGAGGTGCCGACATGAGAAATATCTGGCACGATATCGACCCGCGCTGCGTGACACCGGAGAAGTTCACCGCTGTAATCGAGATCCCCGCGGGCAGCAAGAAAAAGTATGAACTGGACAAGCAGACCGGCCTGCTGCGGCTGGACCGCATTCTGTATACCTCTACGCACTATCCGGCCAACTATGGTTTTATCCCGCGTACTTACGCGGATGACGGCGACCCGCTGGACGTGCTCGTGCTGTGCACCGAGGCGCTCGATCCGCTCGTCGAGGTGGACTGCTATCCGATCGGCGTGATCCGCATGATCGACGACGACGAGATCGACGACAAGATCATCGCGCTGCCGTTCGGCGATCCGACCTGGAATTTCTATCAGGACATCGACCAGCTGCCGCCCCACTATGCAAACGAGATTACGCACTTTTTCGAGGTGTATAAAGGGCTGGAGCACAAGCACACGACCACTTCGGACGCGCTGGCGCGCGAGGAGGCAGTCCGCGTGATCAAGGACTGCATGCAGCGGTATGAGGTGCACTTCTGCGGCGTGCGGCCGGAGAAGGAAGCCCACACCGCGGGATGACGATACATAATAGAAAGCGAGGGAGCACTCCCTCGCTTTTAGTATGCCTTATAATTTTTCCAGCAGTTGCTTGAGCCAGGCGTCGTTCATCGCCGGGGTGTCCCGCAGGGGGAATTCTAGGCCGAGCCGGTCATATTTTTCGATACATAGCTTGTGGAATGGCAGAAAATCCAGTTTTTGTAGGTTAGGGAAGCTCTCCGCCCGCGCTTTGACCAGCCGCAGGTTTTCCAGACTGTCGGTTAGACCGGGCACGACCACATGCCGGATCCAGAGCGGCACGCCCTTCATGGCGGTCAGCTGCAAAAAACGCTCGACCTGCCCGAAATCCGCCCGGCAGTATTTGAGATAGTCCGCCCGGGTAAGAAATTTGAGATCGCACAGCACCAGATCGGTATGCTGCAGCACCCGTTCGGCATCGGCAAGATTGCCCACGCCCGAGGTGTCGAGCGCGGTGTGCACACCGGTCTCGTGCAGCCTGGCGAAAAACTCCTCGATGAACGGGGCTTGCAGTAGCGGTTCACCGCCCGAGACGGTCACGCCGCCGCCGTTCCGCCAGTAGGGGCGGAAGCGCAATGCTTTTTGCACCAGCTCGTCCGCGGTGAATTCTTCGCCGCCCTGGGTCAGCCAGGTGTCCGGATTGTGGCAGTAGATGCAGCGCAGCGGGCAGCCCTGCATGAAAACGACATAGCGCACGCCCGGCCCGTCGACCGCGCCGAGCGACTGGATGGAGTTGACAAAGCCTGTCATGCTGCATACAACCTTTCCTGTTTTTTGCCGCCCAGCGGGCGGGAACTTGTCGCTGCGCGCCGCAGGCGCACTACGACTCGCTAAGAGCCGCCCTACGGGCGGTTGCTCGCATGCACGCTCGCTGCGGCTCGCGAAGAGGGGAGACACCGAAGGTTTCTCCCCTCTTGCGAATCACCCCTTTTCCTTCTAAGCGAGAGCAGGCAGTAAAGCGTCTGCCCGAAGATTTGCGGCATTTGCTGCCGCAAATAAGGGCGCGCTGACGCGCGCAAGGGTGCGTTACGCGAAAGGATTGCCGCCCACTTTTCAGGAGCAGCAAGAAGGGAAATCTCCACCCTCTGGGGTGGCAGCCATCCCATGCCTGTCGCAACAGCAAGTGGGTGGAAACCGCTTAGCGGAACAACGATAAACCGCGCCCGTGGCGCGCCTGAGGGAAAGAGGATGATTGGCAAGAAGGAGGAAACCGTAGGTTTCTTCCTTCTTGTCCGCCCGCCGCGCAGGCGAACTCCCCCGTGATGCACGGGCACTCCGTTCCGCCTTGCCAGGCGAAAACCCAAATCACCCCCGCCGTCCGGCGGACAAAAATCAGATCGCCTCGTGGAAGGTGCGGGAGATGACCTCGCGCTGCTGCTCGCGGCTGAGCTTGTAGAAGTTGACCGCATAACCGGAAACGCGGATGGTCAGGTTGGGGTACTGCTCGGGGTGTTCGTAGGCCGCCATGAGCGTCTCGCGGTTCATGACGTTGACGTTCAGATGGTGCGCGTTCTGCGCAAAGTAGCCGCCCATGATGGCCACCAGATTGTTCACGCGCTCATCATCGGTCTTGCCGAGCGCGCCCGGCGTGATCGAGAAGGTGTTGGAGATGCCGTCGCGGCAGTATTCATAGCTGAGCTTGGCAACCGAGTTGAGCGAGGCCAGCGCGCCCGACTTGTCGCGGCCGCTCATCGGGTTGGCGCCCGGGGCGAGCGGCTCGCCGTGCCGGCGGCCGTCCGGCGTGTTGCCGGTCTTTTTGCCGTACATCACGTTCGAGGTGATGGTCAGGATGGACAGCGTGTGGATCGCGCCGCGGTAGAGCGGGTATGCCTTCAGCGCTTCGTAGAACTTTTCGACCTGCTCGCAGGCGATGGAGTCCACGCGGTCGTCATCGTTGCCGAACTTGGGGAAGTCGCCCTCGATCTCAAAATCGACGATGATGCCGTTTTCCGGGTTGCGGATGGGGTGCACCTTGGCGTACTTGATCGCGGAGAGCGAGTCCGCCATGCAGCTCATGCCCGCGATGCCGAAGGCCATCAGGCGGCGCACCTCGGTGTCGTGCAGGGCCATCTGGCTCTTTTCGTAGGCGTATTTATCGTGCATATAGTGGATGGTGTTCATCGCGGAGACATAGGTCTTGGCCAGCCACGGACGGTAGAAATCCATGCGGCGGCAGACCTCATCATAGTCGAGCGTGTCGCCCTCCATGATCGGCATCTCCGGGCCGACCTGCTCGAACTTATTCTCATCCCGGCCGCCGTTGATCGCCATGAGCATCAGCTTTGCGATGTTGGCGCGCGCGCCGAAGAACTGCATATCCTTGCCCACGCGCATCGCGGAGACGCAGCAGGCGATCGCGTAATCGTCGCCAAAGTAGGGGCGCATGACGTCGTCGTTCTCGTACTGGAGTGCATCCGTGTCGATCGACACCTTGGCGATGAAACGCTTCCAGTTTTCGGGCAGCTGCTCGCTCCACAGCACGGTCAGGTTGGGCTCAGCCGCGGGGTTTAAGTTATACAGCGTGTTGAGCATGCGGTAGCTGTTTTTGGTGACCATGTGGCGGCCGTCCTCGCCGATGCCGCCGACCGCCTCGGTGATCCACATCGGGTCGCCGCCGAACAGTTCGTTGTATTCGGGTGTGCGCAGGTGGCGCGCCATGCGCAGGTGCAGCACAAAGTCGTCCATGATCTCCTGTGCCTCGGACTCGGTCAGGATGCCGGCCTTGAGGTCGCGCTCAAAGTAGATGTCGAGGAAGGTGGAGGTGCGGCCGAGGCTCATCGCGGCGCCGTTCTGCTCCTTGATGCCCGCAAGATAGGCGAAATACAGCCACTGCACGGCTTCCTTCGCGTTTTCCGCCGGGCGGGAGATGTCAAAACCGTAGGACGCGGCCATCTTGATCATGTCCTTGAGGGCGGTGATCTGATCGCTCAGCTCCTCCGCGGTGCGGATCTCCTTTTCCGTGGTCGGGACCGCGCCGAGTGCATCCTTGTCCTTCTGCTTTTCCGCGATCAGGCGGTCCACGCCGTAGAGCGCGACGCGGCGGTAGTCGCCGATGATGCGGCCGCGGCCGTAGGCGTCCGGCAGGCCGGTCAGCAAGCCGACGTGGCGCGCCTCACGCACGTCCTTGGTGTAGGCGGAGAACACGCCGTCGTTATGCGTTTTGTGGTATTTGAACTCCTCCTCGATCTTGGGGGAGACCTCGTAGCCATAGGCCTTGCACGCCTCACGCACCATGCGCATGCCGCCGAACGGGTTGCAGGCGCGCTTTAAGGGCTCGTCAGTCTGCAAACCGACGATAATCTCGCGCTCCTTGTCCAGATAGCCCGGGCCAAACGCGGTGATCGTGATCACCGTGTCGGTGTCGACATTGCGCACGCCGCCCTTTTCACGCTCCTCGGCGAGCAGGGTGTCGAACTGCTCGCGCAGTGCGGTCGTGCGCGCGGTCGCGGGCGCAAGGAAGGCGCCGTCGCCGTCATACGGGGTGTAGTTCTTCTGGATGAAGTCGCGGACATTGATCTCGTTCTGCCAGTCGCCGCCGGTAAAGGTGTTCCATGCGTTCATAAAGAAAATTCCTCCTGTTTTTCTCTCCGCGCTGCCCTTTTTTGTATGCAAAAAAGGGCAGCATCGCGTTTGCTTGCGACACTGCCCAGACGGTCGGCATTTATTACGGAACCCCTGCTCCCCGGTGGTTTGCGCTCCACCCAAGTCCGTCAGTCACAGGGAATCTGTCTGTTACAAGCATACCACGCCAGGAGGGGAAAACGCAACTGCCGAAACGCACAAATTTTGCACCCGGAAAGCATGTGTCTCTGCATACACAGTCAAAACCGGTGGGATTGCGGAAAACAAAGGAAATTGCACAAAAAGTATCTTCACAATTGCGGGCAAAAGGGGTATGATAGACATATTAAAATATGCAGGAGGCGATCTTATGAAAATCGGTATGCTGACAAGCGGCGGCGACTGCCAAGGCCTGAACTCCGCACTGCGCGGCGTGGCGAAGACCCTGTACAGCGAATTGGGAAATAAAGTAACCATCTACGGCATCCGGGACGGCTACCGCGGCCTGATCGAGGGCGACTACCATGTGATGAGCCCTAAGGATTTTTCCGATATCCTGACGCTGGGCGGCACCATCCTCGGCACCTCGCGCCAGCCGTTTAAAGAAATGCAGAAAGCGGAGGAGGACAGCGAGGAGACCCGCCTGGAGAAAATGCTCAAGACGGTTCGCGACGAGGGCTTCGACTGCCTAGTCATCCTGGGCGGCAACGGCACGCATAAGACGGCCAATCTGCTTTCCCAGAACGGTGTCAACGTTGTCACCCTGCCTAAGACGATCGACAACGACATCTGGGGCACGGAGATGACCTTCGGCTTCCAGTCTGCGATGGACATCGCCTCCACGGTGATTGACTCCATCCACTCGACCGCGTTCTCGCACTCGCGTGTGTTCATCGTCGAGGTCATGGGCCACAAGGCGGGCTGGCTGACCCTGTATGCCGGCATTGCGTCCGGCGCGGACGTTATCATCATCCCCGAGATCCCGTACAGCGCCAAGGCCATCGCCAAGGCGATCCAGAAGCGCGAGCAGAGCGGCAAGCGCTTTTCCATCCTCGCGGTCGCAGAAGGCGCGATCAGCCAGGAAGAGGCCAAGATGAGCAAGAAGGAGTTCAAGGCGGCGCGCGAGAAGATGGCCTATCCGTCCATCTCCTACCGCATTGCGGACGAGCTCAAGGAACTGACCGGCCAGGAGATCCGCGTCACCATCCCGGGCCACTATCAGCGCGGCGGCGCGCCCTGCCCGGCCGACCGTCTGCTGACCAGCCGCCTGGGCGTTGCGGCGGCCAAGCTGATCGAGGAGAAGAAATACGGCTACATGGTCGCGGTGCAGGACGACAGGATCGTGCCCGTTCCGCTGTCCGAGGTCGCGGGCAAGCTCAAGACCGTCCCGCCCGACGGCGAAGTCGTGCGTGCGGCGCGTGCGCTCGGCCTGTCCATGGGCGACTGAGGCAATAAACCTGCGTTATGCCGGCATAAACAATCGCTATTGGACAAACCGGCGCGTTGCGTCTACAATAGATAGCGTCAGCAAAGGCGCTGAAACCCGAAAAAAGCGGGTTTCAGCGCTTTTTTATTTTTTCTATGGGAGAGACACAACATGCAATTTGAAATTTCCGAGCGGATGGCGGGCGTGCACGGTTCGGCGATCCGCGAGCTGTTCAAACTGGGCGCGGACCCGGATATGATCTCGTTTGGCGGCGGCAACCCGTCCGCCGACACCTTCCCGATCCCGGAGATCGCGGAGATCGTGTCCGACGTGCTGCACCGCGCGCCGGTTTCCGTGCTGCAATACGGCCTGTCCGAAGGATACACCCCGCTGCGCGACACCATGAAGGCGTATCTGACGCGCACGCAGGGCTTTGATTTTGAGAAAAACGAGCTGTTCATCGTCTCCGGCGGCCAGCAGTGCGCCGATCTGACCACCAAGGTGCTGGTCAATGCAGGCGACGTCATCCTGACCGAGGACCCCGCGTTCGTCGGCTGTCTGAACACCTTCCGCTCATACGGCGCGAAGCTGGTCGGCGTACCCATGCAGCAGGACGGTATGGATACGGATGCGCTCGAGGCTGCTTTGCAGGCCAACCCGAACGCCAAGCTGCTTTACACTATTCCTTCGTTCCAGAACCCGAGCGGCATCACCACCACGCTCGAAAAGCGCAAAAAGGTGTATGAACTCGCGTGCAAATACAACATCGCCATTCTGGAGGACAACCCCTACGGCGAGCTGCGCTTTGCCGGCGAGGACGTGCCGACCATCAAGTCGCTCGACACCGAGGGGCGCGTGCTGTATGCAGGCAGCTTTTCCAAGGTCATGGCACCTGCGTTCCGCCTGGGCTTCCTGGTGTTCGACAAGGCGCTGACCATGCCGCTGACCGTTGCCAAGCAGACCACGGATGTGCACTCGAACGTGCTGTTCCAGTATGTCTGCAATGAATATATGACCAAATACGACTATGCCGCGCATCTGGAAAGCGCGCGCCGCATCTACCGCGACAAATGCAATCTGATGCTGGACACCATGCGCCGCACCTTCCACCCCGCGGTAACCTTCACGAAGCCCGAAGGCGGCCTGTTCGTCATGGCCTTCCTGCCCGAGGGGATGGACGCGCAGCCCTTTGTACGCGAAGCCATCCGCCGCGGCGTGCTGTGTGTGCCGGGCTCGGCCTTCCTTGCCGACGAGAGCCAGGTGTCGAACGGCCTGCGCCTGAATTATTCCACACCGACCGACGAGCAGATCGTCAAGGGGATCGAGATCCTCGGCAAACTGACCCACGAATGGATAAAGGAGTAACCCTATGAAAGTAATGGCATTCAGCGCCCGCCCGGACGAGCGCGCATTTTTCGAACATTGGAGCAAGACGCTGGACATCGACCTGACCATGCAGAACGAGGGGCTGTCGCTCAAAAACGCGCCGCTGACCGCGGGGTATGACGGCGTCTCCTGCGTCGGCACCTGCGACCTGTCCGCGCCCGTGCTTGAGATCCTGGCAAAGAACGGCGTGCGCTATGTGGCGCTGCGCACGATCGGCTTTGACAACGTCGACCTCAAGGCTGCGACCCGCCTAGGCATCCGCGTGGCGCACGCGGGCTATTCGCCCTATTCGGTGGCAAACTACACGGTCATGCTCATGCTCATGTGCATCCGCAAGGCGGGCTACATCATGTTCCGCTCGCACACGGCGGACTGCTCGCTCGGCACGGCGGGCGCAGCGCGCGGCATGGAGATGCAGAACCTGACCATCGGCGTAATCGGCACCGGCCGCATCGGCAAGGCGGTGATCAAAAATCTGTCCGGCTTCGGCTGCCGCATCATTGCGCACGACCCGTATCCGTCCCCGGCACTCAAGGATCAGGTGGAGTATGTTTCGCTCGACCGTCTGTATGCCGAGTCCGACATCATCACCTTGCATACCTTCCTCGATGACTCCACCTATCACATGATCAGCCGCGAGGCCATCGGCAAGATGAAGCCCGGCGTAGTAATCATCAACTGCGCGCGCGGCGCGCTGATCGACACGGACGCGCTCATCGAGGGCATCGAATCCGGCCGGGTGGGCGCGGTCGGCGTGGACTGCTTTGAAGGCGAGGACGACATCATCCGAGTCGACCACAGCTATAACAGCCATGTGACCAACCACGATTACATCATCCTCAAGTCCTTCCAGAATACGATCGTCACCCCGCATGTGGCGTTTTTCACCGATCAGGCGGTGTTCGACATGGTGCGCTGCTCGCTTGAGAGCCTGCGCCAGTTCTACGACGGCGATCAGGTGCCGCTCGAGGTCGGCTGACCCGCGGCAAACCAGCCGCGCAGATAGTCCTGGAACTGGCGCAGCAGCTGTGTTTGAAAGCGGCTGAGCACCTGCATATAGATGTAGCGGCGGCACTGTGTGTCGCGAATGTGCAGCAGGCGGACGGTATTGTCCGCCTGCTGCCAGTCTCCGGCGGCAACCAGGGCCACACCCATGCCGCAGGCGAGCAGCTTGAGCTGCAGCGCGGCGCTGTCGCACTCGATCGCAGCGTGCACGTCCATGCCCGCAGACTGGAAGATGTAGGCCGAGACCTGTTCAAAGGAGTGCGAATGGCTCAGCGCGATGAACGGGTCGTCGGCAAGCTCGGTCAGCGAGACCGTGCCGCGTCCAGCCAGCCGGTGCCCGGCGGGCACGGCCAGGCAGATCTCCTCCTCGCACAGCAGCTCGGCGCTCTCCGGCACGCCGTCCAGCGACACCGCCGAGTCGAGCAGCAGATCGCTACCCTCAGGCGCGCCGGCGATGCGCAGGTCGGCCGGGCCGTGCGCGGCGGCAAAGCCCGCGAGGATGTCGCCCAGCCGCCCGGAGCACGACAGCGCGCAGATGCACAGGCTGCCCGCATGGTGCAGGCTCTCCTCGATCTCGTGCCGCGCGTCCTGCTCGGCGCGCAGGATGTCGCGCGCATACCGCAGCAGGATATCGCCCTGCGGCGTGCGGCGCAGGCCCTTGCCCGTGCGCTCGAACAAGGGCGCGCCCAGTTCGCTTTCCAGGTTGCGGATGGTTTTGGACACTGCCGGCTGCGCCACGTGCAGGCTGCGCGCGGCGCGCGTCATGTTTTCCAGCTTTGCGACGGCAGCAAACTGCCGGAGCTGATAGAGTTCCAAAGGGTTTCCTCCGTTTCTTGCATTCTGATTTTACAGGACGGTTTTATTATTTATGATCACAAAAATTCTGTTTGAGCAAACCATCATCATGTTCCTGCTGATGCTGCTCGGCTATGTGCTCGCGCGTGTGGGCATGCTGACCGAGCAGGGCAGCCGGGATCTTTCCAACGTGCTGCTGTATGCGGTGATCCCCTGCGTCATCCTGCGCAGCTATATGACCGAATACAGTGCGGAAAAGCTGCGCGCGCTCGGGCTGTCCGCCGTGGTGGCGGTGATCGCCTTTGTTGTCACAATCGCGGTGGCGTGGCTGTGCTGCGGCGTGCGGCGGCGCGTGGAGAATTTCAGCATTGCCTTCGGCAACGCGGGTTTCATCGGTATCCCGCTGGTGACCGCAGTGTTTGGCGCCGAGGCGGCGTTTTATGTTGTGGCGTTCAGCACGCTGCTCAACTTTTTGCAGTGGACCTATGGTATTGTTATTATATCAGGCAAAAAAGAGACAATCAATCTGCGCATGGTGTTCGTCAACCCGGTGTTTCTGTCCATGACCGCTGGCCTCGTGCTGTTTTTGTTCCAGCCGCCGCTGCCGGAGGTGGTGACCGGCATCATCGGTTACATCGCGGATGCCAACACCCTGCTGGCCATGGTGGTGCTGGGCTATTATCTGTCCGGCGTCGAGCTGCGCGGCCTGTTTGCGCGCCGCAGCCTGTATATCGTCTCCGCGCTGCGGCTGCTCGCGGTGCCGCTGCTGACCGTGCTCGCCTTTCTGCCCTTTCCGTTTGCGCGCGGCCAGGTCGCGTTAATTACGCTGGTCGCGGCGGCCACGCCGGTCGCCTCGAGCACCGCGATCTTTGCGCAGAAATTCGGGCAGGACTACCGGCAGGCGGTCTCCTATGTCTGCCTGTCCACCGTGCTTTCGATCGTTACCCTGCCGCTGGTCATGCTCTTTGCCGAGCGTCTGCTCGGCTGAGCGGCAAAAACCGTGCCGCTGCGGTTTGACAGCCCGTGTTCCTTCTGCTATAATCATACCATGCCGCCATGGCGGAACTGGTAGACGCAGGGGACTTAAAATCCCCCGGTAGCGATACTGTGCCGGTTCGATTCCGGCT
>NZ_CALWUM010000005.1 GCF_944384765.1 uncultured Agathobaculum sp. | reverse complement strand
TCCAGCTGTCCTCCTGCTTCCAAACAAAAAACCTGCTCTGGCCTAATTGCCAAAGCAGGTTTTTCTACAGGCTGAAGCCGCCCTCACGGGCGGCTTTTTTGCTTATTCTGCGCGGGATTATTCCCCGATCTGTGCCATCTGCGCGTTGACTGCGTCTTCCCCGGCGCGCATCGCGTCGAGCATCTGTTCCATCAGCTCGTCCAGCGTCAGGCCGCACAGCGCGGCACCTTTGGTAATGATGTCGCGCGAACAGCCAGCAGCGAATTTCTTATCCTTAAACTTCTTTTTCAGGCTTTTGAGCTCCATATCCTGCACGCTTTTGGACGGCCGCATGAGCGACGCCGACCAGATCAGGCCGGTCAGCTCATCCGCAGCAAACAACAGCTTTTCCATCTCGTGCGCCGGCTCCACGTCCGAGCATGCGCCCCAGCCGTGGCTGCACACTGCATGGATGGTCGCCTCGTCCGCGCCGGCGGCGCGCAGCAGTTCGGGCGCTTTCCTGCAGTGCTCCTCCGGCCACATCTCAAAGTCGATGTCGTGCAGCAGGCCAGCCACGCCCCAGAAATCCACGTCCTCGCCGCGCTGCGCGGCAAAATACCGCATCACCGCCTCAACGGTCAGCGCATGGCGCAGGTGAAACGGCTCCTTGTTATACTGGCGCAGCAGCTCCCAAGCTTTGCTTCGTTCCATGATAAAGACTTCCCTTCCTGTGTTTTTTCAAAAGGTTCCCCGTACCCGGCGGGGGCACAAAAACCGGGTTTCCGCTGCGGAAACCCGGTTTTACCGTCCAATCTGTTATTGCAGCCACGAGGGCTTTTCGCGCATGCGCACGCCCGCCGCAATGCCGAGCGCAGCATACATGGTCAGCACCGAGGTGCCGCCGTAAGAGAAAAACGGCAGCGTCAGGCCCATAACCGGCAGCAGGCCGATGTTCATAAAAATGTTCATAAACGTCTGAAACAGGAACATGCCGCCCACGCCCACCGCCAGCAGGGCGGAAAACGTGGTTGAGGCGCGGTAAGAGACGTAAAACAGCCGCATAATCAGTAGCGTGAGCAGGCAGATGATCGCCATGCAGCCGATAAAGCCGAGCTCCTCGCCCGCAACCGAGAAGATATAGTCGGTCTGGTTTTCCGAAACCAGCTGCATCTGGGTCATCGTGCCGTGGGTCAGTCCCTGGCCGGTCAGCTGGCCCGAGCCGATCGCGATTTTGCCGTAGGTCGCCTGCCGGGAGGCGTCCAGATCGATCGACGGATCAAACAGCACGAGGATACGCGTGATCTGATAATCCTGCAAAACAAAGTTCCACAGGATCGGGATGCTGACAATCCCCAGCCCCACGCCGACGCCCAGCCATTTGAGCGACAGCCCGGCCGCAAACAGCATGATCAGTGCGATCATGAAATACTGGATCGCCATGCCGGTATCGCCCGAGGCGACGATGACCGCCGCCATCATGATCAGTGTATGCAGCGCGATGACAAACAGCCCGCGCCACTCGCTGATGTGCTCGCGGATCTCGGAGATATGCGCGGCGAGCGTGAAAATGAAAATCAGCTTGCCCAGCTCGCCGGGCTGCAGGCTGGTAATTCCCAAATTGAGCCACGCGCGCTGGCCGTTGACCTCCTCACCGAGCGGGGTGAACAGCAAAAATTGCAGGCCGATGTTGACCAGCACGAAAATCTTCCACCAGCCGCTCATGGTCTCCAGATCGATCAGGCTCATGACCACGAATGCGCCCAGGCCGATGATGATCGCTGCCGCCTGGATGAACAGGTTGCGCGTGCTGCCGTCATACACCGAGGCGGGGTTGAGCGTTGCCGAATAGATGAGCACCATGCCGTAGATCGAGCACAGCAGGGCGATGGACGCCAGATAAAGGTCGGTGTTTTTGATGTAGTTGACTGTGGACTTGATGATGTCCATGCCGACCCTCCTTTGATTAAAATGATTGCTGCTTTATATCATACCACAACAGCGCGTGTTTTTTAAGTCACAAATTCGGCAAATTTTTCGCGGCGGTTGCTGGAAAACTGTGCACAACATTGTTATAATAATATCATGTGTTATATCACGCACCTTTCAAGGGACAAGGTGTTTTTACGGGAGGAGAATGTTATGTTATCCGATATTGAGATCGCGCAGGGCTGCAAGATGCGCCCGATCATCGATGTTGCCGCGGACGCCGGGCTGGACGCGGACGACCTCGAACTTTACGGCAAATACAAGGCCAAGCTGTCCGCAGACGTGTGGAACAAGCTGGCGGATAAACCGAACGGCAAGCTGGTGCTCGTAACCGCCATCAACCCCACCCCCGCGGGCGAGGGCAAGACGACCACAACCGTCGGCCTCGGCCAGGCGATGGCAAAACTCGGCAAAAAGGCGATGATCGCCCTGCGCGAGCCTTCGCTCGGCCCGGTGTTCGGCATCAAGGGCGGCGCAGCCGGCGGCGGCTATGCGCAGGTCGTGCCGATGGAGGATATTAACCTGCACTTTACCGGCGATATGCACGCCATCACGGCGGCAAACAACCTGCTCTGCGCCATGCTGGACAACCACATGCAGCAGGGCAACGCGCTGCACATCGACCCGCGCCGCGTGATTTTCACCCGTGTGCTGGATATGAACGACCGCGCTCTGCGCAACATCACCATCGGCCTGGGCGGCAAGGCAAACGGCGTGCCGCGCGAGGATCATTTCATGATCACGGTCGCCAGCGAAGTCATGGCGATCCTGTGCCTCGCCTCCGACCTCGAGGACCTGAAGCAGCGCTTCGGCAATATTCTGGTTGCCTACTCCTACGAGGGCAAGCCGATCTTTGCGCGCGATCTGCACGCTGAGGGCGCTATGACCGCGCTGATGAAGGACGCCATCAAGCCCAATTTGGTGCAAACGCTCGAGGGCACCCCCTGCCTGATGCACGGCGGCCCGTTTGCCAATATCGCGCACGGCTGCAACAGCGTGCAGGCGACCCGTCTGGCGCTCAAACTTTCAGACATCGCGATCACCGAGGCGGGCTTCGGCGCGGACCTCGGCGCGGAGAAGTTTATGGACATCAAGTGCCGCAAGGCCGGTCTCTCGCCCGACTGCATCGTGCTGGTTGCGACCGTGCGCGCGCTCAAGTATAACGGCGGCGTTGCCAAGACCGACCTGAACACGCCCAATCTGACCGCGCTCGAGCGCGGCATCTGCAACCTGGACGCGCATCTGGACAATATGGAGAAGTTCGGCGTGCCGGTTGTTGTCGCGATCAACTCCTTCCCGACCGATACCGAGGAAGAAGTCGCCTTTATCCGCGAGCACTGCGCGAAGCGCGGCGTGCGCGTGGCGCTCTCCGAGGTATTTGCCAAAGGCGGCGAGGGCGGTGAGGCGCTCGCAAACGAAGTGCTTGCCGTGCTGGACGAAGGCAAGGCGGACTTCCATATGCTCTATGAGGATGAGCTTCCGCTCGAGGACAAAATCCGCAAGATCGCCAAGGAGATCTACGGCGCGCTCGGCGTGACCATCGCCCCGTCCGCGCACAAGGAACTGATGAACATCACCGAGATGGGCTACGGCAACCTGCCGGTGTGCGTGGCCAAGACCCAGTATTCGCTGTCCGACGACCCAGCGCTGCTCGGCCGTCCGACCGAGTTCGTGGTCAACGTGCGCACCGCGCGGCTTGCTGCGGGCGCAGGCTTTGTCGTCGTTGAGACCGGCGCGATCATGACCATGCCCGGCCTGCCCAAGGTGCCGGCTGCGGAAAAGATCGATGTGGACAAGGACGGCAAGATCACCGGCCTGTTCTGATTTTTCACAGGATACAGCGAAAAGCCGCCCCTCGGGCGGCTTTTTATATTGCCGTTCCCCTTTTTCCAAAAAAACTTTTGCCCGCCTGCAAAGTATGCTATACTGAACCTGCCACACCCGATCCCACCAGACAAGGACGTGAACTGATGCAAACCTTTTCCCTGACAAACGGCGTGCAGGTGCCCGCCGTCGGCTTTGGCACCTATCTGACAAACGGAACGGACGATGGCACGGTCGCCGCCGCGCTTCAGGCGGGCTACCGGCATTTTGACACCGCCTCGTTCTACGGCAATGAGCAGGCGCTCGGCGGCGCGCTTGCGGCCGCGGGCGTGCCGCGCGGCGAATTGTTCCTGGCCAGCAAGCTGTGGAAGGACGAAATGGGCTATGAAAACGCGCTTGCCGCCTTCGATCGCTCGTGTGCGCGCCTTGGCACGGACTACCTCGACCTGTATCTCATCCACTGGCCGCGGCCGGACGACCTGTCCGCCGAATGGCGGCAGCTCGACCGCGAGACCTGGCGCGCGCTCGAGGATTTGTACCGCGCAGGCCGCGTACGCGCGATCGGTGTGAGCAACTTTTTGCCCCACCACCTGCGCAGTTTGATGGAAACCGCCGAAATCGCGCCTATGGTCAACCAGATCGAGTTCCACCCCGGCTATCCACAGCTCCACAACATTGCGTTCTGCAAGGCACACGGCATCCTGCCCGAAGCGTGGAGTCCGCTCGGCCGCACGCGGGTTCTGCAGGACGAGCGCCTTGCCGCGATCGCGGCGCCATACGGCAAATCGACCGCGCAGCTGTGCCTGCGCTTTGCGCTGCAATGCGGCGTCGTACCGCTGCCCAAGTCCTCCTCGCCCGTGCGCATGGCGGCAAACCTCGATGTGTTCGGCTTTGAAATCTCGGACGAGGATATGGACCGCATCCTCACCCTGCCGCAGTTCGGCTGGTCCGGCCTGCACCCGGACTTTCCGCGCGCGGCACAGCCCGGCTGACACCTCGTACAGCAACAGCGCCCGGTCCGCTACACAGCGGGCCGGGCGCTTGGCAAATCCAGCAGACGAAAAAAATGACCGCAGATTGCGGTCATTTTTTCCATATTGTTATGATTCGATGCTACTATACGCCGGTGTAGTAGACTACCGTGACCTCGCCGTTTTCGATCGAGGGATAGCAGTAGCGATAGGTGCTGCCCGTGCTCTGCGGCGCGTCGATCTGGTGATACCGTCCGGTCACATCGACCGCCACACAGCCGGAAGAAGCGGGATAGCTGACCGTCGCACCTTCTCCCCCGTCGGGGTCATTGAAGGTGAATACACCGTTTTGGTAGGTCGCGGTACGGTCGATCTCCTGATTATACGCCAGTGTGATATACGTTACACCATTTTCCTGCCGCAGGCTGGTGTAGCGCATCAGCTCGCCGTAATGCACGGTGGGATCAAAGTTTTCAATCACCACATCACAATACTGCCGGGCACCGATGCAGACATTGACCACATCTTCGCGGTTTTGATAGACCGCGCCGCCCGCCTGTGCGGTCATATGGGTCGCACGGTAGAGCATGACTGAGGTCTCTGCCCGTGTGATACCCGTGAGCGGATTGAGCTTGCCGTTCGAGCCGTTGATGATCCCTGCCTGGATCAGCGAGCCGACTGCCTCGCGCGCATAGGACGATACCTGCGCAGCATCGGGAAAGCCGCTGATCGAACCGGGCTGCAAAGACAACTGGGTGCAGTCGATCGTGCGCTTGAGAAACACCATCGCATCCTGCCGCGTCATCGTCTGCTGGGGCAGGAAACGGTTGTCCGACGTACCGGTTGCAATGCCGAAGGCTTTTGCCGCGGCGACCGCTTCGCTGTAATAGGCACCCTGCGGCACATCGGCAAATGTGCCGTCGGACGCGACTGCGCCGCTTTCCAGCGCATCGCTCATCCCGTAGGCGCGGTCCAGCATGACGATAAAGTCGGCCCGGGTGACGGCGTCCCCCGGATAAAACAGATAGTCGCCCCTGCCTTGGATCACCCCGGCAGACGCGAGCGAGTCGATCTCGCGGTGGGCCCATGCGTAGCTCTCTGTAACGTCATAAAAATAAACAGAGTGATCGGGCAAATACGCATAGGTCTCGGTGTTGTCCGTCGCGAGCGCCGCAGAAAGCACGCTCACCGCAACGACGGCAACCAGCAGCACGGTGGCCACCAGCTTACGCGTTCTTGTCATAATCTTCTCCTTGTCCGTAAGGCCTTCACATGGGTAATTCCCTCCACCCATGTAAACTTACTGCAAGATTATAACACAACCGTCCCCACTTTTCAAGTTAAAACTTGAATAAAATTTTAACCCAACTTTCTAATCCGTTCCTTTTTCTCTGCTGTTTGGTGGGATTTCCCCCGTTTTCCCACCATTTTTCTTCAGTTTTCGGCGTGTCATATACGGAGCCGCCCGCGCTGCCCACCGATGCGGCAGATGCCCTTGCTGCAAGCCCGGGCATCCCCACCTGCATGGGTGGACGGCACCCTGCCGCACGGTCGGTCACTGCCTTCCCGCCGCGTATCCCTTCTGCTCTGTGCGGAACCACAGGTAACTGAGCACGGTCGGGATAACGGCTGCCGCCAGCAGCGGCGCGAGCAGCAGCACAAGGCGCGCCACATCGTTCGGCACGAACGCGCCCAGCAGACCGATCACACCTGCTGCAAAGAACAGACGGCCGCCCAGCCGGTGGGTGCGCGTCCACACGGTCTCGCTCGACATGGTCCACGGGTTTTTGATGCCGCAAAACCAGTTCATGCGGAACTTGGGCATCATGTTGCCGAGATAGACCATCATCAGGCTGACACCCAGGCAAACCACCATCGGAATGTTGAGCGTATGCGGCCGCAGGCCCTCGATCACGCAGATGCCGACCATCACCAGTAAAAACAGCATCATAATGATCTGAAACCCGACATAGGAGCCAAAAAACTTGTTATAGTTGCGTTTCTTGGGATCAAAATACGGGGTGACGTACATCAGCGCTGCAACCAGCGGGGCGATAGCCGCCACGATCCACAGATGCCACTTGGGCTCATAGCCCACCTTGCCGCCGAAGTCCCACTGCATCGGCACGGTATCCGGCAGATGGCTGTACGCCGCCGCCACCAGTACGAGCGGCGCCAGCGCAAGGACCCAGACAGCTACCTGTGCTTTAGTAATTTTTTTCATCTTGCTCTCCACCTTTCAGGGATGAAATCCAGCCGAGGATCTCATCGACCACGGACATATTCAGCTCATAATAGATGTATTTGCCCTGCTTGTCATCCAGCACCAGCCCGGCATCCCGCAGGATGGACAGATGGTGTGAAATCGTCGCACCGGACACATCGAAATGCGAGGCGATCTCCCCCGCTGCCATCGGCCCCGCGCGCAGCAGCGCGAGAATATCCCGCCGGATCGGATCGGACAACGCCTTGAAGCTCTGTTGAAATCCCATGCATCACCCTTCTTTCCCCATTGGTTTCCTGGCCTTGCACCAGCCCTTTTGCCCGCAGTGCGGACAGCGCAGCAGCCAGTCCTCCCCCACATGCCGGCGGAGCAGCAGCTGCGTCCACGGCAGGCGGAACAGCTTCCCGCATGCGTGGCACCAGAACCGGCAGCGGGAGAGCAGGCAAGCCTGCCACACGATCAGCGCCGCAAGCGCTGCCAGCACAAGCGCCAGACCGAGCCAAAGCTGCATATCTTCACCTCATTTAGAAGTTTATCTAAATATAAGATAGCGTACGACCGTGCAAATGTCAAGTGTTATTTTGATAAATATCTAAATGATTGGCAAAAGCCGGCCCGCCGGACAGGCCGGCGGGCGTCACGCACTGCCGCAGGACGGCTGGAGCACATAGGACTGCATCCCTTTGACGGCAGCGCATAAAAAATTCCCGCGGCAGAGCCACGGGAATTTCATCAGCGTCTTTGCGCTTTACGCCATGCCGTTGAGCTTGACAGTCATCTTGCTCTTCTTGTTGGCCGCGTTGTTCTTGTGCAGGAGGTGCTTGGCAGCCGCCTGATCAACCGCCTTGACAGCGGTCGTATAAGCAACAGTCGCTTCCGCCTTATCGCCGGCAGCAACGGCCGTATTGAACTTCTTCAGCGTGGTCTTGAGTGCGCTCTTGGCCATCTGGTTGTTCATCGCCTTGGTAGCGTTTACCTTCACGCGCTTCTTTGCAGACTTGATGTTGGGCATTCCGAAAACACCTCCTTTGTTCTTTATTCGTCAGTGTTTCTATTCTACCATCCCTTTCCGCAAATTGCAAGCACTTTTTCCGTGATTCCGCATATTTTTTCCGCCATGCCGCAGAATAGCAGCAAAGGAGTGGTGAAACATGGCCTTTCGCACCGACCTTGCGGTCGAAGCGATCCAAAATATGCCGCATACTGCCGATGCGCGGCAAATCCGGCAGGACACACGCACGATCGAGGGCTTTTCTGTCAGCGAAGTAGAAATCCTGACCGATGCGGCCGCGCGCGAGATTGGCAAGCCGTGCGGCCGGTATCTGACGCTCGAGCTGGACGCGCTCAGCCGGCGCGAGGAGGACGCCTTTCCCCGCGCCTGCCGTGCACTCGGCGCGCTGCTGCGCGGCCTGCTGCCCGCGTGCGCCAAAGAGGGTCCGGTGCTCGTTGCGGGACTAGGCAACCGCATGATCACGCCGGATGCGATCGGGCCGCAGGCGGTTGACCATGTGATTGCGACCCGGCATCTGGTCGAGCAGGTGCCGGACGTGTTTGCGTCCTGGCGTCCGGTATCCGCGCTCGCGCCCGGCGTGCTCGGCCAGACCGGACTGGAGACCGGCGAGGTGGTCTGCGGCGTGCTCGACCGCATCCGGCCTGCCGCGGTCATTGCGGTGGACGCGCTGGCCGCCGGCCGTCTGTCCCGCCTGCTGCGCACCGTGCAGCTGGCGGATACAGGCATCACACCGGGTGCCGGGGTGGGCAACGCCCGCGCGGCGCTGAATGAACGCACGCTTGGCGTGCCGGTCATTGCGGTCGGCGTACCGACTGTGGTGGACGGCGCGACACTTGCGCACGAGATCGCCGCGCAGCTGGACGGGCCGTCCTGCGAGGCGCTCGAGGACCTGTCCCGTCCGGTGATGATCACCACCCGCGACATCGACCGTGAAGTCGCGGATGTGGCGCGCATGATCGGCTACGCGGTCAACATGGCACTGCACCCCCACCTGACTGTGGCGGATATCGACCTGTATCTTTCCTGAGCGGTCGTCCGGTTTCGGTCATACTCGCGCGCGGACGGGCGTATGATAGAAACAAACGCGAGGAGGTGGCGGCGATGAGACGGCGCACAAAACATCACAGGCGGCGGGGCGGCATCGGGCTGCCGGCCGCCGTCACGCTGTGCCTTGCCGCCTCACTGCTGCTGTTTGCGCGCGCGGGTGGTGAGGATGCGGCACAGGACCTGATCAGCCGTCTGGCCGGGAGCCGCAGCTTTATCACGCGGGCGGTCGCGCTTGAACTCGGGCTGACGCCCGGCACGGCCGAGGTCTATGCCCCGCGCACCGCGGCAACGGCGCGCAGCGAGGACGCGGACGACCCGGTCGCGGAGAGCACCTACATCCCGCTTGAGGAGGAAAACGACGCGCCCGTGCTGGACGCGGCAGACAAGGCCGCAACCGTCACGATCAACAACGAGACCTCGTATGAGGTGGACGTCGCCGCCTGTCTGGCCGCGGACACCACCATCCGCTCGACGGGCGACGGGCCGCAGGTGCTGATCGTACATACCCACGGCAGCGAAAGCTACACGCCGGATTCTGCTTTCCCTTATACCCCGTCCGAAAACACGCGCACGACCGACACGCGCTACAACGTGGTGCGCGTGGGCGATGAGCTGCAAAAGGTGCTGGAGGAAGGCGGCGTGCAGGCGGTGCACATTCGCGACATCTTCGACTCGCCCACTTACTCCGGCTCGTACGACCGCTCGCTTGCCGCCATCGAGGAGGCGCTTGCGCAGTATCCGACCATCCAGGTTGTGATCGACCTGCACCGCGACTCCATTTTGACCGACGACGGCACGGCCTACAAGACCTCGTGCACGATCGACGGGACCGAAATGGCGCAGCTGATGTTTGTCGTCGGCACGGACGAGGGCGGTCTGTACCACCCGAACTGGCAGAGCAACCTGAATTATGTCACCGGCCTGCAATACCGGCTCAACCGCGCCTGGCCCGGCCTGATGCGGCCGGTCAACCTGCGCACCCAGCGCTTCAACCAGCACGCGACTCCGGGCTCGATGCTGGTCGAGGTCGGCTCCTCGGGCAATACAATGACCGAGGCGCTCGCCGCCATCCGTCTGTTCGGGCAGACGCTCGCCGCCGACCTGACCGGCGCATAAACCGCCGGCCGGCCGTGCAAACTATCCCTGCCAAAGGGGTGAAACCATGGAGCAGATCACGTTTTCCACCGATCTCGAAAGCAATATCCGCCTGATGCAGGCCATTTTCCAGGGCGACAACACCTTTGTGACCCGCCGGGCGGTGGGTCACAAAGGTCTTTCGTGTGCGGTTTTCTTTTTTGACGGCATGGTCAACAACATCGCAATCAACCAGAGCGTGGTGCGGCCGATCGTGTGCGCGGACTGCGCACACGCGACGGCGGACGAGCTCGCACGCACGATTTTGCAGATCAACGACAGCCGCGTGGAGACCGATGTAAACAAACTGTTCGCCTCCTTCCTGTATGGCGACACGGTCGTGTTCACCGAGGGCGACGCGCGGCCGGTCGTGGTCAATACCAAGGGGTTTTCCGTGCGCACGGCGAGTGAGCCGGAAAACGAGCGCGTGCTTTCCGGCCCGCGCGAGGGGTTCACCGAGTGCTTTATGCCAAACCTTGCGCTCATCCGCCGACGGTTGAATGACAAGCGGCTTAAATTCACCTTCCTGCGCATCGGCAGCCGCACCAACACCGTGGTATGCCTATGCTATCTGGCAGGCGTGTGCGAGGCCAAGCTCGTGCGCTATCTGCGCCGCAAGCTGGAAGCGCTCGAGGTGGACAGCGTGCTGGATGCCAACTACCTCGCCGAGCGCATCCGCGACCACCGCTTTTCCCCCTTTCCCACCCTGGGTACGACCGAACGGCCGGATGTGGTCGCGGCCCGGCTGGTCGAGGGGCGGTGCGCGGTTGTGGTGGACGGCAGTCCGGTCGTGCTGACCGCGCCTTTCCTGTTTCAGGAGTGCTTCCAGTCCAACGACGACTATTATATCGGCTTTCTGCACGCCAACCTGTCGCGTCTGCTGCGCGTGCTGGGTTTTGTGTGCACGCTCACTTTTCCGGCGGTGTATACCGCGCTGCTGCTCTATCACCGCGAGCTTGTGCCCGCCCGCCTGCTGTTCGCGATTTCCGCCGCGCAGCGCGGTGTGCCGCTGCCGATCGGGTGGGAGACCTTTCTGCTGCTGCTCGTGCTCGAGGCGCTCAAAGAGGCGGGCGCGCGCACCCCGGGCGCGATGGGCCAGACCATGAGCATTGTCGGCGGCCTTGTGCTCGGACAAGCCGCGGTCTCCGCGCGCTTTGCCGCCGCGCCGACCGTGATCGTGGTAGCCATCGCGGGCGTGACCGGGCTGATGGTGCCCAAGCTGCAAACCGCGTCGCTCTGGCTGCGGTTTGCATTCCTCGCCGCCGCGGCCGCCTATGGCCTCTACGGCGTGGGGCTGGCGCTCGCGCTCACGCTGGTCTGGCTGTGCCGCATGCACTCGTGCTCGGTGCCCTATCTGCTCAACCTCGTGCCGCGCGTGCAGGCCGAGCAGGAGGACGCCTGGCTGCGTGCACCGTGGTTTTTCATGCGATACGACCGGTTTGCGGTCAAACGCACGGTCAAAAAGGGGGACAAACCGTGAAACTGCTTGCAAAGCTGGCGCTGCCGCTCGTGCTGCTCGTGCTCGCCGGCTGTACGCGCGAGGTCTCGCCGGTCTCCGCGCTTGCACTTGACAAAACGGCGGACGGCTACCGCCTAACCGCCGAAATCGTGCGGCAGGACAGTCTGGACGATGCGGCCTCCCCTGCCTATCTGACCGTTTCGGGCAGCGATATGCCCGATCTGCTTGCGCGGCTCGGCAACCTGCTGCCGGGCGAGCTGTATCTCAGCCATGCGCAGGTGCTGCTGCTGGGCGAGAGCGCGGCGGAGGAAAGCATCCTGCCGCTGGCAGACTACCTGTGCACGGAAAACGACGTGCGGCTCAGCCTGCGCGTTGCAGTGGTGCGCGGCAGCGCCGCTTCCGACCTGCTGCGTAACGATGATGAAGTGTATGCGCTCAGCGAGCTGCTCGAGCGCGCCGCGCGCGAGGGCACGCTGCCTGACATGCCGCTCTACCGCGCGGCCGAGGTGCTGCACGCGAGCGGCACTGCCATCCTGCCCGCGCTGTATCTGGATGAGTACGGCCAGACCGCGCCCGCGGGCACGGCGGTGTTTGCGGGCAGCCGCCTGTCCTGCTTTCTGGATGGAAATGAGATCGGAGGAGGTGGCGCCGGTGCGTGACCGTATGTTCCCGCGCTGGGGCGCGGCGCTCGCCGCCCTGTTCCCGCTGAGCGAAATCCTGTATACCCCGATCACCGGGCAGACCATGTACGCCGCAGCGCTCGCCAGCCTGCTGTGCGCGCTCGTGTGCGCGGGCGCGGCGCGGCTCGCGCCGCACTGGCAGCGCAGCCGCATCCTGCAATGGGTGCTTGCGCTTGCGGCACTCTGGCCGCTGGTGCAGTCGCTCGCGCGCATGGGGATTTTCCTGCGCGAAACCGTGTTCCGCACCCGGCCGCTGTGGACGCTTTTGCTGCTGCTCGCGGCTTGCACCCTGCTCACCGCCGCCACCGGGCTCAACCGCTGCGCGATGTGGGCGCTGCCCGTGGCGTGGCTGGCCGGAGCGGTGATCGTGCTCTCGGGCGTGCTGACCATCAGCCAGCTCGACCTGACCTACTGGCAGGCGCCGGATGCCTCGCTGCCCGGGCAGACGCTGGACATCCTGCGCGCCCTGCTGCCGGCCTCGCTCATCGTCAGCCTGGCCCTGCCCGCCGGACAGGCTGCTGCCGTCTCGCGCGGGCTTGCCGCGGGCGGCGCGCTGTTTGCGCTCATCAGCCTGCGCACCGCGCTGCTGCTCGGCGTGCACACGGCCGCCCTGCTGCCCTACCCGAATTTCTCCGCTGCCGGGCTGGCCTCGGTCGGGGACTTTGCGCGGCACGGCGAAGTGTTTTTCGCGGTCCCGCTGCTGCTCAGCGAGCTCGGGCGGTGCGCCGCGCTCGCGTGCGTCCTGCTGCTGCCGGTCACGCGCACCTACGGCGTGCCGCGGCTGCATCTGCGCACACTGCCGGAAGGGAAACAGAAAAAACCGCGCTGAAACAGCGCGGTTTTTGTCTGTCATACCGGATCAGTCGTCCCAGTCGTCGTCATCATCGTCGTCATACCGGTCATCCCAGTCATCGTCATAGCGGTCATCGTCATCGTACCGGTCGTCCCAGTCATCGTCATAGCGGTCATCGTCGTCGTACCGGTCGTCCCAGTCATCGTCATAGCGGTCATCGTCGTCGTACCGGTCGTCCCAGTCATCGTCATACCGGTCATCGTCCCAGCCGTCCTCACGATCGGTTTCGCGCTCGGTAATGCGGCCCGTGGAGGCATCGATCGTGAATTCATACTCGGTGCCGTTGTACCAGATCGTAACTTCATACTCCAGACGGCCGTCATCCTCGTCGATGTCAAAATCGCGGATGTTGGACGCAGTCGCACCCGACACCTCTGCCAGCGCGATCTGCCGCGCGCGGTCCGCCGTGACCGATGCCGTGGTCTGCGAACCATGGAAGTGCTCCGCATCCCGGTCAGTGCTCACGATTGCGCCGGTATTGGCGTCGATCTCGTAGTCATACTCCGTGTAGGACGAACCCGTGCGGCGGATGAACTCGATCTCGTACTCCAGGCGGCCGTTGTCACGGCCCAGCTCGCACTCGACAAACACCACGTCGTCCGCGGTGAGGCCCGCATTCGCCAGCGCGATCTCACGCGCACGGCTCATGGAGATGGCCGCACCGGTTGTTGTTCCGGTATTGCCGCCGGTGGAATAGTTGGTGTCGTAGTCGGTCACTTCACCGGACAGGAACACCGTGCCGTCGGTCGCGTCCCACTCGACATTCATGCCCATCATTTCACCGATCGCGCGCAGCGGCAGATAGATCGAACCTTCGTACAGCAGCGGATCGACTACCTTGCCGTCCACGTCGCGGAAGGTGCGCGCCACGCCGTCAACCACGATGGTATAGTCGGGACGAATCAGAACGGTGATATTCTGCGCGACCGCCGTGGTATCCGGCGTGCCCTGCGTCGCGGGCGTTGTCCGTTCGCCGCCGATCGTCGCCGTCAGGTTTGCCGCATCCCAGTTGACATTCTTGCCCATCAGTTCGCCGACCGCGCGGATCGGCACATAGGTGGTGCCGCCGTAGTTGAGCGGATGTACCTCATTGCCCTGTGCGTCGTAGAAGGTCTGTACGATACCGCCGATGCGGACCGGTACGTCCGGCCGCAGTCTTGCCTGGGCGTAATACGGCGTGCCCGCCGCGCCCGCCGCGCCGCACAGCAGCGCGGCGAGGGTCATGGTGCAGATCAGTTTTTTCATGGTCTGTGTCCTCCCTTGTCTTGTGCAGTGTGTGGTTTGTGGTGTGCATGGGGTCAGGGGCTGTGCTCAATCATCGAAAACCGACTCAGCGTCCCAGTCGCGGATGGCACCGCTGTATGCGTCGATTTCGAATTCATACTTCATGTTCTGGTAGATGATCCGGCCTTCGTATTGCAGGCGGCCGTCATCCTCATCCAGATATAGGGTGATGTCGCTGTCGGTCGCACCCGGCACCCTGGCCAGCGCGATCGCGCGGATCTCGTCTTCGGTCTTGGTTGTGCCGGAAGTAGTGGTTCCGGACTTCTGCGGGGTATAATTCTCCGCGTCATAATCCATGCTGCGAATCGAGCCATCCGCTGCATTGATCTCGTAGTCATATTCGGTGTTGGTAGAGGCAACATAGAATTCCACATCGTAAACCTGAACTCCGTCATCACGATCCAAATTCACCCGCAGGTAAGCGGTATCCGCTTCCGCCACGCCCGCGTCCTCGAGCGCAATACGCTTGGCCTCGTCCTCACTGATCTGGCCGTTTGCGGCGGCTGTGCCTCCCTGTGCAGTGGAATTACCCTGTGCCGCGGCCTGTGTTCCTGTGCCGCCCGTGCCTGCAATCACTGTGCCGGTCAGCGCATCGACCGCGTACTCATAGCGCTGGCCCGCCGCGTCCGTGAAATCGACCTCGTAATAGGCCACGCCGTCGTCCCGCTCAAGTTCGACCTTGGTGAAGGAAGCGTCCGCCGTCTCGACCTGCGCCGCGCTCAGGGCGGCTGCCTTGGCGGTTTCCATATCCACATAAGCCGCCTGTGCGCCCGACTGGGCCGATGTGCCGCATCCTGCAAGCAGTGCGGAGAGCAGCAAGCCGCTGGTAAGCATCAAAAACTTGTTTTTCATGTCACTCACTCCTCTTTCCTTTTGTTGTATCCAGCATACCAGCGGTTTATTAAAAGAACATTAAGACAGTAGGTTTTTTGAAAATTATTTTTCCGCCTGCCGTTCGGTCGGGAACCGCAGGGTAAAGCAGCTGCCCTCGCCCTCGCGGCTGTCCACGGTCACGGTGCCGCCGTGCAGCGCCGCAATCTGCCGCACCATTGGCAGGCCGAGCCCCGCGCCGTTTGCCGCCCCGCGCGACGCCTCCACCTGATAGAACCGCTTCCAGATCTTGTCCAGCCGGTCGGCCGGGATGCCAATGCCGTCGTCCCGCACCGAGAGCACGGCGTCGTGCTCCACATGGCGCAGACTGACCCAGATATGGCCGTTTTCACGGCCGTACCGCGCGGCGTTGTTGATCAGGTTTTGCAGCAGGCGGCTCATCAGCGTCACATCGAACCATGCCTCGACGTCGGGCTGGATGTCGGTCTGGATGGTAATGCCGCGCGGCAGCTGGGGCTGCTCGGCGCAGATCACTTCGACCAGCCCGCTCAGGTCCGCCTGCTCGAACGCAGCGCGCTGTGTGCCCTGTTCCAGCCGGGTCATCTGCAGCAGCTGCGCGATCAGGCTGCTCATCCGCCCCGCCTGCCGCTCGATCACGTCGATCGCCTCGGCGTACTGCTCGGTCGTCTGCGCGCCGCGGCGCGCGTCCTCGCACTGGGCGAGGATGACCGCCACCGGTGTGCGCAGCTCGTGCGAGGCATCCGAGGTGAACTGCTTTTCCGCCTCAAACGAAGCCTCCAACCGGGCGAACATATTGTCAAACGCCTGTCCCAGCCGGCTGATCTCGTCCCGCCCGGGCGGCAGCCCGATGCGCTGGGACAGATCGCGCCCCTCGCTGATCGCGCCGGCGGCGCGAATGATGCGGTCGATCGGGCGGAAGGTCGATCGCGCGAGCAGATAGGCGCCCAGGCCGCCCACAATCGCGGCCAGCGGCAGCACCAGCAGGGCGATCACCGCCAGCTCGTCGAGCACATCCGCCGTGTCCGGCGCGGCGGTCACGCCGCGCACCCACACGCCGTCCTCCCAGCCAAAGGGCAGCCAGAAATCCACGATATAAAAGTCGCTTCCCCTACCTTCGACCGCGCGCGCGGCGCCGTTCTCAAACGTCTCGCCCTCGGCAAAGGCGAGCGGCGGCTGTCCTGCGAGCAGCGCACCCGCGTCACTGTAAACCAGAATATAGATGCCGCCCTGATTGAAGGAAAAATCCTCGCTGAAAGTCAGGGCGCCGTTTTCCCGTGAAATGCCGGACAGGTTTTCCCGCACCGTAATAGTCAGCTGGTCATAGGTGTGCCCGGACACCACCGAGCTGCTGAGCATCATCATAAAACCCAGCACCAGCGCCACAACCAGCAGCATAAGCAGGGTGATCCAGATTGTCAGCTTGAGTTTGACCGATAAGCGTTTCACGGCTCCTCCTTGATGACCCAGCCTGCGCCGCGGACCGTATGGATCAGCTTTTTATCAAAGCCGGCGTCGATCTTTTTGCGCAGGTATGTGATATAAACGTCCACCACATTGGAACCGCCCGCATAATCATAGTTCCAGATGTGGTCCTCCAGCCGCGTGCGCGAGATCACCGTGCCGCGGTTGCGCAGCAGGTATTCGAGCACGGCGTATTCCTTGGCGGACAGGCGGATCTCTTTGCCGCCGCGCGTGACCATGTGGCTGACCGTGTCCACGGTCAGGTCGGCGATCGTGAGCACGCTGGTTTTCTGTGCGCCGTATTTGCGCGTCGCCGCGCGGATGCGGGCGAGCAGCTCGTCAAAGTCGAAAGGCTTGACCAGATAATCGTCCGCGCCGAGATCCAGTCCCTCGATGCGGTCCTGGATGCTGTCGCGCGCGGTCAGGAAAATAACCGGTGTGCTGTCACCCTTGTCGCGCACCGCCTGCAGCACGGCACGTCCGTCCCTTTTTGGCATCATGATATCGAGCAGCAGGCAGTCATACTCCGCCCCCAGCAGACAGTCGAGCGCCTCCTCGCCATCAAAGCAGGCATCCACGCTGTATCCCGCGCGCTCAAGCGTGCGGCAGATCAGCCGGTTGAGATCGCGCTCATCCTCCGCTACCAAAATACGCATCCCCTGTTCCCCCTTATCGCTTGATTTTTGCAGATAGCTTGTTTGAGTTCATTATAATACTTCCTGTGGTTTTTGCAACCAGCCTGCCCTTGTTTCCCGGCGCGCGGTCTGCTATAATGGGACAAAAGGAGAATTTTCACATGAATATACAGATTTTTGGCAAAAACAAATGCTTTGACACCAAAAAAGCGCAGCGCTGGTTCAAGGAGCGCGGTATCAAATTTCAGATGATCGATCTGGCGCAGAAGGGTATGTCCCGCGGCGAGCTGGACAGTGTTTTGAAAGCCGTCGGCTCGCTGGACGCGCTGATCGACGAAAAGAGCAAGGGATATGCTGCGCTTGCCTATCTCGCCTATGAGGAGGACAAGAAGCAAAAGCTGCTCGAGGACGGCACGCTGATGAAAACGCCGGTCGTGCGCAACGGCCGGCAGGCAACGGTTGGATATCAGCCCGACGTTTGGGAGAAGTGGGAGTGAAGCGGATGTAGTTTTCCCGCTTCTCCCACAGAGGTGAAAGCTGTTTGTCCATTCTGAACAGGCTGGGAATTCTGCGCGCCGCGGCGCGCGGTTTTGGTTTTCGCCCGACAGGGCGAAACGGAGTGCCCGCGCATCGCGGAGGATTTCGCCTGCGCGGCGGGCGGACAAGAAGGGGAAAATCTACGGTTTTCCCCTTCTTGCCAATCATCCTCTTTCCCTCAGGCGCGGTTGATCGTGGTTCCGCCAAGCGGTTGCCGCCCACTTGCTGTTGCGACAGGCATGGGTTGGGTGCCACCCCAGAGGGGTGGAGATTTCCCTTCTTGCTGTTATTTGAAGCCGGGCGGCAGAAACTTGGGCGGGACGCCCCTTTGCGCGCGTCAGCGCGCCCTTATTTGCGGCAGCAAATGCCGCAACTCTTCGGGCAGACGTTTGATTGTCTGCTCCCGCTAAAAGGAAAAGGGGTGATTCGCAAGAGGGGAGAAAACTTGGTTTCTCCCCTCTTGTGCGCCTGTCGCGCGCAGCGACACGCATCCCGCCGCCCGCAGGCGGCGGAACCCCCGGCCCGCTTGGAACGGGCACACTGTTTCGCCCTGTCGGGCGAAAAAAAGCACCGCTTGATGCGGTGCTTTTACTTTAGTTTTTCAGGCTTTGGATCGGCGCCGGGATGCGGCCGCCGCGGTGAATGAACTTCGCCGGCGAGCCGGTCGCAATCGGCATGATGGGCGCGGCGCCCAGCAGGCCGCCGAACTCGACCATGTCGCCGACCTTCTTGCCGATCGCCGGGATGACGCGCACTGCCGTGGTCTTGGAGTTGACCACGCCGATCGCGATCTCATCCGCGATCAGACCGGAGATCACCTCTGCGGTCGTGTCGCCGGGCACGGCAACCATGTCGATGCCGACCGAGCAGACCGCAGTCATGGCCTCAAGCTTTTCGAGCGTGAGCGCGCCCGACTGCGCTGCGGCGATCATACCCTCGTCCTCAGACACCGGAATGAACGCGCCCGACAGGCCGCCGACGCTGGACGACGCCATGACGCCGCCCTTCTTGACTGCGTCGTTGAGCATCGCAAGGATGGCGGTCGTGCCGCAGCCGCCGCAGACCTCCAGGCCGACTTCCTCCAGAATGCGCGCGACCGAGTCGCCGATCGCCGGCGTCGGCGCAAGCGACAGGTCTACAATACCAAACGGCACGCCCAGGCGCTCGCTTGCAATCGCGCCGACCAGCTGGCCCATGCGGGTGATCTTGAACGCGGTCTTTTTGATGACCTCCGCCACCTCGCCGATCGAGCAGTCGCCCGCGCGGCGGATGGCCGACTGCACGACGCCCGGGCCGGAAACACCGACGTTGATCACGGTTTCCGGCTCACCGATGCCGTGGAACGCGCCCGCCATAAACGGGTTATCGTCCACCGCGTTGGCGAACACAACCAGCTTGGAGCAGCCCATGGAGTCGTTGTCGCGCGTCAGCTCCGCGGTCTGCTTGATAATGCGGCCCATCAAAGCAATGGCGTCCAGATTAACGCCCGCCTTGGTCGAGGCCACGTTGACCGACGAGCAAACCAGATTGGTCTCGGCCAGCGCCTCGGGGATCGAGTTGATCAGGATCTCGTCGCCCTTGGCAAAGCCCTTCTGCACCAGCGCGGAAAAACCGCCGACGAAGTTGACGCCGGTCGTGCTTGCCGCGCGGTCGAGCGCCTTGGCAAGCGGCACATAGCTGTTCGCGGTGGTCACCGCGCCGATCATCGCGATCGGGGTGACCGAGATGCGCTTGTTGATGATCGGGATGCCGAGCTCGCGCTCGATCTGCTCGCCCGTGGCGACCAGCTTTTCCGCGCGGCGGGTGACCTTGTCATAAATCTTATCCGCCAGCACATTGACATCGTCGCTGGCGAGGTCGCGCAGCGAAATGCCCATCGTGATTGTGCGGATATCGAGGTGTTCCTCCTCGATCATCTTAATGGTTTCCAGAATATCCTTTGTATTGATCATTGACATAATTATAAACCCCGTATCAGCCCATAACAGGAGATTTTTTCATTCCCGCGCCGCGCCCCATCGCGCACCGCGCGTATTTCATCGAAAATGACAGCTTCACTGTCATTTTCATGAAAAGCGCGGGCTTTGCCCGTGCTTTTCATACAGAAGCGGAGAAAAGTTTCTCCGGAACTTTTCGCAACGTCAAGATGTGTCCGGGCCTTGCCCGGCACATCTTAAACCTCGATTGAAACGGTAGTTTCAATCGAAGTTTATTAAATTTTGTGCATAGCGTCGAAGATGTCCTCGTGCATGGTGTGGATCTTCATGCCGAGCTCCTCGCCGTCCTTGTCGAGCAGATCGGCCAGAGTGCTGAACTCCACCGTGCACTTGTCGATGTTGACCAGCATGACCATCGCGAACATATCCTCCATGACGTTCTGCGAAATGTCCACAATATTGACCTGATGCTGGTAGAGCGTTTCTGAAATTTTGGCGATGATGCCCGTGCGGTCCTTGCCGACTACCGTGATGACTGCGCGCATAATTGTTCCTCCGAATTACAAATAAAGTTAATAATCTTTCGTTGCTATGTGATTGTCAGAATGAAGCCATACTTCGTTCTGTGTTATCCGTTTTCTGCACCCGTCTGTCCTGCCTCGACGATGGTGTTGATGATACTGTTAGAGACAAGGAAGCCCTTTTCCGTCAGGTACCACCGCGTGCCCTGGTGGGCGACCAGACCATTGCCCATCAGGCTGCGAAAAGCCTCCTCGTAGGGCGTCGAGTCGATGTTGTAGCGCTTCTCGAGGTCGAGAAAGTCCACCCCATCCACCGTGCGCAGGCGCAGCATCAGGTATTCACCCTGCCGCTGGAAGCTCGCAACCTCGTCCTCGTCGCGCAGGATATCCTCGCCGTTGATGTATGCCTTGATATCCCGGGCAAATTCAAACCGGCGGCCGTTCATGAATGAATGTGCCCCCGGCCCAAGGCCGAGATATTCGGACAAATCCCAGTATTTCATATTGTGCCGCGAGCGAAAGCCGGGCTTTGCGAAATTCGAGATTTCGTAATGCTCAAAGCCATTCTTGCGCAGCAGCTCGCACATGGCGAGGTAGGTGTCCGCCTGCGCGTCGTCGTCCGGCAGGGCTGGGTTTTCGCGGCCCATGGGCGTGCCTGGCTCGAGTTTGAGCCCATAGCACGACAGATGCCGCGGCCCGAGTGCGAGACACTGCTCGACCGAGTCGAGGAACTGCTCCTGCGTCTGCCCGGGCAGGCCGTACATCAGGTCCAGACTGATATTGGTGAAGCCCTTCTCCCTCGCCAGGTCAACTGCATCCTTGGCCTGCTGGAAGGTGTGAATGCGGCCGAGCCGTTTCAGCTCGTCGTCATGCGCGGACTGCACACCGAACGACAGGCGGTTGACGCCATGCTTTTTCATCATTTCCAGCACTTTTTTGTCCGTGCTCTCCGGATTGCACTCGACCGTGATCTCCGCATCGTCCGCAAGCGGGAACCTGCTGCGCACCTCCTGCAGAATGCGGCCGAGATACTTGGGTCCCAGACAGGTCGGCGTGCCGCCGCCGATGTAGACCGTGTCCACCGTGTAGCCGTTGCAGGTTTTGCCATAGTCGCGGATGTGGCGCAGCAGCGCGGTGACATAGCCGCGCATCAGATCCTGATCCGGCACGGAATAGAAATCGCAGTACGCGCATTTGCTGACGCAGAACGGGATATGGAGATACAGGCCGAGCGGCCGGTTGCGATAACTAAACTTGCTCATGATTCCTCATCCAGCTTCAATACTGCCATGAACGCCTCGGTCGGGATCTGCACCGTACCGAGCGAACGCATCTTCTTTTTGCCTTCCTTCTGCTTCTCGAGCAGCTTCTTCTTGCGCGTGATGTCGCCGCCGTAGCACTTGGCCAGCACGTCCTTGCGCATTGCCTTGACCGTCTCGCGCGCAATGACCTTGCCGCCGATCGCTGCCTGGATAGGCACCTCGAACAGCTGACGCGGGATGTTCTCCTTGAGCTTTTCGCAGATGCGGCGCGCGCGGCCATAGGCCTTGTCGCGATGCACGATGAAGGAGAGCGCATCCACCTGGTCGCCGTTGAGCAGCATATCGACCTTGACCAGATCGCTCGGCCGGTAGTCGAGCAGCTCGTAGTCGAGCGAAGCATAGCCCTTGGTGCGCGCCTTGAGCGCGTCGAAAAAGTCGTAGATGATCTCGTTGATCGGCATCTCGTAGTGCAGCTCAACCAGGTTGGTGTCCAGATACTGCATATCCTTGAAGATGCCGCGGCGGTCCTGGCACATGGGCATGATATTGCCGACAAACTCCTGCGGGGTCATGATAGTCGCCTTAACAAAGGGCTCGCGCGCCTCCTCGATCAGGGCGGGGTCGGGGTAATCGTGCGGGTTGTCGCAGTGGACGACCGTGCCGTCGGTTTTCACGATCTCATACACAACCGAGGGCAGCGTGGTGACCAGGTCGAGGTCGAACTCGCGCTCGAGGCGTTCCTGAATGACCTCCATGTGCAGCATGCCGAGGAAACCGCAGCGGAAGCCGAAGCCCAGCGCAACCGAGCTTTCCGGCTCAAAGGAGAGCGCCGCGTCGTTGAGCTGCAATTTTTCCAGCGCGTCGCGCAGGTCGGGGTACTTGGAGCCATCCTCGGTGTAGATGCCGCAGAACACCATGGGCTGCGCCGGACGATAGCCGGGCAGCGGCTCGGCGGTCGGCCGGGCGGCTTCGGTGACCGTATCACCCACGCGGGTGTCGGACACGGTTTTGATCGAGGCGGTGAAGTAGCCGACCTCGCCCGCGCACAGCTCCTCCTGCGGCGACAGGCCGAACGGCAGCATATAGCCGCACTCGAGCACCTGAAACTCCGCACCGGTGGCCATCATTTTCACCTTCATCCCCGGGCGGATGGCGCCATCCATCAGGCGCATATACACGATAACGCCCTTGTAGGGGTCGTACTGGCTGTCAAAGATGAGCGCGCGCAGCGGTGCGTCCGCATCGCCGCCGGGGGCGGGGATGTCGGCCACAATGCGCTCGAGCACCTCATGGATATTGATGTTCATTTTCGCAGAAATCTCGGGCGCGTCCTCAGCCGGGATGCCAATGATGTCCTCGATCTCCTTTTTGACGCGCGGTGCGTCCGCCGCGGGCAGGTCGATCTTGTTGATGACTGGCACCACCTCAAGCCCCGCGTCGATCGCGAGATAGGTGTTGCCGAGCGTCTGCGCCTCGATGCCCTGCGCCGCGTCCACGACCAGCAGCGCGCCTTCGCACGCGGCGAGTGAGCGCGAGACCTCGTAGTTGAAGTCCACATGGCCCGGCGTGTCGATCAGGTTCATCTCGTAGGTCTGCCCGTCGTCCGCCTGATACTCCATGCGCACCGCGCGCGCCTTGATGGTGATGCCGCGCTCGCGCTCAAGGTCCATATTGTCCAGCAGCTGTTCCTCCATCTCGCGCTGGGACACCGCCTTGCACTGCTCGAGCAGACGGTCGGCCAGTGTCGATTTGCCGTGGTCGATGTGCGCAATAATGGAGAAATTTCTGATCAGTTCGCGATTTTTCACACAGAAAGCTCCTTCTCTGTTCCTTAAATTGCAATACAGAATTATTATAGCATGTCAGCGCCGCTCTCACAAGCGTTCTTTTGCATAACCTGCACCCGCATTTCCCCGGCCGGGGCTGTGATTTTTTGCATAAATTTAATGTTTTCTTGCTTTGGATTTCATCCGTTTCCGCTATACTATGTTTCGTGAGTGAGCCACATCTTTCTCTTTTCTTTTATACTCTTCCCAAGGCGGGGACGGCGGGTGCCGTCCCCGCCGTTTTTTTACCCGCTGCGAAAAAAGGGTTGCATTTTGTCCAAAAGGGGTATATACTTTATTTCAGCAAAACGATAAACCGCTTTGCACAACCGAATATCAGGATTCTTCAGGGCAGGGTGCAATTCCCTACCGGCGGTAAAGCCCGCGAGCGGACGCCTTTTGGCGAAAGCATGATTCGGTGAAACTCCGAGGCCGACAGTATAGTCTGGATGAAAGAAGAATGTGCGGAAAGCGGGCGAAGTCCCGTTTCCGTTTGTTTGCTGTTCTGAAATGCCGCATGGTATTTCAGTTTTTTTGTTTCTGCGGCAATTTGGCGCGTCCCGAGGATTCTGTCTTCGGGACTTTTTTATTGCCGAGGTGATCGAATTTGCAAGAACAAGACGAGCTGTATATGCGCCGGGCGCTCGAGCTGGCCCGGCGCGGCGCAGGCCGCGTCAGCCCCAACCCCATGGTGGGCTGCGTGATCGTCAAGGCGGGCCGCGTGATCGGTGAAGGATGGCATGAGCATTGCGGCGGCCTACACGCCGAGCGCAACGCGCTGAAAAACTGCACCGAGGACCCCGCAGGCGCGGATCTGTACGTCACGCTCGAGCCGTGCTGCCACTGGGGCCGCACCCCGCCCTGCACGGACGCGATCATAGAAAACCGGATCGGCCGCGTGTTTGTCGGCTGTCCGGACCCCAACCCGCTCGTCGCGGGCAAGGGCGCGCGCATTCTGCGGGAGGCAGGCATTCCGGTCGAGACCGGCCTGTGTGAGGACGAATGTCGGCAGCTCAACGCGGTGTTTTTCCACTATATCACGCACAAGACGCCTTATGTTGTGCTCAAATACGCGATGACGCTAGACGGCAAGATCGCCTCCTGCACGGGCGACAGCCGCTGGGTAACGGGCGAAACCGCGCGGGCGCACGTTCACGAGACGCGAAACCGCCTGACCGGCATCATGGTAGGCATCGGCACCGTGCTGGCGGATGACCCGCTGCTCACCTGCCGCATGGAGGGCGGCCACAATCCGGTGCGCATCGTGTGCGACAGCCGCGCACGTACCCCGCTGGACAGCCGGCTCATCCGCACCGCACGCGAGGTGCCGACCCTCATCGCGGTCACAGAACAAAACGAACGCGCCGCGGCGCTCCAGGCGGCGGGCGCGGAAATCCTGCTGTGCCGCGCGGACGGTGCCGGACACGTTGATCTGAACGACCTGATGGCGCAGCTGGGCGCGCGCGAGATCGACGGCGTTCTGCTCGAGGGCGGCGCGTCGCTCGCGTTTGCGGCGCTCCGCGCAGGCATTGTCCAGCGGGTGCAGGCGTATATCGCGCCCAAGCTGCTCGGCGGCGCGGAGGCGAAAACCCCGCTCGGCGGCGCAGGCATTGCCAAAATGGCGGATGCGGTGCGCCTGCACAACCTGACCGTCACCCGTCTGGGTGAGGACCTGCTGCTGGAAGGAGACCTGCCATGTTCACCGGCATCATCGAAGAAATAGGCACGGTACGCCGCATCGAACGCGGCGCCAAGGGCGCGCGGCTGACCATCGGCGCGCACACCGTGCTCGAGGGCACCAAAATCGGCGACAGCATCGCCACAAACGGCGTATGCCTGACCGTCACCGCCATGACCGCGGACAGCTTTTCCGCGGATGTGATGGCCGAGTCCCTGCGCCGCTCCGGCCTGGGCGCGCTGCAGACCGGCGCACCGGTCAACCTCGAGCGCGCCATGCCCGCGTGCGGCCGCTTTGGCGGGCACATCGTCTCCGGCCACATCGACGGCACCGGCACGGTCACGTCCCTCCAGCAGGAGGACAACGCCGTGTGGCTGACCGTGCGCACCCCCGCCCCCCTGCTGCGGTACATTGTTGAAAAGGGCTCGATCGCGATCGACGGGGTCAGCCTGACGGTCGCTCAGGTGGACGAGACCGGGTTTGCGGTCTCAATCATCCCGCACACGGGCGCTGCGACCATCCTGCTCGGCAAAAAGCCGGGCGACACGGTCAACCTCGAGTGCGACGTGATCGGCAAATACGTTGAAAAACTACTCGGCCCGCAGCGGGCGGCGCCGGGCGGCATTACCATGGAATTTCTGGCACAGAATGGCTTTTAAGGAGTGAACCGATATGAACAATCTGGTCGAACAGGCACTGGACGACCTACGGGCGGGCAAGATGGTGCTCGTCATTGACGACCCCGACCGCGAGAACGAGGGCGACCTGATCTGCGCGGCGGAATTCGCCACCACAGAAAACGTCAACTTCATGGCGACCTATGCCAAGGGGCTGATCTGCACACCCATGTCAGGCGCGCTGGCGGATGCCCTCGGGCTGCCGCCTATGGTAGAGAACAACACGGACAACCACGAGACTGCCTTCACGGTCTCGATCGACTATAAGGATACGACCACCGGCATTTCCGCCGAGGAGCGCGGCCTGACCGCCCGTATGTGCGTGGCGGACGGCGTGAAACCGTCCGACTTCCGCCGGCCGGGGCACATGTTCCCGCTGCGCGCGGTCGAAGGCGGCGTGCTCAAGCGCACCGGCCACACCGAGGCCACGGTCGATCTGTGCCGCCTGGCCGGGCTTAAGGAATGCGGCCTGTGCTGCGAGATCATGCGCGAGGACGGCACCATGATGCGCACGACCGAGCTGGGGCAGTTCGCCGCACAGCATAATCTGACCATGCTCTCGCTCGCGGACATCATCGCCTACCGCCGCCAGACCGAAACCCTGGTCGAGCGCGTGGCCTGCGCCAAGTTCCCCACGCGGTACGGGAAATTTATGATCTACGGCTATGTCAACAAGCTCAACGGCGAGCACCACGTCGCCATGACCATGGGCGATGTGGCGGACGGCGAACCCGTGCTCGGCCGCGTGCACTCGGAATGCCTGACCGGCGACGCGCTCGGCTCGGCGCGCTGCGACTGCGGCGAGCAGTATGATGCGGCGATGAAGATGATCGCGCGCGAGGGCCGCGGCGTGCTGGTCTACATGCGGCAGGAAGGCCGCGGCATCGGCCTGATCAACAAGCTCAAGGCCTATGAATTGCAGGATCAGGGGCTGGACACGGTCGAGGCAAACGTCGCGCTCGGCTTCCCGCCCGACCTGCGCGACTACGGCATCGGCGCGCAGATCTTGAGCGACCTGGGCGTGCACAAACTGCGGCTGATGACCAACAACCCGACCAAGGTGGTCGGCCTGAAGGGCTACGGTATCGAGATCGTCGAGCGCGTACCCATCCAGATCGCGGCCAACCCGTATGACGCGTTCTATCTCAAGACCAAGCAGGTCAAGATGGACCACATGACACAGTACAAATAACTTAAGCATCAAAACAAAGGAGAGATTTGACATGAAGGTAATCGAAGGAAAACTGATTGCGGGCAAAAACCGGTTTGCGATCGTCGCCTCCCGCTTTAATGAGTTCATCGTATCCAAGTTGATTGCGGGCGCAGAGGACACGCTGGTGCGCCACGATGTGGACACGGACGACATCACGCTCGTGTGGGTGCCGGGCGCGTTTGAGCTGCCGCTTGCGGCGCTCAAACTTGCGCAGTCGGGCAAATACAGCGCGGTCATCTGCCTGGGCGCGGTCATCCGCGGCTCGACCAGCCACTATGATCTGGTCTGCAACGAGGCTGCCAAGGGCATTGCGCAGGCGGGTCTCCAGACCGGCGTGCCGGTCACGTTCGGCGTGGTGACAAGCGACAACATCGAGCAGGCCATTGAGCGCGCCGGCACCAAGGCGGGCAACAAGGGCGCGGACGCTGCGCTCACCGCACTCGAGCTGGCCAATCTGTACCCCCAGCTCTGACCGAATTCTTTACGGAATCTTTATATACTATTATATATAATGGTATATTTCCCTGCATTTCGACAAAAGCAGCGCCTGCACCGGATACCCGGTGCAGGCGCTGCTTTGTTCTGCCATTTGTTATCCTGTTCTTCGCTCAGTCGATGTTGAGCGCCTCGCGCAGCACGCGCAGGCTGGCGAGGTGACCGTCCAGCATGGACAGGGTCAGATCCTCCATTTCCAGGGAAACCTCTCCGTCGTATCCCGACATACGCACAACCGAGAAGAACTCCTTCCACCACTTGGCGTCATGTCCCGCGCCGACCGCGACATAGTTCCACGCGCGGCGCGCAAACGCATCGATCGGCTTGGTATCCAGCATACCATTGGGCTGCCAGTAACGGCGCTCCGGGCGCGCATCCTTGCCGTGGATGTGGTAGATCGCGCCGTGCTCGCCCAGCACGCGCGCCGCTTCGATCGGGTCGCCGCCCATCCAGAACAGGTGCGAGGGATCGAGGTTCATGCCGACCATCGGGCCGACCGCCTCGCGCAGGCGCAGGCAGGTTTCGGGGTTATACACAAGCTGCATGCCGTGGTTTTCGAGGGCAATCCGCTCGATGCCGCAGTCCTCTGCCATTTTCACCATGTCTTTCCACGCCGGAATCGCGACCTCGTTCCACTGGTAGCCCAGAATGTCCTGCGTCTCGGGCGGCCAGGAAGTCGTGATCCACACCGGGGTCTTGTCCCCCTTGCAGCCCGCGGGCAGGCCGCTCATCATCACGATCTTTTTGACACCCAGCATGCGCGCCAGCTCGAAGGTTTTCTTCGTCACGTCCATATCCTTTTCGTAGGCCAGCGGATTGCCCGAGCAGTTGAGCGCGCACAGCTCCAGCCCCTTTGCGCGAATCGCGTCATACCACTTTTCCCGCGCGGTCTGATCGCGGACCAGCAGATCGAGATCGCAGTGCGGCGCACCCGACCAGTTACCCGTGCCGATCTCGAGCGCGGCGATGCGCTGCTCCACGCAGAAATCCAGCATTTGGCCGAACGGCATATCCAATGTGCAGGTTTTGATTGCCAGTTTCATCATGTTCCCTCGCTTTGGCTTATTTTTAGTAATTTTACCATACTGTAACCTTTTTTCGCAAGGTATGTTCCCAAAATATGCCCAAAGAAACAGCATATTGACCGGCTTCATTGTTTGGTTTTTGTTAAATCATCTAAAAATTGCACAATGCACACCCATTGACCAGCGTTTCATTTTACTTTCTTTGTAAAGATGCACAAATCCTACCAAGGACAAAACACTATTAACGACAAAAATACCAAGTTACACTTGCCAAAGCGGAGCAGATGCATTAAAATATTAGCAGAACGTTGGAGCGTTCCACCCCTGCTTCGCAGGGAAAAATCGAAGAGCAGGCTGTGCAGACAGCTTTGCGGCAAAGGCGCCTGCCTTTGCCGGCCCCGGAGTTCACTCCCAAAGGTGCCTGCCTTCCTGCGCGAAAAAGGAGAGAGGTTTTATCATGAAGAAGAGACTATTGGCTATGTTGCTCACAGGTGCACTATGTGCGAGCATGGCGGCGTGCAGCAGCGGCGGCAGCTCCTCTACCGGCACTGAGTCCGGCGGCGAATCTGCTGAGGGCGGCAGCGGCTCCTACAAGATCAGCGTCATCCTGAAGACGACTGCTTCCGAGTACTGGCAGTACGTACAGGCCGGCGCCGAGGCGTATGAGGCTGAGAACCCGAACGTCCAGGTCGAGGTAAAGGGCGCTCCGTCCGAGACCTCTTACCAGGAACAGCTGAACATGATTCAGACCGATCTGGCTGGCGATTATGACGGCTTCGTTATTGCGCCGCTGCAGGCTGACATGGTCGCAAACCTGATCAAGGGCCAGACCAAGCCGATCGTTGCGGTTGATACCAAGATCGACGCACCGGAAGTCATTTCCTTCGTCGGCACTGGTAACGAATCCGCGGGTGCTCTGGGCGGCAAGGCTGCCGTAGAGGCTGCCAAGGAAGCCGGCTGGACCGACATCAAGGCGATCGAGATCGCTGGCGTTCAGGGCGACACCACCAACACCGACCGTATGAACGGCTACATGAAGGGCATCGAAGAAGCCGGCGGCGACTTCCTCGAGGACGAAGTGCAGTACGCTGACGCAGTTGCTACCAAGGCTGTTGACGCGATGAACGGCATCATGTCCCGTTACCCGGACGGCATCGCTATCATCTGCGCGAACAACGACGATATGGCGATCGCGGCTGCCAAGGCTGCCAAGGATTCCGGTAATGCAGCTTATGCAAACACCATCTTCCTCGGCTTCGACGGCATCCAGTCCGCTTGCGACGCGATCCTCGAAGGCCGCCTGACCATGTCTGTTGCTCAGCAGGGCTATGAGATGGGCTACGAGTCGATTGCGACCGTCGTTGCCAAGCTCAATGGCGAAGAAGTTGAAGAGTTCGTTGACTCCGGCGCTGACGTTGTCACCGCTGAGAATGCGCAGGAGCGCAAGGACACGCTGCAGGGTTACCTCGAAGCACTGGAAGGCTAAGCTATAACTCCATATCGGGTGTAAGTAGCAACTAGTTGGTAACGCCCCTGTATCACGATAAAATCAACATACAGGGGCGTTTCTTTATCAGGAACTCCGGTGCATCGCGGCGCCGGAAGGGTATGCCTCACAGGAACAGGGCCGGCCGTGCCGAGAGCGGCTCCGGCCGAGGTTTGCACCAATCCCCCATCTCGGAGAAGAAAAGGTGATTATGCAATGAGTGAATACGTAGTAGAGCTGAAAAACGCAACCAAGCGGTTTCCGGGCGTTGTGGCTCTGAAGAACATGAACCTCGCGGTCAAGCCCGGCGAGATTCTCGGCCTCATTGGCGAGAACGGCGCGGGCAAGTCGACGCTGATCAAGGTTCTGACGGGCGTTCACAAAGCCGACGAAGGCCAGATCTTCGTTGACGGCGTGGAGCAGCACTTCAAGGACCCGAACGACTCGGCGGCTGCGGGTATTGCCTGTGTTTATCAGGAGCTGAATATTGTGCCGCTTCTCAGCATCACGGATAATATTTTTATCAACAAGTGGATCAAGAACAAGAGCGGCCTGCTGGATTATCCGGCAATGCACAAAAAGGCCAAGGAAGTTATGCTTTCCCTCGGCCAGGATGTTGACCCCACCAAGCCTGCAGGCATCTTTGGTATGGGCGTTCAGCAGATGATCGAGATCGCCAAGGCGGTTCTGATCAATGCAAAAATGATTATTATGGACGAGCCGACCTCCTCTCTTGGTGAAAAAGAGGTAGAGCAGCTGATGAAGACCTGCCGCGAGCTGAAATCGCGCGGCATCGGTATCGTCTTTGTATCTCATAAGCTCGAAGAGCTGTTCGAGCTGTGCGACCGCGTAACCGTCATCCGTGACGGCGAGTACATCTGGACCAAGAACGTCAGCGACACCAACAACGACGACCTGATCGCCGGCATGGTTGGCCGTACGCTGGAAAACCAGTTCCCGAAGGAGTTCGGCACCAAGGGCGAGTGCTTCCTCAAGGCCGAGCATCTGGAGGAAGGCGGCGTGCTGCACGACGTCAGCTTCGAAGCATACGGCGGACAGATCCTCGGCTTTGCCGGCTTGGTAGGCGCCGGCCGTACCGAGACCATGCGCGCGATCTTCGGCGCCGATCCGCTGGATGGCGGCAAGGTCTATATCCATGGCAAGGAAACCAAGATCAAGACGCCGAGCGACGCCATCAAGGCGGGCATTGCGTTCCTCACCGAGGACCGTAAGGGCCAGGGCCTGGTTCTGGCGCAGACCATCCGCACCAACCTGATCCTCGCCAACATGAAGGGCTTCAGTAATGGTCCCTTCCTCGACGAGAAGCGAATCCTCGAGAGCGGCGAGAAGAATATCGCTGCCCTGCGTATCAAGACCCCCTCGATCGACGAAATCGTCGGCCAGCTTTCGGGCGGCAACCAGCAGAAGGTTGTTATCGGCAAGTGGGTCAACACAGACGCTGACATCTTCATCTTTGACGAGCCGACCCGTGGTATCGACGTCGGCGCAAAGGTTGAGGTTTACAATGTAATGAACGACCTGGTAAAACAGGGCAAGTGCGTTATCATGATTTCCTCCGAAATGCCCGAAATCCTCGGCATGAGCGACCGCGTTATCGTTATGCGCGGCGGCAAGGTCATGGCGGACGTGGACCGCGACAGCAAGCATTTCAATCAGGAAGATCTCATGAAGGCAGCATGGGGAGGTACTTTAGATGACTAAGACGAAGAAAAAAGGTAATTTTAATCAGCTCGGCGTACTGCTTGCACTGGTTCTGCTGTGCGTCGTACTTTCCGTGGTCACGGGCGGTCGTTTCCTCCGTGTCAACAACCTGATGAACGTACTCGATCAGACCGCATTCAATGCGATGCTCGCCATCGGCATGCTGCTCTGCCTGATCACCGCTGGTATCGACCTTTCGGTTGGTGCTAACGCAATCTTCTGTTCCTGTGTCGGTGGTATGCTGGTTCTCCGCGGCGTTGAGAACTCTGCTATCATCCTGATCATCATGATCGCTTGCGGCACCGCGGTTGGCCTGGTTAACGGCCTGCTGCTCACCCGCCTGCACCTCCCCCACCCCTTCGTATCTACCCTTGGTATGAAGAACTTCCTCTGGGGCGCTGCGCTGCTGGTTACCGGTTCTTCGATGGTTTCCGGCTTCCCGGACGGCGTTATGTGGCTGGCCAGCACCTCCATCGGCGGTGTTAAGATCAGCTTCATCCTCGTTGTCATCCTGTACATCATCATGCACGTCCTGCTGACCCGCACCTCGCTGGGCCGCTCGATCTTCTGCGTAGGCGGCAACCCGGAAGCGGCTCGTCTGTCCGGTATCCATTCGGACAACGTCCTGACCTTCTGCTACACGGTTTCCGGTTTCTGCGCTGGCCTGGCTGGTATCATCACCGTCGGCCGTACCTCGATCTGCAACGGCGCTGACGCTGTAAACCCGTACGACACCGACGCGATCGCGGCCTGCATCCTCGGCGGCGCATCGTTCATGGGCGGCAAGGGCACCATGCTCGGCACCATGCTGGGCGCTCTGATCATCGGCACCCTGCGTAACGGCTTCACCCTGATGGCTGCTTCTTCGGCTATTCAGAACATGGTGCTCGGCCTGGTTATCATCGTAGCCGTTCTGATCGACGTTACTCGTGAGCGTCTGGAAGCAAAGGCTCGCCGTCTGGCTGCAAAATAATCACACTCTTGTATATATCCCAAAAGGCTTCTGCTCCGGCAGGAGCCTTTTTGGTTGTCCGGCAAATTCCCTGCTTGCACGGGCGTACTTTTTGTGAGAAAATAAGCGTGGACGCAGGCCTTCCCTGCTGTTCGCAAAGAGAGTAACAAAGGAGCGAAACCCTATGCTGAAAATTGGTGTTATCGGCTGCGGCGCGATCGGCCGCGACCACATCCGCCGCCTGCATGATCTGGTGCCCGGCTGCCAGGTCGTTGCCTGCGCGGATTATTTTGAGGAGGCGGCCGTCAAGACCGCCGCCCAGTATGACGGCATCCAGGCTTACAAGACCGGCGAGGAGCTAATTGCGGCGCCCGAGGTGGATGCGGTTGTCATCACCTCGTCCGACCCGAGCCACGCGGGCTATGTGCTCGAAAGCCTCGCGCACAGCAAATACGTTTTCTGTGAAAAACCGCTGGCGCAGAACGCAGCAGACTGCGAGAAGATCATCCAGGCCGAGCTGGCGCACGGCAAGCGGCTGGTGCAGGTCGGCTTCATGCGCCGCTACGACCGCGGCTACGCCGAGATGAAGCGCATCATCGACTCGGGCGAGCTGGGCGCGCCGCTGATGATCCACGCGTGCCACCGCAATGTGTCCCAGCCGGACGGCTTTCAGACTGAGATGGGCGTATCCAACGTCGCCATCCACGAGCTGGACATCTGCCGCTGGCTGCTGAGTGACGAATATGAGAGCGGCCAGGTGCTCAAGGTGCGCCAGTCCGCCTGCTCGACCAAGGGCTACGACAACCCGCAGATCGTGCTGCTCGAGACCAAGTCGGGCGCGCGCATCGATGTGGAGGTGCAGGTTGCCGACGCCTACGGCTACGACATCCAGTGCCAGGTCGTGTGCGAGAAGGGCACGGTCAACCTGCCCGACCCGTACGCGGTGGTCACGCGCGCAAACGCGACCCGCTCCTTCCCCATCCTGACCGACTGGAAGGACCGCTTTATCGAGGCCTATGACATCGAGCTGACCGAGTGGGTCAAGTCGCTTGCAAACGGCGGCCCGACCGGCCCCTCCGCGTGGGACGGCTATGCGGCCTGTGTGGCCGCGGACGCGCTCAACCGCTCGCGCGGCACAGGTCAATTCCTGCCCATCCAGATGATGGACAAGCCCGACCTGTACAAATAAGCCAAATCCGAACCATAAAAAACGGCAGAGCCGCCATAGCGCGGCCCTGCCGTTTTCTGCTATACTGAAAGAAAAAGGGGGGATCTGCATGAAACTGTTTTTCTGGGGCTTCCTGCTTATCTTTCTGGATTTTTCACTTACAATCAACGGGGTTGGCTTTGATCTGATGCCGGATGCAATCGGTTATCTGCTTGTCTTTCTCGGCACGCGGCAGATGGCCGAGGAGAGCGAGCAGTTTGCGCGGATGCGGCCGATCGCTCTGGTACTGATGATCGTAGGCTTTGTCTCGCTGCTGCTCAGTCCGTTCGGCCCGATCGAACTAACCCCCGGCTGGCCGGTCATTCTGGTCGCCACTACGGTTCCCCTGCTGCTGCTTTTGCTGGATCTCTGCCTGCTCTGGCTGCTCGTGCGCGGCTTGCAGGATATGGAGCAGTATTACGGCTGCGACTTCCGTGCGCGCACCATACGCATGGCGGTGCTCGTGCAGATCGTGATTTCGGCGGCCTCGTTCGTGCTGCTCCTGGCGCCCGCGTTGATGCTGATGGTGCTGCTGTCTCTTATCAGCATGGCCGCGTATATTGTACTGCTGGTGATGCTGTGGCAGGCCGCCCAGGCCTATGCGCGTCTGTGCGAAGGTCATGCGCACAGCGATGGCAACGACGACTACTACCCCGGCAGCGAGGACTAAGCGCAAGTGCCCCCGTACGGCGTCTGTATCCGCCGCTGACGCGAAAGGAGCGGATGGGAATGAAACGATACTTTGCCTGTCTTGCGGTGCTCCTGACGGCGCTGCTGGCCGCCTGCGGCGAGACGGTCAGCCCGTCGATTGAAGGCGCGGCTTATATCGAGCTGCAATCCGGCAACACCGGCGAGCTGGTCACGATCACAGATGCGGATACCGTCGCGCAGATCACCGCGGATGTGAACGCCCTGCGTCTGCGTGACGCGCAGGAGATCGACAGCACCGGCTGGAGCTACCGTCTCCGGTGGTATGACGCGGACGGCGCGCAGCTTGCCGAGCTGCTGCCGCACGGCTGGCGCGTCGACTGGAACGGGATGCGCTATCAGGTTGCCGGGACGCACACGGTGGACACGGATGCGCTGGACGACTTGCTCGGTGCATGACAAAAGGCTTGGAAGCCATGCTTCCAAGCCTTTTTCTCTATACATTTACTTTTCGCTGAACGCGTCCTTGACCTTATCCCAGAAGCTCTTGCGCCGGGACTGGTTTTCGTCTGTCGAGGTCTCCTCGAACTCACGCAGCAGGCGCTTCTGCTTTTCGGACAGGTTCTTCGGCACCTCGATGTTGACACGGACATACTGGTCGCCGCGGCCGCGGCCGTTGACGTTCTGAATGCCCTTGCCCTTCATGCGGAACACCGTGCCGGTCTGCGTGCCTTCGGGCACCTTGTATTCCACACGGCCGTCAATCGTCGGCACACGCAGCGTGTCGCCCAGCGCAGCCTGGGTAAACGAAATCGGGATCTCGACGTAAACATCCTGTCCCTCGCGGGTGAAGATCGGGTGCGGGCGGATGGAAACCGTCACAAACAGGTCGCCCGCCGGGCCGCCGTTGACGCCCGCGTTGCCCTGCCCGCGCTGCTGGATGGACTGTCCGTCATCGATGCCGGCCGGGATATTGACCTTGAACTTACGCGACTTGCGCACGCGGCCCTGGCCGCCGCACTTGGGGCACGGCTTCCGGATGATCTTGCCGGTGCCGCGGCAGTTCGGGCACGCGGACTGCGTCTGGAACATGCCGAGCGGTGTGCGCTGGGTCTGGGTCACGGTGCCGGTGCCGCGGCAGTTCGGACAGGTCTCGGCGCTCGTGCCCTTGGCAGCACCTGTGCCGCCGCATTCGTCACAGGTTTCGATGCGGTTGACCGAAATCTCCTTTTCACAGCCGAACGCCGCTTCCTCAAACGAGAGGATGACGTTCTGTCGGATGGACTCGCCGCGCTGCGGCGCATTGCGGCGCTGTGAACGGCCGCCGCCAAAGCCGCCGCCGAAGAACGAGCCGAACAGGTCGCCGAGGTCGCCCATGTCGAACCCGCCGAAGCCGCCCGCGCCGGCGCCACCGCCGTAGCTCGGGTCGACGCCCGCAAAGCCGAACTGGTCGTACTTGGCGCGCTTGTCCTTGTCGGACAGCACCTCGTAGGCCTCGTTGACCTCTTTGAATTTGTCCGCTGCCTCCGGATTATCCTTATTCAAATCGGGGTGGTACTTACGCGCCAGGCGGCGGTAGGACTTTTTGATTTCGTCCTCGCTCGCGCCTTTCTGGACGCCCAGCACCTCGTAATAATCTCTTTTATCAGCCATAAAATCAGTCCTCTATACAAGGGGATAGGCGCGCCGGAGCGCGCCTGTGTACCGGGCCGGACAGCTGTATGCTGCCCGCATCCCCCGTTTGTTTACTTGTTCTTGTTGTCGTCGTCCTTGACCTCGGTGAAGTCCGCGTCGACAAAGTCGCCCTGCGGGCCGGACTGTGCGCCCGCACCCGGCTGACCGCCCATGTTCTGGCCGCCCTGCGGGCCCTGCTGCTGATAGATCTTGCCCGCCAGATCGCTGAACTTCTTGGACAGGTTGTCGGTCGCCATCTTGATCATGTCAGTATCCGTGCCCTTGAGTGCTTCCTTGACCTTGTCGATCTCAGCCTGCACGCCCGCCTTTTCATCCGCGGACAGCTTGTCGCCCAGGTCGGTCAGCGCCTTCTCGGACTGGAACACCAGCTGCTCTGCGCTGTTGCGGATCTCGACCGCTTCCTTATTCTTCTTATCCTGCTCCGCGTACTGCTCGGCCTCGTGCATCGCCTTGTCGATCTCCTCCTGAGAGAGGTTAGTCGATGCGGTGATCGTGATCTTCTGCTCCTTGCCGGTGCCCAGATCCTTGGCCGATACATTTACGATGCCGTTGGCGTCGATATCAAAGGTGACTTCGATCTGCGGTACGCCGCGCGGCGCCGGCGCGATGCCGTCGAGCGTAAAGCGGCCGAGGGTCTTGTTGCCCGCTGCCATTTCGCGCTCGCCCTGCAGGACATGGATCTCAACGGACGGCTGATTGTCCGCCGCAGTCGAGAAGATCTGGCTCTTCTTGGTCGGGATGGTGGTGTTGCGCTCGATCAGCTTGGTGCACACGCCGCCGAGGGTCTCAATGCCGAGGGACAGCGGGGTAACATCGAGCAGCAGCACGTCCTTAACCTCGCCGCCAAGCACGCCGCCCTGAATGGACGCGCCGATAGCAACGCATTCGTCCGGGTTGATGCCCTTGAAGCCTTCCTTGCCGGTGATGTTCTTAACTGCTTCCTGCACAGCCGGGATACGGGTAGAACCGCCGACCAGCAGGACCTTGGACAGATCGGAAGCGGACAGGCCGGCATCCGACATTGCCTGGCGAACCGGACCCATGGTGCGCTCGACCAGATCTGCGGTCAGCTCATTGAACTTTGCACGGGTGAGCGTCAGCTCGAGGTGCTTCGGGCCGGTCGCATCTGCAGTGATATACGGCTGGTTGATCGAGGTCTGTGCCATGCCGGACAGCTCGATCTTGGCCTTCTCTGCCGCTTCCTTCAGGCGCTGCATTGCCATCTTGTCGGTGGACAGGTCGATGCCGTTGGACTTCTTAAACTCGCTTACCATCCAGTCGATGATGCGCTGGTCAAAGTCGTCGCCGCCGAGGTGGGTGTCGCCTGCGGTGGAGAGCACTTCGAGCACGCCTTCGCCAATATCCAGGATGGAGACATCGAACGTACCGCCGCCGAGGTCGTAAACCATGATCTTCTGCTCGGCTTCCTTATCCACGCCGTAAGCCAGCGCAGCCGCGGTCGGCTCGTTGATGATACGCAGGACTTCCAGACCCGCGATCTTGCCTGCGTCCTTGGTGGCCTGACGCTGGGAGTCGGAGAAGTAGGCCGGAACCGTGATGACCGCCTGGGTCACCGGCTGGCCGAGATAAGCTTCTGCATCCGCCTTGAGCTTCTGCAGGATCATAGCGGAAATCTCCTGCGGGGAATATGGCTTGCCGTCGATGTTGACGCGGTAGTCCGAACCCATATGACGCTTGATCGAGATGATCGTACGGTCTGCATTGGTGACAGCTTGGCGCTTTGCCACCTGGCCGACCATGCGCTCGCCGTCCTTGGAGAACGCGACGACCGACGGGGTCGTGCGCGCGCCTTCGGCGTTCGGGATAACGACCGACTCGCCGCCTTCCATCACAGCTACGCAAGAGTTTGTGGTACCAAGGTCAATGCCAATGATTTTGCCCATGATTGATTGCACTCCTTTATATAAATCAGATGCTGTATTACACATATCATCGCGCCGCATGGCGCGCATCTATCAGGCAAATTCAAAAGATTGAAATTTGCCATAAAATCCGGGAGCATGTATCTCGGATTTTATACTTTGGGAACCGCCGACGCGGCTTCATTCCTGTCCGGACGCCGTCCGGCAGGGACACTTCGCTCGAAAGCGTGCTTTCGAGCAAGTTAGTTTGCGACCTTCACCATCGCGTGGCGGATCACCTTGTCGCCGATCTGGAAGCCCTGCTGGAACACCTCGGCGATCACATTCTCGCCCAGGTTTTCATCCTCCACATGCATCACCGCGTTGTGGAAGTTGGGGTCGAACGTTGTGCCGGCTGACGCCTCGATCACGGTCACGTTCAGGCCCTTGAGGCTTTCAGTCAGCTGGGTCATGGTCAGTTCCACGCCCTTTTTGTATTCGGTATCCGCGGTCTCCGCTTTGATGGCGCGCTCAAGGTTGTCGTACGTCGGCAGCAGCGCGGTTACCGCGCGGCTGACCGCATCGTTATACGCCTGTTCGCGCTCGCGCTGGCTGCGCTTGCGGAAGTTATCGTATTCCGCTGCCATGCGGAGATAGCGGTCGTTGAGTTCATCGAACTTTGCCTTCCAGTCCTCGGCCGGCTGCGCGGCAGGGGTCTCCTCCGCGGCGTCCGCGGCTGTGTCCGCCGCCTTCTGCTCGGTCTCGGCGGCCTCGGCCTGTTTCTTTTTGCTCATGTCGTCTCATGCCTCCGTTTATGCGGGGATCAGCGATCCCCATCTTTTTCGTCCAAAAAGTTTTCGGCGATCAGCCGGTTCAGCCCTTTGGCAAAGCGGCTGAGCTGCGCGGACAGCTTGGCGTAATCCATGCGGGTCGGCCCGACGATGCCGATCACGCCCTGCCCGATCTTGCCGATGTCGTATTTTGCGTAGATCGCCGAGGTTTCACTCAGCGGATTTTCGCCGTTCTCCGGTCCGATAAAGAACTGGATGCCGTCGATTTTTCGCGTCGCCGGGATTAGGTGCTTGCGGTCGTCCTCCATATAATCGAGCAGCGCCTGCGCCTTGTGCGTATCCCGGTATTCCGGGAAACGAAGCATTTTGCTCGCGCCCTCGAGGAAAACCTCCTGATCGCTCAATTCCTCGATCAGCTCAGCGATATACTCGGCCACCGGTGCGAGCAGTGCGCTCAAACCCGCGGCACGGCGCACGATGTCGAAACGCTCGGCCGTGATATGGCTGAGCGGCAAGCCGGTCAGCGTTTGGTTGAGCACATAGGTCAGCAGCTCGGCCTCGTCGCGGGTGACGTCGGTCATCGTGCGAACCATCTTGTTTTTGACTGTGCCCGAATCCGTGACCACCACGATGACAAAATTCATTTTGTCCACCGGGATGATCTCAAACTGGCGGATCGAGATCTGCGTCATGGTCGGCGTGACCGCGACCGACGCGTAATTGGTCAGGCTGGAGATAATCCGCCCGGCCTCCTGGATCAGACGGTCGAGCTCGCGCACCTTGGTGTGCATCATCTGCTCGATGCCCTTGTCATCCTCGCCGGTATCCGGCGGCTGCTCCATCAGCTCGTCGACATACAGGCGATAGCCCTGCGGCGACGGGATGCGGCCGGCTGATGTGTGCGGTTTTTCCAGATAGCCCATCTCTTCCAACTCACTCATCTCATTGCGGATGGTGGCAGAGGAAAACGGGAGGGAATGTCCCTCGGTCAGGGTTTTGGATCCGACCGGCTCAGCCGTGCGGATATAATCGCCAATGATTGCCTTCAATATTTGCTTTTTACGTTCTGAAAGCTCCACCGAAGCGGACTCCTTTCCTTTGGCTTAGCACTCCATTCCCCCGAGTGCTAAATTAAATTTACCACTGCCCGCATACAAAGTCAAGTGCCGTTTATGAATATTTTGTTAAATGAGCGGCAATATTTTATCACCCGCGTAACCCGACTGCTAAACTGACCAAAAAACGCGCAAAAACCTGTTCCGCTTTGGTCGTTTTGGCTTGCGCCGGCGCGCGCACCATGGTATGATGATGAACGGAGAGGAAAGCGGCCCATTTGGTCGCAAATGAGAGAAAATAATTCCAATTACAAAGGAGAAACACTATGAAAGAAGTCAAAGTCGGCATCGTCGGCCTGGGCCGCCTGGGATCGGTCCATGCGGAAAATCTGGCGTTCAAGATCCCCGGCTGCCAGCTGAAAGCCGCCTGCTCGCTCGAGCAGAAAGAGCTGGACTGGGCGAAGGACTATCTTAAGGTGGATTTCGTCACCACCGACTACAAGAAGATGGTCGATGAGGCGGACATCGAGGCGGTTGTTATCGTATCCTCCTCGCCCGAGCACTGCTGGATGATCGAGTACGCGCTCGACGCGGGCAAGCATGTGTTCACCGACAAGCCGCTCGGCTGCTCGCTCGAGGAGTGCAAGCGCGCCGAGGCAGCGGTCGAGCGCCATCCGGACAAGGTATTCTTCCTCGGCTTTATGCGCCGCTACGATCCCTCGTATGCGGATGCCAAGGCCAAGGTGGACGCCGGCCAGATTGGCAAGCCCTATCTGGTCAAGGCGACCGGCCTGGACCCCGAGGCGCTGGTCGAGAGCTGCATCAAGTTCTCCAAAACCTCGGGCGGTATTTTCATCGATGCTGCTTCGCACGACATCGACCTGATGCGCTGGTTCCTCGGTGGCGAGGTAACCGAGGTCTACGCTGCAGGCACGACCTTCAAGCACCCTGAATTTAAGGAAAACGGCGACACCGAGACCGGCATGGCAATGCTCAAGTTCGACAACGGCACGGTCGCCTTCCTGCACGTTGGCCGCACGGCACCGCACGGCTACCACACCGAGACCGAGGTCGTCGGCACCGAGGGCCATCTGCGTGTGGCGGGTGTGCCGTGGAAGGACCGCGTGATGGTTTACGACCAGTATGGCGCACGGCAGGAGATCGTTGAGAACTTCCCGCAGCGCTTCGCGGAGGCCTATCTGCTCGAGATGGTCGATTTCATCGACTGCGTGCAGAACGACCGCAAGCCTGAGCTGACCGTATACGACGGCACCAAGGCGACCGTCGTCACCTATGCGATTACGGATTCGTTCCACTCCGGCAAGGCCGTCAAGGTCGAGTATTAAACAACAGCACAGCAAAAGCCGCAGGCACTGCCTGCGGCTTTTGTGATATTCTGCGGCATTACTTCCCGCGGTAGTGGCGGATCAGCGCCTGCGTGCCGAGGTCGCCCATGCCCTCAGCCTCCAGATCGCCGTACATCGCGCACACCTTTTCGAGGATGGGCAGCGAACCCTCCTGCGACTGGGCGATTTTCATATCCTTGATGAAGTGCTTGAGAAAAAAGCCCGGCGCATAGTCCTCCCGGACCATCTTAGGCATCAGGTTTTCCATCTGCCACGAACCGGCCGCGCCCTTGGAAATGCTGGCGAGCAGCTTGTCCGGATCCAGCCCCGCGCGCTCAGCATAGGTCAGTGCTTCGCATACGCCCGCGATCGTGCCCGCGATGGCGATCTGGTTGGCCATTTTGGTGTGCTGGCCTGCACCCGCCGGGCCTTCATAGACGATCTGCGTACCCATGGCCTGCAGCACCGGCAGACAGGCCTCGTAATCCGCCTGCTCGCCGCCGACCATGATGGACAGCGTACCGTTTTTCGCGCCCGTGTCGCCGCCCGAAACCGGTGCATCCAGCACATGCAGGCCGCGCGCCTTGCCCGCTTCGGTGATGCGCACCGAAAGCCGGGGATCGGTGGTCGTCATATCGATCAGATAGGCGCCCGGCCGGGCAGCATCAATAATGCCGTTTTCGCCAAAGTAGACCTGCTCGACATCCTGCGGATAGCCAACCATGGTGATCACAATATCACGCCCCGCGGCACAGTCCGCCGCGGTGTCGCACCACTGCACACCGGTCTCCGCCAGAAAACCGGTCAGCTTGGACTTGGTGCGCGAGTAGACCGCGACCTCGTAGCCCGCCTTGAGCAGGTTTTTCACCATCGAGCGCCCCATCACGCCCACGCCGATAAAACCGATCGTTTGCATAACCTTTTCCTCCTCATATTCCGTTATCATGCTGCAAAGCGCAGGGGTCTCCTGCGCTTTGTTTTGCTATTACCGGCTGCCCAGCGGCACATACGGCACCGCAGGCTGCACACAACGGTAGGCCGGGCGGATGATCTTGTCCGTATTGACCAGCTCCTCCAGCCGGTGCGCGCTCCAGCCGACAATACGCGCGATGGCGAACACCGGCGTATACAGCTCGGGCGGCAGGCCGAGCATGGAATACACAAAGCCTGAGTAGAAATCCACGTTTGCGGAAACACCCTTGTAAATATGGCGCTCTTTGGCGATCACCTGAGGCGCCAGACGCGCGACGCGGGAATACAGGTCGAAATCCGCGTCCCTGCCCTTTTCGTGCGCCAGCTGGCCGACAAAGGACTTGAACACCTGTGCGCGCGGGTCGGAAATCGAGTACACCGCGTGGCCCAGGCCATAGATCAGGCCCTTGTGGTCGAACGCCTCGCGGCGCAGCAGCCGCACCAGATAGTCCGCGACCGCCTCTTCATCCGTGGTGTCGGTCACGTTCTTTTTCAGGTCTTCGAACATCTGCACCACCTTGTAGTTCGCGCCGCCGTGCTTGGGGCCTTTGAGCGAGCCGAGCGCGGCCGAGATCGCGGAATAGGTATCCGTGCCCGACGAGGTGACCACGTGCGTGGTGAACGACGAGTTATTACCGCCGCCGTGCTCCATATGCAGCACAAGCGCCAGATCGAGCACCGCGGACTCGAGCGGCGTATACTTCATATCCGGGCGCAGGATGCGCAGGAAGTTGGACGCGGTGGACAGGCTGTCCGACGGATAATGGATATACATACTGCCGCCGCACTCGTAGTGGTTATAGGCGTGATAGGAATACACCGCCAGCATTGGGAACACCGAAATCAGCATCAGGCACTGGCGCAGCACGTTAGGCAGGCTGATGTCGTCCGCCTTGTCGTCATAGGAGGCCAGCGTCAGCACACTGCGTGACAGGCTGTTCATCATATCGCGCGTGGGCGCCTTCATGATGACGTCGCGCGTGAAGTTGGTCGGCAGGGTGCGGCCCTGCGCCAGCAGGTTCTTGAACTCGCTCAGCCGCTTGGCGTCCGGCAGCTCGCCGAACAGCAGCAGATAAGCAACTTCCTCATAGCCGCGGCGGCCGTCCTTCATAAAGCCGTTTACCAGATCGTTGATGCGGATACCGCGGTAGTACAGCTCGCCGTCGCACGGGACCAGCTTGCCGTCCACTTCCTTTTTGGAGATAATATCCGAAATATTGGTCAGTCCGGCCAGCACGCCTTCGCCGTTTACATCGCGCAGGCCGCGTTTGACATCATATTCCTTATAAAGCCGCGCGTCGATCAGATCATGCTGCCGGCACAGCCCGGCCAGCGCTTCCACGCGCGGCGTTACCTGCAAAACATCCTGTTCTGTTATCATATTGCTATTGCGTCCTCCTTTTCCAGGGTATACTACTCCATGTATATTATTTTATCTGGAAAAGTGCAAGCCTTCAACGACAATTCGGTAACATACTGTTAATAATCTGTGAACTTTTCCACAGCAGAAAAGGGAAACTTTGCGCGCTTAGTCCCCATCGTCCTCCAGCTGTTCTGCCTTTTTGCGGCGGCGCTGTGCTGCATAGCGGAAGCTCACATAGGTCAGCAGCAGCACGAGCACGGCCGTTACGGGCACCAGGAATAGCAGCTGGGCGGCAAACACCAGAAGGATAACGCGCAGCCCCATGGACGCCCACACCGCGCCGCTGCCATACTGCACCGCGCAGACGACGACAGCCGCGGCAAGACCCGCCAGCACACCCTGCACCAGATAGTGCTTCCACGGATAGCGGTCGGCTTCAGCATAGGCGTTGTCATCCATCAGGCCCTTGCGGGCCATGAGCGCAATGCAGACAAACTGCGCCAGCATCAAAATGGCAAATTCCAACAGATTGAAACTGGTGGGGTTCGCCCCGCGCAGCACCTCGACCTGCATATCAAAGCCGGACATCTGCAGCACCAGATCGGCCAAAATACCGAAGGTTAAAACATAAAACCCGATTTTATAAACGCGGTTGACCTCGGCGACCACCCGCTCGTCCTTTGCTTTGCGAAACAGCTTCATTGTGTTCTCCTCCTTACAAAAGCAGCAGCATGACGGCTGCAGCAGCGCCGGCCAGCAGCAGCATCTGCTCCTGCTGCGCACGACTGATGTTCTGTACCCATGTTCTGATCTGTTTCACCTCAGTGATCCTCCCAGAAAAGTTGATCGAGTGTTTTGTCCAGCGCCTTGCAGATCGCAATGCACAGGTTAAGCGTCGGGTTATAGCCGCCGGCCTCGATCAGGCCGATGGTCTGGCGCGTCACGCCGACCTTTTCCGCCAGCTCGGCCTGTGACAGGTCCTTTTCCACCCGCGCGAGCTTGAGCTTTTTGTTTTTCATGCGCTCACCTCTCTTGTGCTTACAGTATATGATATGCCTTCCATTATGTCAAGTATATATTGCATTTTATAAAATAAATTTTCCATAATGCAATCTCATTTCTGCACCGTGCAACATAAAACAGAACCCGGACACAGCCGTGTCCGGGTTTATAAAAAGGCAGGACATGCGCCTGCCTTTTTATTCAATTGCACAGCAAAGTTTCGCTTATCGGAACTTTGCGTAGCTTGGGACGCATCCGCGGCACAGCCGCGGTGCATCCCCAATCGAGCGGAAGGCTTGCCTTTCGCTCGAAGTTATCGGATGTAGTTGAACATCGTGCGCGCATGGGTCTCCGGCGGCTGGATGCCCGCCTTGTCGATCACCTTGAGCATCCAGGCAATGTTGCGGCCGAGCTTTTCGATGACCTCCATGCCCTCGATATCCTGCTTGACCTCGCCCGGGTCTGCGCCGTGCACCGCATTCCAGTAGTCCGAGGTCACGAGGATCATCTCCATCGCATTCATCGTGCCAAGCAGCTGCTGGTAGGTCTCCATGCCGCCCGAACGGCGCAGCGTGCACAGCGCCGCACCCACCTTGTGGTGCAGCTGATTATCGCCGCAGCCGGCCGCCAGCATCAGGCGGTCGAGCACGCACTTCATGCCGCCCGCGATGCCGCCGTGGTAAACTGGCGAGGCGAGCACGATGCCGTCCGCCTCAATGCACTTGGCGATGATCTCGTTGACGCCGTCGTCATCCTGCACACAGCGCAGCGTGTTGTTGTTCAGACAGTGATAGCACGCCATGCACGGGTGCACCTTTGCACCGGGCTGGCACACCTCAAACTCGATGCCCTCGCTCTCAAGCACCTTACCCAGCACCTCGAGCATCTGCGCGCAGTTGCCGCCCTTGCGCGGCGAACCATTGATTGCTACTACCTTCATCCTTCTTATCCTCCTGTATGTTTCATTTTCATCCCTGCGGATGGGAACAGCATAGATGGTGGTCAGTCAAAATGTTTGTGGGTTTCCAGGCGGTACAGCCGCATGACAACCAGCGTGTGGTTGAGCTGCGGCCCCATGAGCAGAATCATGCTGACGATATACAGCCACAGCATGAGCACGATGATCGTACCAAGCGAGCCATACAGCACGGAATACTGCGCCAGGTTATCCACATAAAACGAAAACGCCCATGAGACAAAAACCCAGGCCAGCAGCGAAAACAGCGCCCCCGGCCACACCTCCCGGAACTTGAGGTGCAGGTTGGGTACAACGCGGTTGAACAGCATGAGGAACACAAAAATAAACGCGATCATCACCCAGAAACCGGCGTCATGCGTCACATCCAGCGCGGTCTGGGGGATGGGAAACGCCTGCGGCAGCAGGCGGAGCAGCGTCCTGCCTGCAACGACCAGCACAAAGCTGCACACCACCGAAACCAGAAAGCCCGCCGTGATCCCCAGCGAGATCAACACCTCGCGTACCATGCCGCGCGTGATCTCGACATGGTAGATATCGTTGACCGTGCGCATCATCGAGCGCACCGCGCGCGAGAGGAAGTACAGCGTCAGTCCAATGCCGATCAGCATGGGGCTGAACGACGGCGTGCCAGACAGCTGCATCAGATAGCCTGTGATCAGCTGCCGCAGACTGCGCGGCAACATCTCGAGCACCGGCTCGATCCCCTCGATCGAGATATCCAGCTGCGCCAGGATCGAGTTGATAAACATGAGCAGCGGGAACACGGAAAACAGCAGAAAGTAGGACAGTTCAGCCGCTGCCTGCGGAATTCCGTCCGCAAAATAGCGGTAAACCATGCGCTTGGCCAGATAAAGCAGCCGGTTTTGCCCGTTCATGGCGCCCCTCCTTCCGCGGTTTCTGGTATAGCATATTGTACCAGTTTTTTGGGCGTTTTACAACTTGCGTTTTGTGCGCCGCGGGTGTATACTGGCATAAATAGAACACCTGTTCGATTGGAGGGGACGCATCATGCAGGATCACCGCAGCGAAACCTGTTGCTTTTCCGGCTACCGCATCGAAAAAATGCCGTTCCGTGCGGACGATTTATCCGCCGTGCGGATGCTGGAAACCGCGCTCGACCGCGCGGTCTGCGATGCCGCGGCGCGCGGCTATACGCGCTTTCTCTCCGGCATGTCCACCGGGTTCGACCTGTGGGCGGCCGAAGCCGTGCTGCGCGCGCGGGCGCAGCTGCCCGTGCAGCTATTGTGCGCTGTACCGTTCGACCAGCAGGCCGACCGCTATCCGCCCGACTGGAAGCGCCGGTTTAACCGCTGCCTGCTCGCAGCCGACCGGGTCTATGCGCTCGCACGGCAGTATTACGCCGGCTGCTATGCCGCACGCAACCGCTTTATGGTGGCCGCTTCTTCCCTACTGATCTGCTATTTCGACGGCCGAAGCGGCGGCACAGCGCAGACCGTTCGCATGGCCGGGCAGAGCGGGCTGGAAATCGTCAACCTGGCCGAACTGCAGCTGCACCTGTTCTGATCACCCATGCAGAATGCAAAACACCCGCAAGTTTGCTTGCGGGTGTTCGGGTGTTTTTGTCTGTTAAACGCCGCCGATCGGCGTGGCACTCAGTGTGATGCGCAGGGAGGTGATCCCCTGCCGGGTCATATAGGCGGTCAGCGACTGCACGGTCTGCGCGGTCGCGCGGCTGTGGTGCAGCTCGACCACAACAACCGAACTGGTTGCGGCAAAATACTGCGCGGTCGTGGCATAGGCCCGGGCAGCGGACTGGGTTTCATCGCCGCAGTCAAAGGTGGCGTCCCACAGGCGGTAGCCGGCCTGGGTCAGCGCGGTGCGCTGCGCATCGCTCAGTGCGCTGCAGCCATCCGCATTGGAGACAATGCGCGTGGAAACACCTGTCAGCAGGGTCAGCCGCTCGTTGGCCGCCGACAGGCTCTGCGTCAATGCGACCGCATCGGCCGTGCTGTCCGCATCGAGCAGCAGCGCAGGTGTATGCCCTTCTGCCACAATGCGCCGCACGGTGTCATCCACCCAGGTCGATGTGTCCACCGGCAGGAAAAATGCAGCCTGCCGCCCCGCGCTGTTCAGCGCATCCAGCACAGCTGTGGTGTTGCTGTTCGGCGCGCCGAAAAACGCCAGATATACGCCCGCCGGCTTTTGCGAGGGCTGCTCCTCTACCTCGGGGATGGGTTCCTCCGCCGGCTGCGTGGGCGGATTCTCCGCCTGGCTCCCGCCTGTTTCCGGACGGCCGCCGTTCTGCTCGGGCTGTGTGTCCGGGATGCCGTAATAGGCATTGATCGCGCTTTCGATCTCGCCGGACTTGGCCGCGGCAAAGCCGGAGTCGCTCTGTGCGGTGCCGTCCGTCACGCGCAGGACAGTCTCGCCCGCCACCGAGATAGTGGAGTAACCCAGGCCGAATTTACCGCAGCAAAGCTGGACCGGCACATAAACCGTGCCGTTCATGCTGTATGCCGGGGAGGTGTAGCTGTTCAGGTTTTGGTCGTATACATAGCCCTCATCGACAGAGAAGCTGAGCGTTTGCCCGTTTGCGCTCATATTGAGCACACTGCCCTCGCTGGATGTGGAAACCCCAAGCGAGGAAAAAACGCTGTACGGCACATACAGCTCGCCGCCCATACGGGTAGGCATGGTGCTGTCATCGAGCGGCAACAGTGTATCGTTCACTGCGGTCAGCGTGACTGCGCCGGCCGGCGCCGGCAAAAGCTGGATCATGAGCGCCGCGCACAGCACAGCAGCCAGCAGTTTTTTTAGGATGCTCTTGATAGGCGGACGCCCCCTTTCAGCAAATCATACGAACATATTATAGCAAACCACGGCGGGTTTGTCACCCTTTGCACGCAAAAACGCCTTGCTTTATCAAGGCAAAGTGCTATAATAAAAGACGGAGGCGGCGAGTCGGCAGTGCCCAGCGGCAGCCCAAAGACCGCCTTCTCAAAACTATGAAAGAAAGAGTGAATCCACCATGCTGCAGATCAAGACACAGCTCACGAACAACAAAAAGCCCAAGCCGGATGAGTCCAGCCTCGGCTTCGGCGTATACTATACCGACCACATGCTGATCATCGACCACGATGAGGAGCAGGGCTGGCATGACGCGCGTATCGTTCCCTACGGCCCGCTGTCCCTCGATCCTGCGGCCATGGTGTTCCATTACGCGATGGAGTCCTTTGAGGGCCTCAAGGCATACCGTACACCGGACGGCTCGATCCAGCTGTTCCGCCCGGACAAAAACGCCCAGCGTATGATCAACACCAACCACCGTATGTGCCTGCCCAGCCTGCCGGTTGAGGATTTCATCCAGGCGGTCAAGGCGCTCGTCTCGGTTGACAGCGACTGGGTGCCGCACGCGCCGGGCACCAGCCTGTATATCCGCCCGTTTGTCATCGCGACCGAGCCGCACCTCGGCGTGCGCCCGTCCAAGACGCACCAGTTCATCATCGTGTGCTCGCCGGTCGGTGCATACTACTCCACCGGCATCAACCCGGTCAAGATCTTTGTAGAGGATGAATACACCCGCGCCTGCCCGGGCGGCACCGGCTTTACCAAGTGCGGCGGCAACTACGCGGCTTCCCTGATCAGCCAGGTTAAGGCGCATGAACTCGGCTACGAGCAGACCCTCTGGCTGGACGGCGTCGAGCACAAGTATGTCGAGGAAGTCGGCTCGATGAACTGCTTCTTCAAGATTGACGGCACGGTTTACACGGCGCCCTGCGTGGGTACGGTTCTGCCGGGTGTCACCCGCATGAGCTGCATCGACCTGCTCAAGCACTGGGGCGTGCCGGTTTCCGAGGAGCGCCTGCCGATTGCCGACGTCATGCAGGCTGCCAAGGACGGCAAGCTCGAAGAGGTATTCGGCACCGGCACCGCGGCGGTTATCTCCCCGGTCGGTGAGCTGCGTTATGAAGACGATGTCGCTTATATCAACAATGGTGAAATCGGTGAGCTGACCCACAAGCTGTATGATACCCTGACCGGTATCCAGTGGGGCACCCTGCCGGACGAGCTTGGCTGGACGGTCAAGGTCGACTGAACAAACTGAACGCATCGTACAATCCCCCGGCGCAAAAATGCGCCGGGGGATTTTGCGGTTATTGCCGCTCAGCCGAGCGCGGCGGCGAGCTTTTTCAGCAGGTCGTCGCCGTACTCATACCGAAGCAGGTAGTCCATCGTGCGCTCTTCCAGGCCGCAAGTGGTCTGCACCTTGCCGGCCGCTGCCTGCACCTCATCACTCTCAGTGGCCGTAGTTCGCGTCTGCGGCGCGGCAATGCCGGGCGTCTGCGTACCAGCGTCATAGGTCACGTCATAACCGGCCTGCTCAAAATCGCGCAGGCGCACATAGTGCTCGCCGCTCTTGACAATACACGAGCAGGTATAGTTGCTGCCGTCCAGCTGAATTGTTTTCTTCTCGACCATCTCGTCGTCCTCCTTCTCCGGTGCGGTCTGCTGCACAGTTTTGCCGAAGCCCTCGGCCACGCCGTCCGCGATCGCCTGCGCGATCTGCGCAAACTTCGCGCCGTACAGCTGCATATCGTCCAAATCGTCGATAAAACACGTCTCAATCAGCGCATGGCTTACGCCGCGCTTGAATACATGCTTGAGCACGGCCAGCCCGCTCGACCGCTTGACCCCGCGGTTCTTAAATCCCAGTGCTGCGATACGCCGCAGGATGGCCTGCTCGACCGTGATCCCCGCTTCGCTGGTGTGCACGAAGATCTCCGTGCCGGTGGTGACGCCGTTTCCGTTCGGATCGTTCGCGGCCGCGTTCAGGTGAAACTCGAGCACGTAGGACACGCCGGTGAGCGGCAGAGAGCCGCCCTGCGTGACCACCTTGTAGGCGTCCTTGCTCTGGTCGTACAACTGGACATCAAAGCCGTACGCCCGCAGCAGCGGCGCAACCGCGTTTGCCATGCGCCGCGTCTCGACCGCCTCGGTGTAGCCGCTGCCAACCGCGCCCGGGTCGTAGGGCGTGCCGCCGTGGCCCGCAATGAGTAATATCTTCATAGCTGCCTCCTCTCCCGGGGCAAAGAAAATGCCCCGCCTTGACTTCGGCGGAGCGTGTGGTATAATATCTGATAGAAGGGGCGCTGCCGGCAGACGGCTGACCCGAGGTAATTGCTACAAAGTAGCCGCTAACTCTTGGTCGGAGGGGCGGCTACTTTGCATATGTAACAAAAATGTGTAACAGGATTGCTGCACATATTGAAATCCTTATGAATTTCATGTTCATACGCACCACCCCTTTCGCAAGGAGTGGACGGCCGCCCGCCGCTGGGAACGACAGCGCCCGATTTATTATACCATCGCGCGCCGTTCTGTCTCAATTCAACGTATTTTGCCGCCTTTTCGGGCGGCTTTTGTCATTTCTGCAAGGGTTCTGTGTAGGATTTCGCCCGGTCGCTGTCCGTCACGCCGCTGGTGGTCGGGTCGTTGAGCGCCGACCACACGTTGCTCGCGATCAGGAACAGGCAGTACGGGTTGCTCACCGTGCCGCGGATGATCTCCCACACGCCCGCCCAGCTGGTCAGATCTGCCGCCGTCAGGCCCGCATAGGCCAGCGCGGTCGCAAATGCACCCAGGATAACCTGCACCCAGAACACGGGGTTTTTAATCCTTACCTTGATGTTCATAGCTGCCTCCTTTTCTGTACTGCGAGGGGGCAGGCCGCTCTGTGTAGCCCACGCCCTCATCTCATTTTATGCTGCCGCACGGTGCGGTTCGCTCTTGCGGCACAGGACTTCACACTTGTGCCGCTCTGCTTTTCGGCCTCCTTTCCGCCCCTGACTGCACGCGGCGTCCAGCATCCCCCACACTGTTCCGGCCTCTTGCCGCGGATCTTGACCACATCCGGTCACACCGGCAGAAATAACCCCATAAAAAAGCCGTCCCTCCGATACATCGAAGGGACGGCAGAATCAGCACAAACAGATAGCTGCGACATCCGACAGGACGGCAGGCCACCGGACACTCAGCCGGGCACGTCCAGCCATTCGGCATCTGCAATTCTGAAATATTGAAAAATACCCTCTCCATAAACCTCAAACGTGCCGCGGATCGTGATTTCGGTATAGGGTTCCGGGTAATCCTCCGGCGTGGTATACCGTTCGGATGGGATGAATTTAACACCCCGTGCACAACAGGCAGTAGCATCCGCTATGACACAGGCGAAATGCGGCTCCCGGGTTTCCGGGTCCTCAGAATAGTCCAGCATACCTTTCATTTTGATGGTTTTGCCGATGTACTGCTCGGGATTTACCATCATGTTGTAAACCTCTGCAAAGACCATCGTACTGCTCATCTCGGTCAAATCGACATCAATTTGCGCACGCCGCTCCTGCTCCGCGGGCGCGGTGGCGGCCGGGCTGTTTTCCGCTTCCGGCAGCGCAGGCTGCGCGGCGGAACCCGGCTCGTCTGCACCGGGGACGGCAGGCGCGTCAACGGCCGGAACCGCAGCATCGGAGCCGGCGGACGCCCCGCAGGCGCAGGACAGCACCGCAATCCATGCGGCAAGCAGCAGGCAAATCACTCTTTTCATCCCGATACACCTCCTGTCACGCGTCCTATCATCCAAAAGCCTAGAAACACCGCCAAATCCACCGCGACAATGGTCGCGCCCACAGGCGTCCCGCCCAGAATGGAAATCAGCATGCCGGTGACCGCGCCGGCGACGGACAACACAGCGGCGCAGACCGTCACCGCGCGGAAATTCTGATAAACCCGCATAGCCGACAGCGCCGGAAAGACGACGAGCGCCGAGATCAGCAGCGATCCCACCAGATTGATAGCCAGCACAATCACGACCGCGGTGATCACAGCAAGCAAAAGCTGATACAGTCCGGCCTTCGTCCCGGCTGCCTGCGCAAAAGCCTCGTCAAAGGTTACAGCGAAGATTTTGTTGTAGCACAGGACAAACACCGCCACCACGACGACGGACAGGCCCGCACACAGCCATACCTCGGTTTTGCTCAGCGTCAGGATCGACGTCGAGCCAAACAGCGTGCTGCATACGTCCCCGGAAAGGTTGGAGGAGGTGGAAAACAGGTTCATCAGCAAATAGCCGACCGCCAGCGCGCCCACCGAAAGCATCGCAATGGCAGCATCCCCCCTGATTTTCGTACGCCGGCCTGAGCGCAGCAGAAGGATGGCGCACAGCACTGTAATGCCCAGCGTCAGCGGCATATCGTCTGTCAGCCCGATCACGGCCGCGACAGCCATTGCGCCAAAGGCCACATGGGATAGCCCATCCCCGATAAAGGAAAACCGCCTAAGCACCAGGGTGACACCGAGCAGCGAAGCACACAGGGCGATCAGCACACCTACGGCCAGCGCATAGCGGACAAAGGGATAGTCCCAGTAGAGCGAGAGTTTTTCCAGTATATCGGTCACAGCGCATCCCCCTCTCTGCGCGGCACGCCTGCAAACGCGTGCGGGAATGCATCCTGATACGCGGCTCTGGTGCCAAAAAAGCGCGCAGAACCCAGATGCAGGATATGGCTGGCATAGCGGGAGGCCGCCCACATATCGTGGGAAATCATGATGATCGTGATGCCGTCCTCCCGGTTCAGGCGTTCGAGCAGCGCATACAGCTCTGCCGCAGCCCCGGGGTCAAGGCTGGATGCCGGCTCGTCCAAGACAAGCATCTTTCGTGTGGCGCACAGCGCGCGGGCCAGGAGGACCCGCTGCTGCTGTCCACCGGAAAGTGAACGGTAACACCGCTTGACCAGGTGTTCGATCTGCAGCTTACGCATTGCATCTGCCGCCAGCTGTTTTTCCGCTCTGTTATAAAAAGGGCGGATACCGCAGCGCCCCTGACACCCGGAAAGGACGATCTCCCGCACAGATGCCGGGAAATCTCTTTGCACGTCGGTCTGCTGCGGCAGATAGCCGATTTCCTTGTGCTGCAAGCCGCCCTGCAGGCAAACGCTGCCGCTGATGGGCGGCTGCAGGCCGAGGATGGTTTTCAGCAGTGTGGTCTTGCCGGAACCGTTTTCACCCACCACACAGAGATAGTCGCCCGCGCGGACCGCAAAGCTGACCGCCTGCAGCACGCGCTTTCCCTCATAACCGACCGAGAGGTCTTGACAAATCAGTTGCACCATTGTGTCTCCTCCCCTCAGCCCAGCGCCTGCTGCAGCGTCAGCAGATTGCGCTCCATCACCGACAGGTAGGTGACGCCGCCCGCCGCGTCCGCAGCGGTTGTGCCCTGCATGGAGTCCATGGACAGGATCGCCTGGTTTTTCTCCCTGGTGTTCTGCACAACCGTCTGCGCGATCTTGTGCTGCTGCCCCTCGATGGTCAGCACAACCGGCAGCTTGAGCGCATCCACCTTACCGGCCAGAAAGGACACGGTTTCAAAACTGGCTTCACTCTCTGCTGAGCAGCCTGCAAAAGCCGCGTAATAATTCAGGCCGTAATCATCCACCAGATAGCGAAACGGAAAACGGTCGGCAAACAGCAGGGTGTTCCGGGCCGCCTGTTCAGCAGCCTGCTGATACCGCGCATCCAGCGCATCGAGCTGTGCCAGATAGTCCGCGGCGCCGGCGGCATAGGCCTGCTGGTTGTCCGGGTCGAGCTCCCCCAGCGCCGCAGCGATCGCGCTGCAAAGCGTCCGGGCATTTTTCAGCGAAAGCCACACATGCTCGTCATACTCCTTTTGCTCGTGCTCGAGCATCTCCGCTGCGATCTCCCCGCCGGTCAGCTCGGACGGGTAATACGTCGGCCAGTTTTCCATTTCCTGCGACAGCGCGTCAAAGCCATCGTTGCCGCTGTAAATATGGAAATGCTCTGCTTTCCCCGGCGCGATCCCGTGGTCGCTGAACTGGACATAGCGCGGCGCAGCTTTGTCGCCGCCGGCCGCCTCAAAGAAGTAGCGCACCCCGCGGCTGCCCGAGGCATAATCATAAACCTGATAGCCCCTGTATTGATACGCCGCCCTGGCGGACACACCGTTTCTGATAAACTCCATCGTACCGGTTTCCCCATCGATGTTGATTTTTTCCACATCGGTCCGGTAGCCGGTCTGGTAATAGGCGCGGTATTCCTCTGCGGTTTTGTTCCCGTTTTCCGCCTTGCGCGCCATCACGGCATCCAGTGTCCCATCCTGCAAAAACGAATAGACGGATTGCCAGCTGCCGGTCCAGTCCGCTAGGGTTCTGTCCTGCACGTCGCTGTCGGCAAAGCGGGAATAGCCGTGGTGATGGCCGTGCTCGGCTTGCATGCCGGGTCTTGCCTCCTCGGTTTTGATGCTGTCGCGCAGCACATCCATCAGGTTGATGACCCGCCGGTCGGGATTGGCAGTGCCCTCCAGCGCAGCATCCACCCACGCGTCCGATTCGCCGCCCACATGGATGAACAGGTCGCAGTCCGCGATGCGGACCATATCCTCTGCTGTGGGCTGATAGCTGTGCAAATCCACCCCATTGTCCAGCAGCATGGTCAGCTCGGCTTCTTCCGCCTTGTCGCCGAGCAGCGTACGCACCCAGTCATACGCGGGAAAAATCGTGGTGACGATACGCAGCCCGGTATTCTCCTTTTCTGTATCCCTTGCTGTGTGTTTGCCGCACCCGGCCAAAAAGCCTGCGGCTAAAGTCAGCGCCAAAAGCGCGCAAATAATTCTTTTCATCATATGGATAAACCTCCGGATCGATAAAAACTCAAAAAAGGGCGCAAAAATACAAGGGTCTGTGGCAGCACCACAGCAGCCCGTCCCCGCGGAACCGGCCTGACCCTTGTTTTTCTGCTGTTTAATCCGAAAGTTTGACCTTGCGCGTAACCAGTGTGTCGGCCTGCACAGGCGCTGTGCGAACCGAAAAAATCATGCAGACCAGCAGGGGAAGCGCAGCGGCAAAGACCGCAGCGCAGGCGGACACTGCTGCGGTTTTCAGCATATGCCCGCAGGCGCTGAGCTGCTGGCAAACCGGGCAGTCCTGTCCGGTGCAGTCGTGGTGGGCTTCCACCGCCATAAACAGAACCGAGCAGAGCAGGGCAAACGCAAGCAGCGCCGCCATCAGCAGCGACAGAAGCCGTGTTTTCCTATTCATCCTGCTCACCTCTTTCTACTGTTTTCTGCAAGCCGCGCAAATGCCATAGAGAATGGTCTCCGACCGCTTGATCTGAAAGCCGGTGCTTTCCAGCGTGCTTTGGATCAGCTGTTCGGTTTCGCGTTTGCTCAGATGGATACTCTTGCCGCAGAGCAGGCAGGACAGATGCAGATGATCCCTGCACGCCTCTGCGGCGGTGTATTGATAAAAGCATTCCCGCGTGTGCTCGCGGACGCATCGTTTGACAAACCCCTTTTCCTCCAACGCGGCCAGGTTGCGGTAAACCGCGCTGATGCTGATTTGATCCGCGGTCAGGTCCTGGGCGATCTGCTGCGCCGTGACCTGCTCGTCCCGGTGCGCCGCAAGGTATTCCAGCAGCCGCTTGCGCTGCTTTGTCCAATAGACTGCCATTTGTCCCGCCCCCTGATTTGCGATCTATTCGCAAATTATCATAAACTAACTCGTCCGTTTTGTCAATATGCGAACTGATCGCAAATTATGGTGTGGAAAGCAGGCGCATCTTTCTTCACCCGAACCGGCTTCCGGCAGCAGGGCACCTCCCCGCTTTTCTGCTCCTTTTTTCGAACCAGGTGCATTTTCCCACAAAACCGCCTGACACCGCTGCCCCTCCAGAGATCTCGGTTGCACACTGGCTGCCTTTACATTGGTTTGCGCCGTAGTGTATAATAAAGAAAACGCGATACGGCGCATTCTGCCGACGCACCATACGGCCCGTATCCCGGCGCACTGTGGTTTGTGGCAAGTTCTGTCCCAGCCGCGCGCCTATCTTGCAGAACTGGGGGCACTCCCTTGGAAAACGAAATCGAACAGATGAAAACCATTGTGCGGCAGCACGCCGCGCGCTATCCCGCCATGCAGCCGCAGGACTACGGCAAGCTTGCCTATCAAAGCGAATTCGGCCCCGCCCATCTGACGCAGGACGCGGACGGCATTGCCGCGGCACTCATGCGCGAGTGGGCCTCCCTTCCGTCGGGCGCACCTTCCCGTGCACCCGAACCGATCGGCAGCGGCCTGAGCCGCCTGCATCTCGACCCACAGGCAGAGGTATCGCTTGCCGCGCCTGTTCTGGCCGCGCTGGTGCGCCGCACTGCGCAGACGTACCACGGCACAGCGGACGGCCTGCGCCGCCGTATTGCGCTGCTGCGGACGCTTGACATCCCCGGGATGGACCCGTGGCTGGACGGCTGGGAAACACAAGGCTGTCCGCCTGTCCACCATAGCGACGCTTTCTGCGCAGCCTATCAGCCGCACTACCGGGTGATCCGCACCGATCTGGCAGGCTTTTTCCCTGTGCTGCTGGAGGCAGCCCGGCTGATTCAGGCAGGGAAACCTGCTGTCCTTGCGATCGACGGGCGCTGCGGCAGCGGCAAAAGCAGCCTCGCTGCGCTGCTGCACGATGTGTTCGGCTGCAACATCCTGCACATGGATGATTTTTACCTGCCGCTTGCACAGCGTGCAGCCGACTGGGCCGGGCAGCCCGCGGGCAATATGGATCTGGAGCGTTTCCGCGCGGAGGCACTCGCTCCCGCGCTGGCAGGCCAGCCGATCCCCTATCGCGCCTACTCCTGTCAGCACAAGCAGTATCAGAAGACCATCACCCTGCCCCCTACGCTGCTTACCGTGGTCGAGGGGAGTTATTCCCACCATCCGTCGCTTGCGCCGTACTGCCAGCGCCGGGTTTTTCTGACCTGCTCTAAGGAAGCGCAGGCGCGCCGCCTGCAAGCGCGTGAGGGTGGGCATTATGCCGCCTTTACCACGCGCTGGATTCCGATGGAGGAGCTGTATTACCGCGTGTGCGGCGTACCCGCAGCGGATGCGCTCGTCCTGGATACCAGCGACCTGTTCTAAACCGCAGCCAAGGCCCTGCTCCGGCAGGGCCTTTTTGCTGTCCCCAAAATGAAAACAGCCCCTGCTAAAAGCAGGGGCTGTTTGTTTGTATCTTTGTGGACGATTACGCCATGCCAAGCTCCTTGACACGCGCCTGCGCCGCTGCAAGGCGGGCAATCGGCACGCGGAAGGGCGAGCAGGAAACGTAGTTCAGGCCGACATTGTGGCAGAACTCGACAGACGACAGGTCGCCGCCGTGCTCGCCGCAGATGCCCAGCTTGATGTCCGGACGGGTGCGGCGGCCTTCCGCCACCGCGAAGCGGATCAGCTTGCCGACGCCAGCCTGATCTAGGCGGGCAAACGGATCGGACTCGAGGATCTTCTTCTCGAAGTAGGTCTCGAGGATGCGGCCCACGTCGTCACGCGAGAAGCCGTAGGTCATCTGGGTCAGATCGTTGGTACCGAAGGAGAAGAACTCGGCTTCCTCGGCGATCTCGTTTGCGGTGACAGCCGCACGCGGGGTCTCGATCATGGTGCCGATCATATACTTCATCTTCAGGCCGGAAGCCTCGATCAGCTCGTCCGCCTTGGCCTTGATGACCTTCTTGACAAAGCGAAGCTCATTGATCTCGGATACCAGCGGAACCATAATTTCCGGGGTGATCTTGAGGCCGTCTTCCTTCCAGACGTTGATTGCAGCAGAGATGATCGCTTCGGTCTGCATCTCAGCGATCTCCGGATACAGCACGTCCAGACGGCAGCCGCGGGTGCCCAGCATCGGGTTGAACTCGTGCAGGTCGGCAACCTTGGCCTGGAGCTTTTCAAACGGGATGCCCATCTCGTTTGCCAGCTCGCGGATGTCGTCCTCCTCCTGCGGCAGGAACTCGTGTAGCGGAGGATCAAGCAGGCGGATGGTTACCGGCAGGCCGCCCATTGCACGGTAGATGGCTTCAAAGTCGCCGCGCTGCATAGGCAGGATCTTGGCGAGCGCTGCCTTGCGCTGCTCGACCGTGTCGGATACGATCATTTCACGCATCGCCTTGATGCGGTCGGGGTCAAAGAACATATGCTCGGTGCGGCACAAGCCGATGCCTTCTGCGCCGAACTTGCGCGCCTGGGTAGCGTCGCGCGGGGTATCGCCGTTGGTGCGGACCTTGAGCGTGCGGATTTCATCCGCCCAGCCCATAAAGCGGCCGAAGTCGCCGGTCAGCTCTGCATCCTGGGTATCGATCTTGCCGAGGTATACGTTGCCGGTCGAGCCGTCGAGCGAGATGAAATCGCCCTCGTGCACCACCGTGCCGTCGGCAAAGGTGAGGGTCTTGTCCGCCTCGGACACCTTGATGCCGTTGACGCCTGCAACACAGCAGGTACCCATGCCGCGGGCTACAACCGCTGCGTGCGAGGTCATGCCGCCGCGGGCGGTCATGATGCCTTCGGAAACCGCCATGCCGTCGATATCCTCCGGGGAGGTCTCCTGACGGACCAGAACAACCTTGAGGCCGGTCTTGTGAGCAGCCGCCGCTTCTTCAGCGGTGAAGTAAACCGCACCGCACGCCGCGCCGGGGGACGCCGGCAGGCCGGACGTGATCGGCTTGGCAGCCTGCAGGGCTGCGGGGACAAATGTCGGATGCAGCAGGGCGTCGAGCTGCTTGGGCTCGACCTTCATCATGGCCTGCTCCTTGGTGCACACACCCTCATCCACGAGGTCGACCGCGATCTTGAGTGCGGCCTGCGCGGTGCGCTTGCCGTTGCGGGTCTGCAGCATGTAGAGCTTGCCGTTTTCAATGGTGAACTCCATATCCTGCATATCGCCGTAGTGTTTTTCCAGGCGGGAGGAAATATCGACAAACTGCTGATAAACCTCCGGCATGGTCTCCGCCAGCGTGGAGATCGGCTGCGGGGTGCGGATGCCGGCCACGACGTCCTCGCCCTGCGCGTTCATCAGGAACTCGCCGAACAGCTTCTTTTCGCCGGTGGACGGGCTGCGGGTAAATGCAACGCCGGTGCCCGAGGTGTCGCCCATGTTGCCGAATACCATGGACTGGACGTTGACCGCGGTGCCCCAGGAATGCGGAATATCGTTCATGCGGCGGTAGGTGTTCGCGCGCGGGTTATCCCACGAGCGGAATACCGCGCGAACCGCTTCCATCAGCTGCTTCTTGGGGTCTTGCGGGAACTCTTCGCCCAGGGACTTTTTATAGTGATCCTTGAACAGGACGATCAGTTCGGACATATCGTCCGCGTCCAGCTCGTTATCCATCTTGACGCCCTTCTTCTCCTTGACCTGATCGATGAAGGTCTCGAAGGTAGACTTGGGCAGCTCCATGACGACGTCCGAGAACATCTGGATGAAGCGGCGGTAGGAATCACGCGCAAAGCGCGGATTGTTGGTCAATCGGGCAACCGCCTCACAGATCTCGTCGTTCATGCCGAGGTTAAGGATGGTGTCCATCATGCCAGGCATCGAGGCGCGCGCGCCCGAACGCACGGAAACCAGAAGCGGGTTCTCCGGGTCGCCCAGGGTCTTGCCGGTAACTTTTTCGAGTTTATCGAGGTACTCAAGGATCTGCTCCTGAATATCAGGATAGATCGTCTTGCCGTCCTCATAATACCGGGTGCAGGCTTCGGTGGTGATAGTAAAACCCTGCGGCACAGGCATGCCCAGCCCGGTCATCTCTGCCAGGTTGGCACCCTTGCCGCCGAGCAGCTCACGCATTTTTCCGTTGCCCTCCGGGAACATGTAAACATACTTCTTCATTTGGGTTTTTTCCTCCGTTTCGTTTGGTGCTTACTCTTATTACACACTTCAATCACACAATCGTATTATATCATGTGCACGGCTTTGGGTTCCATTGTGGTATTACACCGATTTGCCTCTGATATATTGTGCATTTTGACGGAAAATAATGCAAAGCGCGGTGAAATCCGCCATTTCTTTTCTACTGTTTTTTTAAAATTTAATGTTTACTGAACAAAAAATTGAGTAATTTCTGTATTCTTCCGCAATCTGACGCATTTTTGTGAAATGCTAACGATATGCCGGATTTTTTGCGCATCCAGCCCTTTCATGCACAATTCCCTGCACCCATCATCCGGTCTGCAAAAAAGAAACGGCGGCCCTGGGAAGGCCGCCGACAGGCAGGGTCTGCATACCGGACACGAATACGCCCAGCACGTTTTCCCCCTGATAGGTTGTTTCATAGAGTTGGATGGACAGCAGATAGCCCGCCGAGGAGGTAAACGAACCCTCCGAGAACTGGTAGAAGGTGTTCTCATTGAGGGCTGCATAATACTTCAGCAGCGTGCGGTTGAGATCCGAAATGTCCGACAGGCGGTAATAGAACTGCGTCGTGCCGCGGTCCCGCGTGCTGGCATACAGCTGCACGCCGGTCACCTTGCCGAAATCGGGCACCGGATACAGATTAGTGTAGCAGCGCGACGCATCCGGGCGATGCGTGCTGGTATACTCCGCGGGAGAGACCGCGGTCGCACCCTCCATGCTTTCCAGCGCGCTAATCGGCACGGAGAACGAAGGTGAACCGCTACCTTGGCTGCTGACCGTGATGCCAACCAGCTGGCCGCTGCTGTTGACCAGCGCGCCGCCCGAGTTGCCGCTGATGACAGTCGCCGTGCTCTCGATTAGCGGGGTCAGATAATCGTCGTTTGCCGGGTCGGTTACCGTGCCTGCGGTGATCCGCGCATTGCCGCCACCTGGATAGCCCAGTGCATATACTTTATCGCCCGTCTGCACGGTCTCACAGGTCTCCAGGTAGGCCATGTTGCTGCCTACCACACGGATATAGGCGATATCCTCATCTGCGTTCATGTCATATACACTGACCTCGCGCTTGATGCCGTCCGACATTTCCGCCACTAGGCGGGATACGCCGTTGACCAGATGCCCGCAGGTGACTGCATCGCCGTTTGCAGAGATCACCACGCCGCTGCCCACGCCGAGCTGTTCGCCGCGCGCATTATAAGAATACAGCTTGAACACCGCCGGAATGCACTGCGCAAAAATCTCATCCGCTGTCATTGCAGCGGTCAGGGTGATGGATTGGCGCAGGTTGGGGTCTGCCATACGGGTGACGATAGCCGCCGCTTCGCTGCGCTTGATGGTGCTGTCCGGCCGGAATGAGCCTGCGCTGTCCGAGCCGGTGAGCACGCCCGCGCGGTATAGCAGGTAGACCGCATCCGCATAGGACGCATTCATGGATATATCCGGGATTGCGCCGTTATCCACTGTGTTGATTGCCGGCAGCGCATCCGCCGGCAGGGCACCCGCCAGCACGGAGGCAAACACAGCGCGCGAAGCCGATGTGTTATAATCCGTGCGCGCAGCAGACAGGATGCCGTTCTCCAGCGCATAATCCACATAAACCAGATACCAAGGGTCGGATACTGCAAAATCCGCACTACCGGTCTGGTAAATGCTGTGTATGGTTGCCGCCATCTTAATAGCTTCCGCTACGGTCAGCGTGCCGTCCGGTACAAATTGGGTCTCCGAACGGCCGTCAATTAGTCCATATTCATAAGCGGCGCGGACGTTTTCATAATACCACTCATCTGCCGGCACATCGGTAAACTGTCCGGTATATGCCGCCTGCGCACTGAAATTCTCATAGCCCGCAAACGCAGTCGGCAGCAGACCGATCGCCAGAACGGCCGCCATCAGCAGGCTGAGCACTTTTCTTTTCACTGTTCTATCCTCCGGTTTCGCGTCAGGGTATGGGCAGGCTACACCGCCAGACGGCCGTGCAGCCTTACCTGATTATTATACGCCAAATCCGTTCAGGTTTGGTGAACAAACGGTTACGTTTGGGTTTCAGCCCTGATAGGCCGCCACGATCTCACCGATATACATGGTGTGGAAATCACGATCTCCATACCACTTGTCAATGGTTTCCTGGTGCAGGATATCCTCAGGCGCGATCTCGCTCTTGCAGCGCTTGCGGCAGACCAGCACCAGCTCTGCCTCCTCAAAGGTAGGCTGGCCGTCGACGAAGATCGAGGTCAGGCCGCTGTCGCGCATCTTATCCATATCGCGGCCGGACTTCGAGCCCAGCAGGCTGAGTGCGTCACGGTGGCCGTCCTTGAGGAAAGTCAGCGTGAAATACTCGCTGCCCTCCACAAACTCCTTGGTATAGCGGCTGTGGCGGATGTAGCAGGTCGCAGAGGGCTTGCCCCAGATAACACCTACGCCGCCCCAGCTGGCAGTCATTGTGTTCCAGCTGTTCGCCGTGCCGGCCGAGATCAGCATCCACTGCTTGCCGATCTTTTCAAATGGGTTAAAGGACTGCTCTGCAATGTTGATTTTGGTGAAAGCCATATTTTTCCCTCCTGTGGAAACAAATGGATCATGATATAGAATGGTACTTCGCGCGGGCGCGCACACGCGCCGCGCCTATTGAATAAAAAGCCGGGACTTACGCCTGACTTTTTATGCCGGTGTAAAGCAACATACCGCTTCTGGCAAAACGTTGCGCAGCACGGCTTCAATCGAGGGGGTCATGCCGCCGCAATTTCATTTCCTGCCACTCCTCTTTGGAGATCAGGATCTGACGCGGCTTGGAGCCCTCAAACGGGCCGATGATGCCGCGTTCCTCGATCTGGTCGATGATGCGCGCGGCGCGCGAATAGCCTAGCTTGAGCCGCCGCTGCAGCATAGAGGTGGACGCCTGGTGGCAGTCCATGATAACGTCGATCGCTTCCTCGATCATCTCGTCCTCATCCTCGCCCGGGTCACCGGCAGCGCCGCCCTTGCTGTCGACCTGTTCGGCCTGCCGCTCGATGTGCTCGAGGATCTCTTCACTGTATTCCGCGGTGCTCGTCTGCTTGATATGCGCAATCACCGCTTCGATCTCATCCGACGAGATAAAGCAGCCCTGCACGCGGGTGGGCTTGCCGCCGCCGAGCGGCGCATACAGCATATCGCCCTTGCCGATCAGCTTTTCCGCGCCGGTCGTGTCCAGAATGATGCGGGACTCGATCTGGCTGGCCACTGCAAATGCGATGCGGGACGGGATGTTCGCCTTCATGATGCCGGTAATGACGTCCGCCGAGGGGCGCTGCGTCGCAACGACCAGATGCATGCCCGCCGCGCGCGCCTTCTGCGCGATGCGGCAGATCGATGTCTCGACCTCCTTTGCCGCGACCATCATCAGGTCGGCCAGCTCGTCGATGACAATCACGATCTGCGGCAGCACCTGATACTGCTCAGGGCTGCCGCCCTCCTCCTGTTCAGCCTTGGCTTTTTCCGCGCGCATCAGATCGTTATACCCGGTGAGGTTGCGCACCTGATGGTCGGCGAACAGCTTATAGCGCCGCTCCATTTCGCCCACCGCCCAGTTGAGCGCGCCTGCCGCCTTTTTCGGGTCGGTGACGACCGGGATCAGCAGATGCGGGATGCCGTTGTAGTTGCCCAGTTCGACCATCTTGGGGTCGACCATGATCAGGCGGACCTCCTCAGGCGTGGACTTATACAGGATGGAGATCAGCATGGAGTTGATGCACACGGATTTGCCCGAGCCGGTCGTACCGGCGATCAGCAGATGCGGCATCTTGGCAATGTCGCCGATGACCGGCTTACCGGTGATGTCCTTGCCCACGGCAAAGGACAGGCGGCTGCGTGCGCCCGTAAACGCGGGCGAGGAGATGCACTCGCGGATGTAGACCGTATTGACCGCTTTATTCGGCACCTCAATGCCGACCGCGACCTTATCCGGGATGGGTGCAATGCGTACGCTGGCCGCGCCGAGCGACAGCGCGATATCGTCCGACAGGGCGGTGATGCGCGACAGCTTGATGCCGCGTGGAATGGACAGTTCAAACCGCGTGACCGACGGTCCGCGCACGATGCCGATGATCTGCGCGTCAATGTTAAACGACTCGAGCGTGTCGATCAGGCACTCGGAATTCTCCTTGAGCTCGGCCTCCGCGCCCGCGTTCGATGCGCGTTTGCCCTGCGCCAGCAGGTCGATCGGCGGATAGTCGTAGACCGGTGCGGGCGCTTTCTGACTCTCGTCCATCTGCTCGCTGAGCGCTGCCTGCTCGGTTTCGCTCATCTTATCCGCCTTTTTCGGCTTGGCCTCGGCCGCAGGCGGCTCTTCCGCCTCATCCTCCGGCTTGTTCTCCACCAGATCGAGGATGCTCACCTGCTCGCCCGTGGTTTCCTCCTTGAGCGAGCGCAGGTATTCGTCCGGTGCGATCGGCTTGCCGCCGCGCCGGCGGTGCGGCGGGGCGTTCGGGTCCTCGCCCGGCTTATCCTCGCCAGGCGGTTCAGTGTCCAGTGGGATGTCAATATCCGCTTTGCGGCGGCCGGCGCGGCGCTCCTCACGCTTTTGCGCGTGTGCCGCTGCAACCTCATGCACATTGGGCAGCTTGGGCGGCGCCTCATAATACGCGCGCTCATCCTCATCCTCATATTCGTATGCAGGCGGGCGGAACATCTCCACCAGCGCCTGCGGCGTGATGCGGCAGGCCGCCAGAATCGCCGCAATAGTCAGCAGCAGCAGCACGATCAGCGCTCCCACCGAGGACAGCGCCCATTCGAGCACAACATACAGCCCGCCGGAAAGCAGACCGCCCGAGTCCCCCGCCATGCCGGTCTGCACCAGATCGCGCAGCGTCCGCATGGAAAAATCATACGCATTTGCGCAGGTAAAGGCGTGAATGATGCTGCCAATCAGCACGGGCAGTGCGATGATGCAGGTGCCACGCAAGCGCACCGGCCCTTTTTCCCGCGCGAACAGCAGCCCTGCCAGCGCCAGCAGCGCAAACGGCAGCAGATAGCTGCCCATGCCGATGACCGCGCCAACGCCGCGATGCACCCAGACGAGCAGCGCGCCGTCAACCGGAAGAACGGCCAGCAGACAAAGCAGCCCGAGCACTGCCCAGATCGCGCCCCATGCGGCGCGGGATAGCACTGCCCCGGACTCGGGCGCGCGCTGGGCCGCCTGCTTGCTGCGCGGCGCGGTTTTTGCCGATTTTTTGCTTGTAGTCTTTTTTGCAGCCAACGATGTTACCCTCGCTTCAGTCCTCTTTTGTATTTTGCCGCCGCGCAATCCCGGCGGCAGCCTGTACCGGAGGCCCTTTCCCCTACTGGGGGCAAAAGGCATAAAAGCCAGGACAAGCCTGACTTTTATCCATCCGGATTAAGTATTATACCATCGCGATCAGGCTGGCGACGACTGCGATCGTGCCGACCAGCGTGCAGTAGACCACGAAGGGGCGGAAATTGCCGCGGTTGGTGATGAACTTGACCATGCGGATCGCCGCCAGGCCGGAAACCATGGACACTACGATACCCACCACATAGCAGGCGATCGACGCCTCGCCCATGAGGGACGGATCCTGGATCACGTCGGCGATCTCCAGAATGTTGGCGCCCAGCACAACGGGCAGCGACATGATGAACGCAAAGCGCACGGCAAATTCACGTGAGAAGCCGCGGAACAGGCCGGTGCAGATCGTGGTGCCCGAGCGCGACAGGCCGGGGATTACCGCGAACATCTGGCCGATGCCGACGATGAGCGCATCCAGCCAGCTGGCATTCTGCTCGGTCTTGTGCTTTTTCGGCGCCTTTTCAGACAAATACAGCAGCGCCGCAGTCAGCAGCAGCATCAGGCCGACCAACAGCGGCGAGGAAAACGCCGCTTCGAGCTTGCTCTCGATCGGCAAAATCGCGAACATCGGGATAAGCGTGATCAGCAGCATAACGATAAAACGGCGGTAAGGGTGGCCGTTGATCTTGAAACCGTCGCGCACCCAGCCGAAAAACTCGATAAACAGCTCTTTGATATCCTTCCAGAACGCTACGATAACGCTCAGCAGCGTGCCGAAGTGCAGCAGCACGTTGAACAGCATATAGTTGGTCTCCACATCGCTGCCGAACAGCGCCTGCACCAGCACGAGATGGCCGGACGAGGACACCGGCAGGAATTCGGTCAGGCCCTGCACCAGGCCCTGCAAAGCGGCAAACCAGATACTCATGGTTTTGTCTCCTCCTGATTGTTTTCCGTTTACATACGGATTTATTATAGCATATTTCCCCGGCGGATACCACCGTTTTTTGGCCGGCAGCGCGATCTTAACGGGAAATTTCCGCGTTCTCCGCCAAAATCCGGTCGATCGCCGCGGCCACGCCGTCCTGCGCGTTGGTCAGCGTCTGCCGCGCGCAAATGGCCTTGACCGCGTCGTTTGCGTTACCCATCGCAATCGGCAGGCCGACCGCACGCAGCATCTCCAGGTCGTTCTCGCTGTCGCCGATCGCGGCGGTGTGCTTGAGATCGGTACCCAGCTCGCGGCACAGCATGCCAAGCGCCGTGCCCTTGTCCGCGCCGGGCGTAACCACCTCGATATTGTCCGACGCCGAGCTCATCACCCGCACGCCGGGGATCTGCTCCACCTGGCTGCGGATCATACCCAGCATGACCGGATCGTTCATGCGCGCAAAAATCTTGTCCACCGACAGGCGGTGATCCGCAATATACTCCGCCACCGAGGGCACCACCTGCTTGACCGCGAGATAGCCCTCGTTGGACTTGTACCGTCCGAACTCCATATCGTCATAAGGCGTGATGAGCAGCGCCTCCCCCACATAGATCATGGCGGTGACGCCGATGCGCTCGACCGCAGCCGCCGCCCGCACCGCAGGCTCCCACGGCATGGACATGCGCATGATGCACTGCTCGCGCGACACGCTCGACAGCGATGCACCGCCCGAAGTCACCATCAGATCGTCCGCGCCGAGCTGAAGCGCAAAGTCGCGCGCCTCACCGCAGATGCGGCCGGTCGAAATCACAACGCGCAGCCCGGCTTCCCGCGCCCGGCGCACCGCCTCCCGCGTGGCGTCCGACACCGTGTTGTCCGGCGTCAGCGCCGTACCGTCCAGGTCGAGTGCGATCAGATCGATTTTCTGCATTTTCTTTCCCCCTGTTTTTGCTCACATACCTATTCAGGATACCGCAACAGACTATAAATTGCAAGCCCGTAAAATATCGAACATTTGTTCTTGACTTTTTTGAAAAGCGCGCCTATTCTATGCCTCACGGGAGAAGTAAGCAATTCCGATCCCAAAGGAGGCGAGGCCATTGTGCAAAAAGAGCATCATCCGGAGGAACTGATCCGGATGCTGTACGAGATCGCAGACGACGCGGAAGCACCCGCCAACAGCCGCCTGACCGCGATCCGGGAGATCCTCGACCGGACAGTCGGCAAGGGCGCCCTGCTGGACGGCGCGGAAAAGCCGCCCGAACCGGTGGAGATCGTATTCAGAATCGTGGACGCACGATCGAATACAGCATAACCCCGCGGCAGGCGGCCTTCATCCGGTCGGACGCGTTCGAGACCCTGTTCGGCGGCGCGGCAGGCGGCGGCAAAAGCCACGGCCAGCTGCTCGACGCGCTGCGGTTCGCTATCGTCTATCCCGGTTCGCGGCAGCTGCTGCTGCGGCGCACCATGCCCGAACTTGAGCGCTCGCTCGTTCCCATGTCACTGCGGCTGTTTCCGCAGGCTGTTGCATCCTATAAGGTCAGCGACCACCTGTGGCAGTTCGCAAACGGTTCGGCGCTGGAGTTTGGCTACTGCGATGCGGAGAGCGACGTGACCAAGTATCAGTCCGCGGAATACGACGTGATCCGGTTTGATGAGCTGACCCATTTCACCGAAAGTCAGTTCACCTATCTGATCTCGCGTGTGCGCGGCACAAACGGTTTTCCAAAACAGGTCAAATCGACCACCAATCCGGGCGGCGTGGGCCATCAATGGGTCAAGGCGCGGTATATCGACCCCGCGCCGCCCGACACCGTCGCCGTGTACGATGGCGGCACGCGACTTTTTCTGCCCGCCCGGCTGACGGATAACCCGTTTCTGTATCAGGCGGACCGGGACTACGAAAAGCGGCTGCGCCTGCTCTCCCCGCACGACCGTAAGGCGCTGCTCGAGGGCGTGTGGGAGCTGGACGAGGGACGGTATTTCAGTGAGTTCTCTGCCGCGCTGCACGTCGTCGCGCCCTTCCCCATTCCCCGGAGCTGGCGGCGATATCTGACGATCGACTACGGCCTGGATATGCTCGCTGCGCTGTGGATTGCGCAAAGCCCGGACGGATATAGCGTGGTATACAGAGAGTTATATCAATCTGGTTTGATTATCTCCGAAGCGGCGGCAGCCATCCAGGCCAGCGAACCCGCGGGCGAGCGCATCGACTGCCGCCTTGCCCCGCCCGACCTGTGGAACCGGCGGCAGGAGACCGGAAAGAGCGCCGTCGAACTGTTTGCTGCCTGCGGGCTGGACTTTGACAGGAGCAGCAACGAGCGCGTTGCCGGATGGCTCGCGCTGCACGAGCTGCTCGCCCCGCGCCGGGATGCACACGGCGAGACGCGGCCGCGGCTGACCATTTTCGACACCTGCCGCAATCTGATCCGCACCCTGCCCGCTTTGCAGCACGATGCGCGCAATCCGTCCGACGTAGCGAACACGCCGCACGAGCTGACCCATGCGCCGGACGCGCTGCGCGGCTACGCGGCGACCGTATACGAGCCGCCCGCGCCGGTCCAGCCGACCGCATATGACTGCGACGTAGGCGCGTTCCTGCGGTACTGAAACCGAATCCGGTGCGGACAATGGAGAATGGCCGCTGCATTTTCTGCTCTGCGTTCCCGGTTCTCCATCTGAAAAGAAAGGAAGGAATCTATGGAAGTATTATGCTACTGCATCGGCGCGGCGCTACTTGTGCTGACCGGGGCGGTCGCGTCCGGCGGGCTGCATCTGCCCCGTCGGCAGCCCAGAAGCCAGGCGCCGGCGGAGACGCCGGACGACGCGCTCAGCCGCGACCTCGCTGCGCTGATGGCCTACGGACGGGAGGAGGATGACCATGCAGTTTGATCCCGCACCCGCTGCCATCTGGCGCAAATTCGAGCGTGACCGCGACTACAAGCGCTCGATCGGCCTGTATGACCGCGTGCGCCGCAATGAGGCGTTCTACCTCGGCCGCCAGTGGGAGGGTCTCAAGGTACAGACCCTCGATCCGCTGATTTTCAACGTGCTGCGGCGCTGTGTCAACCTGTTTGTCTCCATGCTGGTGTCGGACGACGTGGCAGTACACGCCCAGCCGTTTGACATGGACGAAAAAGGCCGGCAGACCGCCCATGTGCTTGAGCGCGCATTCGCCTCTGCGATCGAACGGTCGGGCATCAAGGCGCTCGGCCGCCCGCTGCTCAAAAACGCCTGTGTGGATGGCGACGCCTGCTTTTATATCCACTTTGACCCGGCGCTTGAGACCGGACAGGCGGTCAAGGGCGACATTGCCGCCGAGCTGATCGACTCCACGAACATCTGCTTCGGCAACCCGGCGAGCGACGAGGTGCAGCGCCAGCCGTATCTGATCATCGCCATGCGGCGCGATGTGGACGAGGTGCGCACAGAGGCCAAGGCCAATGGCATGGGCGCGGACGAGTGCGCTGCGATCGTGCCGGATGATACGAGCGACTACCTGCGCTATCGCCTGAACGGCGAAAACGACCGGGTGACCGTGCTGCTACATATGCGGCGCACGGAAACCGGCATCGCTTTCTGCAAAACCACACGCACCGCAACCGTGATGCGCGAAAAGGAGCTGCCCTACCGCTATTATCCGGTCACCCACCTGTGCTGGAACCGGGTACGTGGCTCGTGCCACGGCGAAAGCCCGCTGACCGAGGCCATCCCCAACCAGATTGCGATCAACAAGCTGTATTCCATGTATGTGCAGTGCATCAAGCAGGTAGCCTTCCCCAAGATCATCTACGACATGACCCGCTTCCCGAACGGCTGGTCAAACGATGTGGGTAAGGCAGTCGGCATGCGCGGCAACCCGAATGAAGCGATCGCGACCGCATTCAAGGCGCCGGACATCTCGTCCCAGGTGCTGGGGCTGCTCAAACAGATGATGTCCGACACCGCCGAGCTGATGGGCGCGAGCGAGGCCGCACTCGGCACAGTCAAACCGGACAACACCTCGGCGATCGTAGCCGTGCAGAACGCTACCGCCGCCCCGCTTGAGCTGACAAAAATGGAATTCTACCGTTTTATTGAGGACTGGGCGCGCATCTTCCTTGATATGATGGGCGCACACTACGGCACGCGCACGGTCGTGGTATCCGACGGGACCGGCGAGGAGCCGGTGCGGCAGTCCTTTGACTTTTCCACGCTTGCCGGGCAGGATATGCGCCTGCAGGTGGACGTGGGCGCGGCAAGCTACTGGTCCGAGACCATGCAAACCATGACCAATGACCATCTGCTTGAGAGCGGCGTGATCACCGATCCACTCATTTACCTGGAAAACGTGCCCGATTATCAGGTGCGCGGCAAAAACGATCTGCTGCATGCCCTTCGTATGCAGCGCCAGCAGCAAAAGGAGGAAAACGCAAATGCAAACCAACCGCAAACAGAACAGCAGTAAACCGTCTGCCGCGCCGGTACAGGCGCAGGCGACGCAGACCCAGCCGCTGCCCTCGTCCGCAGCCAATCCGTTCGCGCCCGGAGAAACCGCGCCGCAGATGCAGCAGACCGGCGCACAGCAGACCTTTCCCGTCCCGGTGGATGGGCAGACGGTCGAGCTGACGCTGGATGAACTGATCCAGGCGGCCAGCCTGGGCCTGTCCAAACAGAACGCCTATGTGCGCCGCAACCGCGCGGCAGCCGGTATGTCCAACGGCCAGATTTACGCGGCGTTCGTCGAGGAATATCCGGACGTACGTCCGGAGGACATCCCCCAGCAGGTCTGGGAATGGGCGCAGCAGGAAGGCTCGCTCGTCTCTGCCTACCGCAAGTGGGAGATCCTCGAGCTCAAGGACGAGCTGGCGGCGATGGAGATCAACCAGAAAAACCGCCGCGCGGCCGTCGGCCCGGCGCAGTCGGACGGCGAGCCGACGGGCGTTGACCCGGTCACCCTTGCCCTGCTCGGCAGATAAGAGCAAAAGATCCGTCAGGCGATGCACCGCATGCGCTCCACGCGCGGTTTGACCAGACATTCTTCCCGCTGTATTTTCAACTTTCCATTCTCTAAAGGAGGTTTCTTTCTATGGCTATCAATCTTGCGACCAAATATTCCGACCAGATCGCTGAGGTATTCACCCGTGCATCCTTCATCAAAGGCAAAACCGCGGACACCTTTGACCTGACCGGCGTCAAGACGCTCAAGGTATATACGCCGATCACGGTTGAGGAGGTTGATTACGACCGCGACGGCGGGCTCGCCCGCTACGGCACGGTGACCGAGATGCAGGACGTTGTGCAGGAGCTGACCATGACGCAGGATAAGGCGTTCACGCTCACGATCGACAAAGGCAACAACCTCGACCAGAACCTGGTGAAAAACGCCGCCGATATGCTGCGCCTGCAGCTGAACGAAAAGTCCACCCCTGCGGCGGACAAATACGCATTCCGGCGCTTTGTCACCATGGCGGGCACGATCGTGGAAAGCGCGGCCAAGCCGACCAAGTCGGATATCATCACCAAAATCGCGGCGGCCTCCCAGGCACTTGATGACGCGCTCGTGCCGGATGACAACCGCTACATCTACCTGACGAGCGAGATGTACAAGCTGGTGTGCACCTCGGACGAATTTGCGGGCGTGGATGTGCTCGCACGGCAGTCCATCGCCAAGGGCGTATGCGGTGAGGTGTTCGGCATGAACGTCGTGCGCGTACCTAAGTCCTATCTGCCGGACAACGTGTACTTCCTCGTCACGCACAAGGATGCAGTACTCATGCCATACAAGATCGCCGATGCCAAGGTGCATGAGGATCCGGTCGGCGTGTCCGGCGCGCTGATCGAAGGGCGCCACTACTACGACGCCTATGTGTTGGGCGCCAAGTGCGGCGGCGTGTATGCACTGGTTGCGGCAGACTCCGTGACCGACAGTCCTTCTATCGCATCCAGCAAGATCACGATCCCGAGCGGTGCTACTGTGCGCTATACGCTGGATGGATCCGACCCGCGCTATTCGGATTCCGCCAAGGACTACACGGCAGAGGCCACGCTGACCGCCGAAGATGGCTGCAAAATCCGCGCCTATGCTGTCAAGAGCGGGCTGTATCCGTCCCCGGTCGTAGAAGGCGAATAAGCCTGCGCCTGTATATACAAAAAAAGCCGCCCCACAAGTCAGAGTCAGGCGAAAAGCCAATTTGCAAAAGGAGGAATCCCATGACTGGAACCGAATGCTTCCACGCCGCGCTGAACCTGCTCTCGGAAACGCCGAACAGCGGCACCTACTACGAGCAATTCGCGCTGTGCGCACTCAATCAGCTGCTCGCAAACAGCCTGCGCGAGATCAACGCCGAGCGCGTGAGCTGCGCCGAGCAGCCCTATACCGCCCCGCCGCAGATGGAAGCGCTAACGGACGAGATCCCAGCGGGCGACTGGCTGGCGCGCGAGTGCTTCCCATACGGGCTGGCAGCCCTGCTCGTGGCGGATGACGACAAGGCCAAATTCAACTGGGCTGCCACCGAATACACCGACCGGCTACTGCGCCACTGTCCGGCACAGCTGACCGGCATCCAGGAGATGGTCTGATGCGCGCCTATCAATTCCCGCAGACCGAGACCGAGCAGATGACCGTGGTCAGCCGCTTTGGCGGCGTGGACTTCCGCACGCATCCGACCAAGGTCTCGCTTGCCCGCTCGCCCGATATGCAGAACATGATCTGCGACCAGAACGACTTTCTGGTCAAGCGCACGGGGTGGAAAACACAGGCCACCTATACTGCGCCCATCTATGGGCTGTTTCCCCTGCCGGATGGTTCGGGATTTGCCGTCCATGCGGGAAGCAAGCTGTTTTTCCGCCCCACGGAGGGCACGCAGACCGAGCTGTGCACGGACATGAAGCAGGCGTTCTCGCAGGCTTTTGTGATGGGCGGGGTGCTCTATCTGCTCGACGGGCAGACGTATCGCGCGGTACAGCGCAACGAGGACAACGACGGCTGGGAGGCCGTCAAGGTACAGGATATCGCCTATGTGCCGACCACCACGATCTCGGCCGCGCCCACCGGCGGTGGCACGAGCTATGAGGAAGTCAATCTGCTCACACCCAAGCGCATCAACACCTTTATCGGCAACGGCTCAGCGACCCAGTTCCAGGTGGATGCCAAGGATCTGGACGATACCACGGTCACCGCAGCGGTGGACGGTGAGGCGGTCACAGTCTCGTCGGTCAACCGCTCGACCGGTCTGGTAACGCTGGCCTCCGCCCCGCCCAACGGCAACGGTCTGGCCAATGTGTCGATCAGTTTTTCCAAAACCGTGGACGGATACGCGGATAAAATCAACCAGTGCAGCATTGCCGGCCTGTACGGCGGCAAAAACGACACGCGCGTGTTCCTCACCGGCAACCCGGACGAGCCGAACTGCGACTGGCAGAGCGGTCTGTACGATCCGACCTACTTCCCTGATCTGGGCTACACCCGTATGGGAACGGATGCTTCTGCGATCGTCGGCTACCTCAAGCAGTATGAGAGCCAGTTGGTCATCAAGTCGGGCGGCGCACAGGAGGCAACCAGCTATCTGCGCTCCTACCTGATGGCAGACGACGGCACGGCGCTCTATCCGCTCAAGCAGGGCACGCAGGGCGAAGGCGCCATTGCACCGCGCACCTTCGCCACGCTGAATAACCTGCCGCTGTTTCTGTCCGCGCGCGGGGTGCAGGGTGTGTTCGGCACCGCGGTCGCCGAGCAGCGCACCATCCGCTCGGTGTCCGATGCGATCGTGCCCCGGCTTGCCGCCGAGACCGGTCTCGCGGACGCCTGCGCCGTGGTATTTGAAAGCAAATACTATCTGGCGGTCAACGGGCATGTCTATGTTGCGGACAGCGCGCTGACCGAGGAAAACGGCGACCCGGCGTGGTTCTACTGGACCGATGTGCCCGCACAGTGCCTTGCTGTGCTGGACGGCAGGCTGTGGTTCGGCACCGCAGACGGCAAGCTGTGCCGGTTTGCCGATGCAGCCGAGGACCATGCGTACAGCGACGACACGGCTGCGATCGACGCCTACTGGCGCACCCCCACCCTGCCGCTTGCGGACTGGAGCCGCGTCAAAACCGTGCGCGACGTAGTGCCCACGCTCATGCCGTATTCGCGCTCGGGCGCGACCGTGCAGTATGAGAACGAAAACGGGCAGACGCTTGCGCTTTCGCGCAACATGGATCTGTTCTCTTTCAAAACGCTGGATTTCTCGCGTTTTTCGTTCCGCTGTATCCCGGGCGCGGTCAGTTTCCGCACGCGCTGGCGGCAGCACCGTATGCCCCTGTTTGCCGTGCGCATCGGCAACGACCGGGCGGACGAGCCCTTCGGCCTGCTGGCGATCACCATTCGCTGGACGCAGGGGCAGGTCGTGATTTAACGGAAAGGAGGGAAAGGTTTTGGCAAGCAATTACCGGGAGAATTTCGACTATTCAGACGCCATCGCAGCGACACAGGACGCCGCCGAACGGCAGCAGCTGCTTTATGAGCGGCAGAACAAGATCGACGCGGAGGGATTGGCCGGTAAAGTCCCCTCGAACGAGGCCGTTGCAACCTGGAACGGCGACTACCAGCCGTATTCCGTGCCCTCAGGCAGCAGCGGAGGCGGCAGCACAGGCAGCAGCAGCTCCTCCAGCGGGATCAGCGCGCTCACGCAGCTGTATCAGGCCGCAGAGCAGGCGCGCCTGCAGCGCTTTGAAGCGGCCCGCGAACGCATTCAGCAGCAGCTTTCGAGCAACCTGACCGCAATCGAGAACGATTACACCGCCGGCATGACGCAGACCGACATCAACGCGCGTCAGTCAGCTGTCTCGAATGAGGAAAAGCTCGCCGCGCTCGGTCTGAACATGGGCGCGCGAAACGCAACCGCCACCTCGGGCGCGGCGGAATCCAGCCGCATTGCGCTGGACAACCAGTACCGCAGCGATCTGAACGCGCTCGGTCAGGCGCGCCTGACCGCACGCGCCGCAGCACGCGACAGCGCAGCGAACCAGGAGGCCGCACTCGAGAGCGATTACTACACCTCCGCGGAAAGCGCGGCGCTGCAGCAGGCGCAGGCGCAGCTGGCGCAGTACAACGCCGACCGCGATTACAGCATCTCGCTGGCGGGGCTGACCGGCTTCCTGAACGGCACGCCCACCATGAGCTGGTACAATTACCAGCTCAGTGCGAACACCGCAGCGAACAATGCTGCCATGCAGATGCTCTCGCTGGCGAGCGACAGCCAGGCCATGGCCTACGAACAGGCGCTGAACCGCTGGAAGACCAGCGGTTATGTGCAGGCGGGCGACGCCGCGATCCTCGGCGTGCCGGCCGGCACGCCGACTGCAGACGTCAGCTATCGCAACGCCAGTCTGGCGCTGCAGCAATGGAAAGCCGGTTACTGGTACTGACCGGCACGCAAAAAGCCGCTCACCCTTTTCGGGTGAGCGGCTTTGCCGTTATAGATAATCGTGCAGTGCAGGCTCAGTCCAACTGGGCGAGCGCCTGGTCGAGGTCCGCGATAATGTCCTCGACGTTCTCCAGGCCGACCGACAGTCGCACCAGGCCGGGCTCGATGCCCGCGGCGACCAGCTGCTCGTCGGTGAGCTGACGGTGGGTTTCCGAGGCCGGATGCAGCACACAGGTGCGGATGTCCGCAACGTGCACCTCGTTGCAGGCGAGCTTTAAGCTGTCCATGAACTTCATTGCCGGCGCGCGGCCGCCCTTGATGTCGATCGACATGACGCCCGAGCAGCCAAGCGGCAGATACTTGCGCGCGCGCTCGTAGTGCTCGTTGCCCGGCAGCGCAGGATAGCGCACGGACGCGATCTTGTCCGACGCCTGCAGGTGCTTCGCAACGGTCAGCGCATTCTCGCAATACTGCTTCATGCGCACGGGCAGGGTTTCCAGACCCATATTGAGTAGGAACGCCGAGTGCGCCGCCGGATAGCAGCCAAAGTCACGCATGAGCTGCATGCGCGCCTTGATGATGTAGGCCATATTGCCGAAATCGCGGGTGTAAACCACGCCGTGGTAGCTCTCGTCCGGCTCGGTGAAATCCGGGAACTTGCCCGAAGCGGACCAGTCGAACTTGCCGCTGTCCACGATCACGCCGCCGCCCTGCACGGCATGGCCGTCCATATACTTGGTGGTGGAGTGGGTGACGATGTCCGCGCCGAACTCAAAGGGGCGGCACAGGATCGGGGTGGCAAAGGTATTGTCCACAATGAGCGGCACACCATTCTTGTGCGCGATGTTCGCCCACTTCTCGATATCAAACACGGTCAGCGCGGGGTTTGCAAGCGTCTCACCGAAAACCGCCTTGGTGTTGGGCTTGAACAGCTTTTGGATCTCGTCCTCGTCCGCCTCTGCATCCGCCCAGATGCACTCGATGCCCAGGCGCTTGAGCGTGACGCCGAACAGGTTGATCGTGCCGCCGTAAATCGTGGTAGCCGCGATGAAGCTGTCGCCTGCCGAGCACAGGTTGAGGATCGCCAGCAGGTTGGCCGCCTGGCCGGAGGAGGTCAGCATGGCGCCCGCGCCGCCCTCGAGCGCGGTGATCTTCTTTTCGACCGCGTCGCAGGTCGGGTTGGCAAAGCGGGAATACATGAACTCGGTCGGCATATCGAACAGGCCCGCGATGTGCGCGGTCGAGTCAAAGCGGTAGGTGGTGGACTGCACGATCGGCAGCGCGCCCGGGCCGCCGTTTTCCGGCTTGTAGCCTGCGTGCAGGCAGCTGGTTTCGATTTTCATTATAAAAACTCCTTTGCAAGGGAATTGTTGACACAAGGTCATTTTACCACGCGCGGCAGAGCAGGTCAAGGTGAGCGGCTTGTGGTCTGCCTGACCAGGCAGGCCGGGGGTTCCGCCGCCTGCGGGCGGCGGGGAATTTGTCGCTGCGCGCGACGGGCGCACGGTTTGGGTTTTCGCCCGACCGTGCGAAACGGAGTGCCCGCGCATCACGGGGGATTTCGCCTGCGCGGCGGGCGGACAAGAAGGAGAAAACCTACGGTTTTCCCCTTCTTGCCAATCATCCCCTTTCCCTTAGGCGCGCCACGGGCGCGGTTGATCGTTGTTCCGCCAAGCGGTTGCCACCCACTTGCTGTTGCGACAGGCATGGGATGGCTGCCACCCCAGAGGGGGCAAAGATTTCCCCTCTTGCTGCTTGTGAAAAGTGGGCGGCAATTCTTTCGCGTAACGCACCTTTGCGCGCGTCTGCGCGCCCTTATTTGCGGCACCAAATGCCGCAAATCTTCGGGCAGACGCCTTTATGTTTACTCACACCGAAAGAAAAAGGGGTGATTCGCAAGAGGGGAGAAACATTCGGTGTCTCCCCTCTTGTGCGCCTGCGGCGCGCAGCCGCACTCCCTCCCGCTGGGGGCGGGCACTCCGTTTCGCCTTGCCAGGCGAAAAAACCATCTCTTTATGGGGCAGGCGGCGCCGGATTGTTCGTGCGGCCGAGCAGATAATCAACAGATGTATTGTAATAATCCGCAAGCTGAATCAATACTCTCGAAGGAACATCCCGTTCGCCCCTCTCATACGTGCTGTATGCTTGCTGTGTGCAGTTCAGCAATGCGGCAATCTCGCTTTGCTTTTTGCCTTTATCTTCACGTAAATCACGTAATCTATAATACATTTTCGTATCACCCTGCTCATCATATCATACAACAAAACATTGTATTGACGCGTACAATATTTTGTTGTATTATTTTCCTGAGGTGATACACATGGACCAATCCATTTACCGCGAAATGCAGGCAGCTGCCGAGCGCGCCCGCCCCTTTTCCGACGGCCCTGCATGGCAAACCCTCTCCTGCATGGAGGACGAACTGGACGCACTCCTTCCACCCGTGCTGCACCGCGCCTTTTTCCGCCTGTGCGACCAGTTCAGCGACGCCGCTGCCGAGCACGGCGAAGCCTGCTTCCGGCTCGGACTGCACTGCGGCCTGCTGCTGATGGCGGATGCACACCACCCGGCGCGCGAGGGATAACGGTTTGCCGTGGACTTTGCTGTCCTGTTTTGCTATAATAGTGGCATATTGAAATCCATGGAGGAATACGGTTATGACCGACGAAAAAATCGCGCGCATCAACGAGCTGTCCAAAAAGGCCAAGGCTGAGGGCCTGACGCCTGCGGAACAGGCCGAACAGAAGGCGCTGCGCGAAGAATACATTGCAGGCTTTCGCCGGAGCCTCAAGGCCCAGCTGGATAACACGGTCGTCCTCAACCCGGACGGCACCTCCTACCGCCTGCGTCAGAAAAGGAAGGGACATTGATCCGGCTGCCCGCGCACGCCGCGCGTGCGATCGAACAGCTGGAGGGCGCCGGGTTTGAAACTTGGGCGGTCGGCGGCTGCGTGCGCGACAGTCTGCGCGGCGCCACGCCGCACGACTGGGACCTGTGCACCGCAGCGCGCCCGGAACAGATGAAAGCCGTTTTCGCAGGGAAGCGCGTGCTCGAGACCGGCCTCAAGCACGGCACGCTGACCCTGCTGACCGACGGCGGCCCGCTCGAGATTACAACCTTCCGCGCGGACGGCGGCTATTCGGACGGCCGCCACCCGGATGCGGTGCGCTTTGTCGGCAGCGTGGAGGATGATCTGGCGCGGCGCGACTTCACGGTCGGCGCCATAGCCTGGCACCCGGTGCGCGGTCTGTGCGACCCCTACGGCGGATTGGATGATTTGCAAGACGGTATCCTGCGCGCGGTCGGCGACCCGGATGCGCGCTTTACCGAGGACGGGCTGCGCATTTTGCGCGCGGTGCGGTTTGCATCCCAGCTGGGGTTTGCGGTTGAGCCGCAGACCGCCGCCGCCATGCGGCGGCAGCTCGGTCGGCTGGACTGCGTTGCCGCCGAGCGCGTGCGCGAGGAACTGACCCGCACGCTGTGCGGCCGTTTTGTGCAACGCGCGCTGCTGTCCTATCGCGACGTGCTCGCTGCTGTGCTGCCCGAGCTTGTGCCGATGTTTGACTGCGCACAGCAGAACCCCCACCACCTGTATGATGTATGGGAGCACAGCGTGCGCGCGGTCGGACAGGTGCCCGCTGTGCCCGCGCTGCGCTGGGCCATGCTACTGCACGACTGCGGCAAGCCCGCCTGCAAGACCATCGACGAAAAGGGCGTAGGGCATTTTTACGGACACCCCAAAGTCAGCCGCGAGATCGCGGAACAAATCGTGCAGCGCCTGCGCTTTTCAGGTGCGGAAAGCGCGCGCATCCTGCTGCTGGTCGAGCAGCACGACCGCCCGCTCGGCGAGAACGACAAGCTGGTGCGCCGCCGCCTGTCCCAGATCGGCGAAGCGCGCTTCCGCGACCTGCTCGCCATCAAAAAGGGCGATGCGGTCGGCCAAGGCACGCACCCCGAGGATGTGGCCTGGCTGTACGGCATGGAGCAGTGCCTCGACCGCGTGCTTGCGGCGGACGCCTGCTTTTCCCTTCGGCAGCTTGCCGTAAACGGGAACGATATGCTGGCGCTCGGCCTGTCCGGCCCGGCAGTCGGCGCGATGCTGCACGACCTGCTGCGCGCCGTAATCGACGAACAGGCGGACAACACGCGGGGGGCGCTTCTCACGCTTGCCCGCGCCCGAATGGAGGAACGACATGAGCAACAATAAAGAGCTGTTTATCCAAACTTTCCACAAGAATATCCACCGTCCGGGCGCGGAAAAGCTGCTCGCTTGGATGGAAACCACCGACTTTTTCACCGCCCCGGCCTCGACGCGCTTCCACGCGGCCTACGAGGGCGGCCTGCTCGATCACTCACTCAACGTGTACAACGTGCTGATCTCCAAGCACTACGACCCGGAGACCGACGACCTCGAGAGCTTCACCATCGTCTCGCTGCTGCACGACCTGTGCAAAGCTGGCTTTTATAAAACCGAGCTGCGCAACCGCAAAAACGACCGCGGCGAGTGGGAAAAGGTGCCGGTCTACGCGGTGGACGACCAGTTCCCCTATGGGCACGGCGAAAAATCCGTGTATCTGATCGAGCGGTTCATGCGCCTCAAAACCGAGGAGGCTATGGCCGTGCGCTGGCATATGGGCGGGTTTGACGATTCGGTGCGCGGCGGCAGCTTTGCGCTGGCGCACGCGTTTGAAAAATATCCGCTGGCGGTCAAGCTGCATCTGTCCGATCTGGAAGCGACCTATCTGCATGAAAACCGGGACGAGCCCGTGTCCAAATAAATCACACGGTACATCAGGAGGAACCAGCTATGAAAACCCGTGAATTTACCCTGCGCACTGACCGCGAGGGTATGTACAACGTGACCGCACAGGTGCGGGAGGTGATCCGCGAGAGTGGCGTGCAGAGCGGCATGGCGGTCGTCTACTGCCCGCACACGACCGCCGGCATCACGATCAACGAAAACGCCGACCCGGATGTGCAGCACGACCTGCTGCTCGGCCTGCGCGAGGCCTTCCCCGACCGGCGTGCCTTCCGCCATATGGAGGGCAACTCGGCCGCCCACCTCAAATCGAGCTGTGTAGGCGCAAGCCAGATCGTGCTCATCGAGGATGGCCGCCCGCTGCTCGGCACCTGGCAAGGTGTGTACTTCTGCGAGTTCGACGGACCGCGCACGCGCCGGTTTCAGGTCAAGGTGCTGGCAGACAGCGGCATTTGATGAGAATGTTTTGGTGATGTTTTTGTCAGATTTGGTTGCCTCCCCCGCGCAGCTCTGCTAAAATAAGGATATAGCAATCAAACAAAGGAGCGAACCCACATGGAAGCACTGGAATGCATCAAAACACGCCGCAGCGTGCGCAAGTTTACCGATCAGCCTGTGACCCGCGAGGAGCTGGAGCAGGTCGTCGCTGCTGCCGCTTATGCGCCGAGCTGGAAGAACACTCAAGTTGCGCGCTACATCGTTGTGACCGACAAGGAAAAGAAGCAGCGTCTTGCGGATGACTGCATGATGGATTTTGCCTTCAACCAGAAGACCGCATCGGGCGCGCCCGCCACGGTGGTGCTGACCATGATCACCGGCCGCTCAGGCTACGAGCGCGACGGCTCGTTCTCCACCTCGCAGGGTACGCACTGGCAGTCGTTTGACGCAGGCGTTGCCGCGCAGACTTTCTGCCTGGCTGCGCACGCGCTCGGCCTCGGCACAGTCATCATGGGTGTGTTCGATGAGGACAAGGTAAAGCAAGTCGTCACCATCCCGGAGGGCCAGAAGGTTGCGGCGCTCATCGCGATCGGCCACCCGGCGGAGGAGCCGATGTGCCCCAAGCGCAAGGATGTTGAAACCCTGTTGACACTAGACTGACTCAGCGCACAGCCGGTTTCCCCGACTGTCCAAAAGGCTTTGGAATTTGATTCCAAAGCCTTTTTTGTTTGCATACCCGGCGCTTTTGTTTTGCGCTATGCGCTGTTTTCTGCTATGATAGCAGTAGAAACGAGGTGCATAACATGGCGGCGGAAAACAAGATGGGGACCATGCCCGAGGGGCGGCTGATCGTGACCATGTCCTTCCCGATCATGCTGTCCATGCTTGTGCAGGCGCTTTACAACATTGTAGACAGCGCGTTTGTCGCGCGCATCAGCGAGGACGCGCTGACCGCGGTCTCGCTCGCTTTTCCGGTGCAGCTGCTCATGATCGCGGTCGCGACCGGTACAGGCGTGGGCGTCAACGCGCTGCTGTCGCGGCGGCTGGGCGAGAAAAAGCAGGAGGCGGCCAACGCGGTCGCCATCAACGGCATTTTTCTGTCTGTGTGTTGCTGGCTGGTGTTTGCGGTGCTCGGCGTGCTGTTCGGGCGGCAGTTTATCGCGCTGTTCACCGAGGTGCCCGCCATCATTGAGATGGGCACGGGCTATGTCACGGTGGTCACCGTCGCCTCCTGCGGCGTATTCCTGCTGTTTGTGGCCGAACGGCTGATGCAGGCGACCGGCAACACGGTCTACCACATGGTCACCCAGCTGATCGGCGCGCTGCTCAACTGCATCCTGGACCCGATCATGATTTTCGGCTGGTTCGGCTGCCCTGCTCTCGGCACAACGGGCGCGGCACTCGCCACAGTGATCTCGCAGATCATTGCGATGTCGATCGGGTTTGCGATCAACGTGCGCCTGAACCACGATGTGCGCATCCACATCCGCGGCTTCCGGCCGGACGCGGCCATCCTTGGCGAGATCGTGCGCATCGGCCTGCCGGCGGCGCTGCAGCAGTCGCTGCTGAGCGTGCTCACGGTCGGCCTCAACCGCATTCTGATGCCGTTTTCACAGACTGCGGTCAGTTTTTACGGCGTGTATTACAAACTGCAAAACTTCCTGTTTATGCCGGTTTACGGCCTGAACAACGCGCTCATCCCGATGATCGGCTACAACTTCGGCGCGAAAAACCGCCGCCGCATCGAGCGCATCACTCGCTTTGCGCTGCTGCTCGCGCTCGGCATCATGGCGGCGGGCACGGTGCTGTTCGAGCTGCTGCCCGTGCCGCTGCTGCGCCTGTTCGACGCATCGGATGCGATGCTCGCCATCGGTGTGCCGGGCATTCGCATCATCTCGGTTTCGTTCTGCCTGGCGGGCGTTTCGGTCATCCTGTGCGGCTGCATGCAGGGCCTGGGGCGCGGCAATGAATCGCTCGCTGTCGCGCTGCTGCGCCAGCTGGTCGTCATTCTGCCGGTGGCGGCGATACTCTCGCGCATCAGCCTGGACGCGGTCTGGTTCTCCTTCCCGATCGCTGAAGCAATCGGCCTGCTGGCTGCATTTGTGCTGCACCGCTGGGTGAGCCGGCGCATGCTGGACAAGTTGCCGCAGCAAAAGTCATAATTTTGTAACAATTTTCTTCTTGTTTTTGTGCACCCTGCGGCATATAATAGAAGTATCCCAAAAGGGAGACGCGCAGATGCGCCCTCCCCTTTTGCCGGAAATTTTACCTGCAACCAGGCACGAAGGAGGTGACGTCCATTGGACAGTGAGATCCAGCAGCTTGCCGGGGACATTGTTCGGCATCCCCAGTTTCAGCAGCTGCGCGGCTTTCAGCACCACGGGGAAGGCAACTCGGTCTATGACCATTCCATCGCCGTGGCCGAGGCGGCTTATGCCATCGCCCGCCGGATGCGTCTGTCCGGGGACGAAACCGCTTCTGTTGTGCGCGCAGCCCTGCTGCACGATTTCTTTGGCTATGATTGGCATGGCGACCGCTTCCGCCGCTACCTGCGCCGGTATTCCGGCATCAAGCGGGTGGTGCGGATGCACGCCTTTGTGCACGGTCCCATCGCCGCAAACCGCGCCCGGCGCACATTCGGGCTGACACAGCGCGAATGCGACGCGATTGCGCGGCACATGTTTCCGCTCGCGGCCATGCCGCGCACGCGGATCGCCTGGATCGTAACACTGGCCGACAAAGCCGTCGCCTCACGCGAAATGCTCGCCGCGGCGGGCGGCTATCTATCTCTGGCCTGTCGGAGCGTAACTGCATAACGCAAAAGCAAAACCGCCGTTTTGGATGCGTCTGTCCGAAACGGCGGCATTTTTTAGGCAATACCGCATAATTTGGCAAAAGCGATTTGCGAGAACATTTTGCGTCCGGAGGCGGCGCGTTTTCGCGGCAATACTTGATGTATTGCAAGAAAATGCAACAAAATCCGGTCACAAAATTTCCGCAAAGCGCCGCAGACAGAATTGTGCGGTGTTGCCTTTATGTCACAAATCCTGTATATTCATCTTTTCCAGCAGCTTTTCCCGGCGGAGCTTTTCGCGCCCGATGTAATACGCGCCCAGCAGCACAAAGGTCGGGATATTGCCGACGAGCAGCAGCAGGCCGACCTGTGCGGTGTCGCCCAGCGTCCAGTCCGGCGCCTGTTCGACGCGCTGTTCCTGATAAATGACTGCACCGGTCTCTGCGTCCTCCACCTGCAGCTCGCTTGTTGCGCCGCCCACTCTGGTAAACGCGACCGTACCCAGCACGAGCAGCAGCGAGGCTGCAAACGTGATCATCGGCATGATCAGCCCCGGCCAGCGGCTTTTGCGGCGGGACAACCAGACTTCCAGCGCGATGATCCCCACCAGAATAGCTGCATAGACGGCGAAATTGATAAACAGCACAATAAGCAGTGCAGCGTTCATACCTGCCATCTCGATCTCCTCCTTACAAATCCTGTATCTTCATCTTTTCTACCTGCTCGCGGTGTTTCCTGCGGCGGCGGCAGAACCAGTAAATCGCCAGCAAAACGAGCGTCGGCGCGAAAAAGAGCAGCCCCATGAGCAGCGACAGCACCATTTGCAGCGAATTTTCCGCCATACCGAGCGCGTTCAGCACCACATTCGGCAGGATGAACAGCACAGGCGGCAGCAGGCACAGGGGCAGCACCAGCCCCGGCCACGCAGGGCGCAGCCGGGCAAGCGCCCATTCTGCAAAGCACAGCACGGCAGCCAGCAAAAGCAGCAAAATGTAAGCAATTCCATCCATGTGTCATGCCTCCTTCTCTCCATGCAGTTGGTATCACAGCAGACCGGCCGCTTACAGGTCCTGCACCTGCATCCGGTCCAGCTGTTTTTGTCTGCGGCGGCGCGACCGGCAGACAAAGTACACAGCCAGCAGCCCAAAAGCCGGGATGTTGGCCTGCACGATGCTGAGCGGGAAGCTTACCAGCAGGTCGATGGTAAGAGGCAGCGGCGTCTCATAGGCGAAATAATAGCCCGTGACCGCAGCGCAGACTGCAAACAGGGTGTAAACAAACCACAGTGCGGGCAGCACCAGCCCGGGCCAGCGGGCCGGGCGTCTGGACAGATAAACTTCCAGCCCGCACACGGCGGCAAAAATCGCCAGCACAACGAACATTTTGATGGTCAGCATATCATTCGGCCTCCTTTTTCTGCTTTTTATACGCATGGATCAGCACTTTTGCGGTGTCGAAATCCAGCTTGTCGTTGACAGCGAGGCGCTTAACCAGACCGATATACGGGTCTTCCTCCTCGCGCTCGCTGATTTCGATTTTCTGGATCAGGCGGTCGAGCCGCAGGCGCACGGTCGGGTAGGTCACGCCGTAGATCCCTGCGACCTCCTTGAGCGAGCCTGATGCCAGAATAAACTTCTTGATAAAGGTCACGTCCTCATCATCCAGCTGCGCCATCCACTGGGGCACCACTTCAATCGCCACGCCATCACTTCCCTTCCTGGTAGTTTCAGTATATGCTTTAATTTTATGAAAGTCAATCTTTAATTTTATTTTTCATAAAATGAAATCATGTTGTAACCATTGCCAAAAAACCGCAACAAAAAAGGACCGCCCGAAAGCGGTCCTTTTATCATTGCAGAAAAGCGGATTACTTGTTCTTCAGGTTGAAGAAAGCGTCCTTGCCGAGGTACTGCGCAACATCCTCGCCCAGCTCTTCCTCGATGCGGAGCAGCTGGTTGTACTTGGCAACACGGTCGGTACGGCTCGGCGCACCGGTCTTGATCTGGCCAGCGTTGAGCGCAACCGCGATGTCCGCGATGGTTGCGTCCTCGGTCTCGCCCGAACGGTGGGAAACAACAGCGGTGTAGCCCGCGCGGTTTGCCATCTGGATCGCGTCCAGGGTCTCGGTCAGGGAGCCGATCTGGTTGACCTTGATCAGGATGGAGTTTGCAACGCCCAGGTCGATGCCCTTCTTCAGGCGCTGGGTGTTGGTAACAAACAGGTCGTCGCCAACCAGCTGGATCTTGTCGCCCAGCGCCTTGGTCAGCATCTCCCAGCCTTCCCAATCCTCTTCAGCCATGCCGTCCTCGAGCGAGATGATCGGATACTTCTCAGCGAAGTTCTTCCACATCTTAACCAGCTGCTGCTGGGTCAGCTTCTTGCCAGACTTCGGCTGGATATAGCACTTCTCTTCGTCGTTCCACCACTCGGAGGAAGCCGCGTCGATCGCGATCATGAAGTCCTCGCCCGGCTTGTAGCCAGCCTCTTCGATCGCCTTGACGATCACCTTGAGCGCGTCCTCATCCTTCTTCAGGTTGGGCGCGTAGCCGCCCTCGTCGCCAACGCCCGCAGCCGGGGTGCCGTTCTCCTTGAGGGTGGTCTTGAGCTGATGGAATACCTCTGCACAGCGGCGCAGCGCCTCACGGAAGGACGGTGCGGAAACCGGCATGATCATGAATTCCTGAATCTCAACGTTGTTGGTCGCATGTGCGCCGCCGTTGAGGATGTTCATCATGGGCATCGGCAGGGTCTTGGCATT
>NZ_CALWUM010000004.1 GCF_944384765.1 uncultured Agathobaculum sp. | reverse complement strand
GGCTTGATTTTGTGTTGCCTTTTTGCCTCCCTAAAAAATCTGAAATTTCTACTTGACTTTTATTAGCAGGTCTTTCCGATTGCCCAAGAGATGGAATACCTACCGCCCAGTCCCTTGTCAGGGGGACGAGCACAATACCACCTTACCATATGTTTCTATCAAAGTCAAGTTTTTTTGAAATCAGATAGATGGACTCTCCGATATAAATAAAATATTGACTTTGGCGCAATGGTTTGCTATTATATATCAGGGAGGGCTATATATGTTTACCAAAATTAAACTACATAATTTCAAGTCGTTTGAAGATATTGAATTGGATTTAACGACTCGGAAAAGCACTCCCAAGCACTTAGCCATCGTTTATGGCGAAAACGGTATGGGTAAGTCTAATCTTGCTGAAAGTATCGCGTTTCTTATAGATTTATTGCGTACAATGGATGTGCGTGATATTTGGGCTAAAATGATAGAAGATACTAATTTTAATTCTATGGGAGACGATTTTTTAGGCTTTCTTCGTCGCCAATTGCGCGAAATGAAAAATCTTATATCCGATAATTATATGATTGGCGCAGTTGGTAATATGAAACTTCAATACGAATTTTCTATCAATGATAGAAAGGGATTATATGAAGTAACTTTTCACTCGGAAAACGGTGAACTTTCCCACGAACGTCTTGAATATACTCTCGAGAAAAATAGAGGTGTTTATTTTGATATAACACCAGATGAAGTAAAATTGAATAAAAAAGCGTTTGTAGATAATCAGTTTCTTGCAGATTTGCAAGAATTGGTTAGAAAATTTTGGGGGAAGCATACGCTTCTTGCAATTTTACTTCATGAAGAACATGACAAATCTACAAAATATATTCATGATGCAATTTCAATGAATTTTGCGTCAGTCTTGGATGCCTTTTCTCATATATCATGTTTTCTGAAGACCGGACATGAAGAGCGTGGCTACTTGCAGTCCTCGGTTAATTTGCCAAGAAATTTGGAAAGCGGTGAAATAACAGCAGATGCTGTTCCTCAATTAAATAAAGTTGCGGAAATGCTTTCTTCATTTTTTCATGCAATCAACTCGGATAATAGAAAAGTTTATTTTGATTTCACGAGTAAAAATGAAAAGCAGGTATCTTATCAATTATATGTTTCAAAATTGATTTACGGAAAAGAACGAGATATACCATTCTCGTTAGAATCGACAGGCAATCATCGGATATTGGATATTATCTCTTTCCTTTTCGAAGCAATGAACGGCCATACTGTTGTGATAGATGAAATTGATATGGGCATTCATGATGTTTTAATGAAAAAAGTTATTGAAGAAGTTGCGCCTCATATTTCGGGGCAACTCATTGTTACATCACATAATACATTATTAATGGAGATAGATTCAATCAGGGATGCTATCTACATAATAAGCGAAGATGAGAATGCATATAAACAGGTAAAATGTATTAGTGATTATGCAGAAAGAACATATTTACAGAATAACATTAGAAATAAATATTTGAATGCAGATTATGATGGAATACCTCACGTTGAGCAAATTGAATTTTCAGAGCTCTTTCAATCTATTCAATAGTGTGGTATTATATCATAAATATCATTAGACTTATGGCTGCTTATTAATAGTAGCGAGTAAGCCAAACAACCCAGTTACGCCTTAAAAAGAGGCAAGCGGGTATTGCTTCTTTTATGGTAGCTATACATATTCAGAAATAGAATAGAAAACATATTTTTGAACTTTTTGTAGATGTAAAATGGATTTTTGAACAGAAATCTATCATATTTTCAACATAAAAGTCCAAAATTGTTGAGTGGGGCTACTCCAACAAGCTCCTGATGCTCATCGAGCACATGGCTGAGGTTGACAACAAGTAAGTTGTCCGCAAACTGATACGACACAAAACAATTTTTCAAAAATTCGTTGTTCTGTTAGATGATATGTGAATTTGTTACGGTAGCGAAAGCGAACCGGTTCGCACAAACTACGGTAATGGATGGACTGCCATAACAGAATCAAATCGCACCTCTTTCCAAGGCATAACGCTTTGGAAAGAGGTGTTTTTTTATGTTTTGGAACCTCAAAGCTGTTTTGCGCCGGCCGCAGGGCACAGGCACCAGACAGCAGAGACGGGAACGACGCGTCCGGCCACCTGCACAAACCCGCGCAGGCGAAGGCTGCTGCCGGTCAAGGGCTGCGCCGGGTAGCTGGCGCAGTTTTTTGCTTTCTTCAGATTTCTTAAGGAAGACTGAAGGGGAACTGAATGATGCGGTGGTAAAGTATACCCATCAAGAGCGAAGGCCCTTGAAATACATCCGCTAAAGGAGTCAATTACCATGAATCTGATCCCCTCCCGCGCTGCCAAGGGCGCAGCCGCTCTCTCGCTCGCTGCTCTGATGGCACTGCCCGCACTGGCCGGCTGTTCCGCACTGAAGGCAAAGACCGAGCAGCCCACCCAGCAGCAGACCCAGGTGCAGCAGGAAGACACCAAGGACACCGCAACGAACAAGGCCCAGGATACGGCTAAGGACACCGCGAAGGAAACCACACAGGACACCGCCGCGACGACCGAAGCGGCAAAGGATACTGCCGCGACGGACGCCAAGAGCAGCGAAGCGGCCACGACGGAGAAAAAGACCACCAAAAAGACGGTCAAGAAGTCCTCCGGCACGGCAAAGAAGTCCACCAAGAAGGCAGCAACCAAGACCCCCGCCAAGACCGGCACCGCGAGCAAGGCCGCATCCGGTACCGCCAAGGCCAAGAGCTGATCCCCCTTCTCCCGATTTAACATTGGTTTTCTCTCCTTTCTTTCCCCCCAAAAAAGGAAACGCGGACGGCTCCTGCCTTACGGTGCGGCCGTCCGGTTTTCTGTGAATGGAACCCAAACTCCCGAATGAACAAGAGGCAGCCCATGAAAAATATTCTTGAATTGTTACAGATGACAGCCGCAGCCCTGCCGGACAAGCAGGCGGTGACCGCGCCGGACGGCGCGTGCACCTGGCGCGAACTGCTACACGACACCGAACGGGTGGGCACGGCGCTTGCCGCATGGACCGCGCCGCGCCACCCGATCCCGGTGCTGATGGAAAAAGGCAGGCACGCCCTCTGCGCCTTTTTCGGTGCGGTGCAGGCAGGGTGCTTTTATGTACCGCTCAGCCCTGCGCTGCCCGAGGCACGCCTGCGGCAGATCGTAGAGGTGCTCCGGCCGCCCTGCCTGGTCACCAACCAAGAGAACAGCGAACTGGCCGAACGGCTGCTGCCGGGCGGCGCGGTGCTGGATATCGGTGACCTGCTGCGCACGGCGCCCGATCCGGCTGCGCTCACACATATCCGGCGGGGCATGACCGGCGAAGACCCACTGTACTGCCTGTTCACTTCGGGCTCAACCGGCACGCCCAAGGGCGTGGTGATCAGCCACCGCGCGGTGCTGGACTTTATCCCCTCGTTTACCGCGCTGTTCGGCATTGGGGCGGAGGATGTGATCGGCAACCAGGCGCCGTTTGACTTTGACGTGTCGGTCAAGGATATTTACGGCGCCATGCAGACCGGTGCGACGCTTGCCATCATCCCACGGCAGCTGTTTTCTCAGCCCGCCCAGCTTATGGATTTCCTGGATGAAAGCCGCGTCACAACGCTGACCTGGGCGGTATCCGCCCTGTGTCTGGTCAGCGCGCTGCACGGGCTGGATTACCGCACGCCGTCCGCTGTGCGCCGTGTGCTGTTCAGTGGCGAGGTCATGCCGCCCGCCCACCTGCGCAACTGGATGAAGCATCTGCCGCAGGCGGCATTTGTCAACCTGTACGGCCCGACCGAAATCACCTGCAACTGCACTTACCATAGGATAGAGAGTGACGATATAGACCCCGCAGGTGTTCCGCTCGGCCGTCCGTTCCCGGGCCGGCGGGTGTTTCTGCTGGATGAGGACGGGCGAGAAATCAGCCGCACCGGACAGACCGGTGAGATCTGCGTGGGCGGCGCGGGCCTCGCGCTCGGGTATTACAATGCGCCCGAACAGACCGCGCGGTTTTTTGTCCAGCACCCGGATAACCGCCGCTATCACGAGCGCATCTACCGCACAGGTGACCTAGGGCAGTATGACGCGCAGGGCGCGCTGCGCTTTTGCGGACGCCGGGATTTCCAGATCAAGCATATGGGTCATCGCATTGAATTGGAAGAAATCGAGCGAGCGGCCGCACAGCTGGATGGCGTGACCCAGTGTTGCTGCATCTATGATGAGGACAAGTCCGGACTGCACGCATTTTATACCGGCACGGCGGAGAGCGCAGCAGTGTTCCGGCAGCTGGCGCAGTGCCTGCCCGTATTCATGCTTCCGCGCACGTTTGAGCGCCTCGAGCAGCTCCCGCTCACCCCAAACGGCAAGGTGGACCGGCGCCGCCTGCTTGCCATCGCAAGGAGGGAAACTCTATGACAGATAATCAGCTTGAAACACTGGCTGCCCAGTACGGCACGCCGCTTTATGTGTTCGACACCCGCGCGCTGCGCAGGCGGCTGGCCAGCCTGCGGCGGCGCCTGCCCCCGGCGATCCGCCTGTGCTTTGCAGTCAAGGCCAACCCCTTTCTGCTGAGCGAACTGCGCGGGCTGGTCGAACGGTTCGAGGTCTGCTCGCCCGGCGAGGCACAGATCTGCGCCCGGGCACACATCCCGGCGGCGCAGCAGGTGATCTCGGGCGTATACAAGACCCCGGCGGTCATGGAACGTATGATCGCGCAGCAGAACGGGCCGCGTTTGTTCACAGTCGAGTCCGTGCGGCAGTTCCGCCTGCTCAGCAGCCTGGCCGAGCGCTATGAGCGGCGTATCCATGTGCTGCTGCGCCTGACGAGCGGCAACCAGTTCGGCATGGAGCGCGAGGAGATCGAACAGATCGTGTGCGAACGCGCGCAGCACCCGTTTGTCAGCATCCGCGGAGTGCAGTTCTTCTCCGGCACCCAGAAGGCTTCGCTGCGCCGGCTGGAACGTGAGCTGAAGAGCGTGGATGATTTCCTCTGTGCGCTGCGCGAGACGCAGGACTTTACCGCGCAGGAGCTTGAGTTCGGCCCGGGCTTTCCGGTGCGCTACTTTGTGGGAGAGGAATGGGATGAGGATGCCTTTCTCGCCGGGTTTGGCGCGTTGCTCGGCGGCCTGCGCTGTGGGGCGCGGGTGACGCTCGAGCTCGGCCGCTCGATCGCCGCGGACTGCGGCACTTATCTGACCCGCGTGGTGGATGTCAAGCGCAACCGCGGTGAAAACTACGCGATCCTCGACGGCGGCATGCACCAGCTGACCTATTACGGGCAGAGTATGGCCATGCGCCACCCGTACTGCCGCGTGTTCCCGCCGCGGGAAGGCGAGGCGGAAAACTGGAACCTGTGCGGTTCCCTGTGTACGATTAACGATATACTGGTCAAGCAGCTGCCCGTCAGCGCGCTGAAGTGCGGCGATATGTTTGCCTTTGCCAACACGGGCGCTTACTGCATGACCGAGGGCATTTCGCTCTTTCTCAGCCGCGCGCTGCCGCGCGTTGTGCTGGTGCAGCCGGACGGCGCGCCCGTTCTCGTGCGCGAGGCTGTGCCGACCGACCGATTTAACACCGCTGATTACGAAAGGATGGACCAAAATGGAAAAATTGATGGATATTCTGCGCTCCCTGCGTCCCGACGTGGATTTCACCTCGTGCCGTGACCTGATCGACGGCCGCTATCTGGACTCGCTCATCATTCTCGCGCTCGTGGCCGAGCTCGAGGAGGCGTTTGACATCACGATCCCCACGGCCTGCATCGTGCCGGCGAACTTCAACTCCGCCGAAGCCATGTGGGAGATGGTCACCCGCCTGCAGGAGGAAGGATAAGCCATGGCCTCCTACTGCTCGCTGCTGTATGCGGGCGTATTTCTGCCAATCGTCCTGCTGGCCTACGGCGTGATGCCGCAGCGCCATCGCAGCAAAGTGCTGCTGGCGGCGAGCTATGTGTTTTTCTGGTCGGTCAGCGGCAAGCTGATTGTGTTCCTGCTCGCCTCGACCCTGTCGCTGCACCACTGCGGCCTGTGGCTCGGCACGGTGCAGGACGAACAGACGGCTGCGCTCGCTGCGGCGCCGCGGGAAGAGCGCCGCGCGGTGCGTGCGCGCTATCGCCGGCAGCTGCGCCGCGTGCTCGCGTTCGCGCTGCTGCTGCACATCGGCACCCTGCTGACGCTCAAATATGCGGCATTTTTCAGCACCAATCTGGACCGCGCGCTGGACGCGCTGCGCCTGCCTGTGAGCGTGCCGGTGCCCGCCTTCGTGCTGCCCATCGGTATTTCGTTTTACACGCTGCAGGCCGCAGGCTATCTGATCGACGTATACCGAGGCAGCATGCGCGCGGACCGCAACCTGGGCCGTCTGGCGCTGTTCCTCGGCTTTTTCCCGCAAATCATGGAAGGCCCGATCTGCCGCTATGACCAGACCGCGCACGCGCTCTGGGAGGGTCGGCCGCTTTGCTGGCAGAATATCACCTTCGGCATGCAGCGCATTCTGTTCGGCTTTTTCAAAAAGATCGTCATTGCCGACCGGCTGAACATCCTGATCCAGAACGTGTTTGCAGAGCATATACAGTATGACGGCGGCGTGATCGCGCTGGCCATGGTGTGCTACACCTGCCAGCTGTATATGGAGTTTTCCGGCACCATGGATGTGGTCATCGGCAGCGCGGAGATGTTCGGCGTGCGCCTGCCGGAGAATTTCCGGCAGCCGTTCTTCGCCCAGAGCATTCAGGAGTTCTGGATGCGCTGGCACATCACGCTCGGCGCATGGCTGCGCGACTATGTGTTCTACCCGCTATCCCTGTCCGGCCCGCTCAAAAAGCTGACCGGCGCCGCGCGCCGCCACCTGGGCGGTCACTTCGGCCCGCTGCTCGCGGGCGCGGCTGCGCTGCTGACCGTGTGGCTGTGCAACGGCCTGTGGCACGGCGCAGGCTGGCAGTATATCTTTTTCGGCCTGTACCACTTCGCGCTCATTCTGCTGGCAGGTCTGACCGCCCCGCTCACCCAGCGGGTGACGGCCGCCCTGCCCGGCGGACGGGATGCCGCGCCCTACCGCGTGCTGCGCATCCTGCGCACCGGCCTGCTGGTGTGCGTGGGCGAGCTGTTCTTCCGCGCTAACGGCCTGCGCGCAGGGCTTTCCATGTTCCGCCGCATGGTGACGGATTTTACGCTGCAAAGCGTCTCGGACGGCAGTGTCCTGTCGCTCGGAATGGATCGGTACGACTTTTTCATTGTGCTTGTCGCGGTGCTGGTTGTGCTGGCGGTTAGTGTGCTGCGTGAGCGCGGCGTGCCGCTGCGCGCAGGGCTTGCGCGGCAGCACATCGTCCTGCGCTGGGCGGTATATTATGCGGCGATCCTCGCTGTGGTCATCTTTGGGGCGTATGGCGTGGGCTATGTGCCGGTTGACCCGATCTACGCCGCATTCTGAGGAGGAAATCGATGAAAATACGCATTGCCGCGCACGCGGCCAAGGGCGCCTGCTTTCTGATCGGCCTGGTCGTGCTGCTGCTGGCCGCTTCCTGGCTGTTCATGCCCAAGAACAACCACAAGGCCTTTGGCTTTACCGACGAGGAAATGCTCGCAGGCGGCATCCTGGGCGAGCGGGAAAACTCGATCAACGTGCTGGTTGTGGGCGATAGCGAGGCGTACAGTTCGATTTCGCCCATGCAGATGTGGGAAGAGCATGGTTTTTCCGCCTACCTGTGCAGCACCTCGGCGCAGCCGCTGTATGACTCTTACCGCTATCTGCGGCAGGCGTTCACGCACCAGAGCCCGCGCGTGGTCATCCTTGAGACCAACGCGATCTTCCGCACTTACAAGCTGCGCGACTATGTACTCTCGCGCGCCAAGGTGCTGTTCTCCGTGCTGCGCTACCACGACCGGTGGAAGAGCCTGTCCGCCAACGACTTCGGCGGCACGGCGCATTATACCTGGACGGATGACCTCAAGGGCTTCCGCTTTCACAGCAAGTCGGTGCCCGCAGATGCGCGGCAGTATATGAAGCCCACGGACGCTGTGCAGGAGATCCCACTGCTCAACCGCGCCTGCCTGGCTGAGATGATCGCGCTGTGCGAGGAGAATGGGGCGCAGCTGGTGCTGGTCAGCACGCCGAGCACGCTCAACTGGAACTACGCGCGCCACAACAGCATTGCGGCGCTGGCAAAGGAGCACGGTCTGCCCTATCTGGATCTGAACACCATGCAGGAAGAAATCCCGATCGACTGGAAGAACGACACCCGCGACCGGGGCGACCACCTCAATTACAGCGGCGCTGTCAAGGTCACGCGCTACCTCGGCCGCTACCTCAAGGAGCAGTACGGCCTGCCGGACAACCGCGATGCGGCGGATTATGCGGCCTGGAATGAGTCGCTGCAGCATTACCGCAACACGGTCACGCGCGGCTGAGACGGACTTGACAAGCCGGCGGTCTGCGGCTAAGATGTACACATACCCCTTATGGTATGGAGGTGTACAGATGAGACAGTGTATGGATGCGGACAATCTGCACCGCCGGCTCAAAAAGATCATCGGACAGGTGCAGGCGATCGACCGCATGGTGGATGAGGACGTGCCCTGTGAGGATATTCTCTCGCAGATCAACGCGGCCAAGTCCGCGCTGCACAAGTGCGGCCAGGTCGTGCTCGAAGGGCATATCAAGCACTGCGTGCGTGATGGCATTGAGCACGGCGACGCAGACCAGACCATCGCCAATTTTACCAAGGCGGTTGAGCGGTTTGCAAATATGAATTGATCTTTCGCCCCAGACTGTGGTTTGGGGCGGATTTTTTTATGATGCGCGGCGGTTTGAGCGAGGTAAACGCCCCGGCAGACTACCGGGGCGCTGTTTTTTACGCTTGACAACCTATACCCCTATGGGTATAATATACCCGTACCCCGATGGGTATAAGGAGGCGCTGTCAACCATGAAACAGCTGGAAGCATTTCTTGAATGGGGCGGGACGAAAAAGGACGTCACCTGTCTCGTGATCGGCGGCCTGGCGCTGCTGGCAAGCATTTTCGGCCTGCTGCCGCTGCCGTTTGACCCGGCGTGGATTGCAATCATCCTGTGCGGCGTGCCGATCATCCTCGAGGCGATCATCGGGCTGGTGACCGCGTTCGACATCAAGGCGGACGTACTGGTCTCCATCGCGCTGATCGCCTCGGTGATCATTGGCGAGGACTTTGCCGCGGGCGAGGTGGCGTTTATCATGCAGCTGGGTGCGCTGCTGGAGGATCTGACCGTCGCGCGGGCCCGGGCGGGCATTGAAAAGCTCGTGCATCTGACGCCGCGCACCGCGCGTGTGCTGCGGCCGGACGGAGAGTCCGTCATCCCGGCCGAGCAGGTGCAGGTGGGCGACCTGCTGCGCGTGCTGCCGGGCGAGACCGTGCCGGTGGATGGCGTGATCACCGCCGGACAGACCTCGATCAACCAGGCGGTGATGACCGGCGAGTCCCTGCCCGTGGATAAGGGCGAGGGGGACGAGGTGTCGAGCGGCACGGTCAACCAGTTCGGCTCGTTTGATATGCGGGCGTCGCGTGTAGGCGAAGACAGCTCGATCCAGCGCATGATCCGCCTGGTGCAGTCCGCGGACGCGGGCAAGGCCAAGATCGTGGGCATCGCGGATCGGTGGGCGACCTGGATCGTGGTGATTGCCCTGACCGCCGCGCTGCTGACCTGGCTGATCTCGGGCGAGGTCATCCGCGCGGTGACCATTCTGGTCGTGTTCTGCCCGTGCGCGCTTGTGCTGGCGACGCCGACCGCGATCATGGCCGCGATCGGCAACGCAACCCGGCACGGCTTTCTCGTGCGCGAGGGCGATGCGCTCGAGCGGCTGGCGGGTGTGGCAAAAATCACCTTTGACAAGACCGGCACCCTGACCTTCGGCACGCCGCAGGTGGTTGCGGTGCGCAGTTTGGCGCCGGATGCGGAGGAACAGGCGCTGTACGCCTGGACAGCCGCCGCCGAGCAGCGTTCCGAGCACCCGCTGGGAAAAGCGGTCGTGCGCGGTTTCCGCGCGCAGGGCGGCGACTTGCTGCCGGCGGAGGATTTCCGCATGCTGCCCGGCCGCGGCGTACAGGCTGTGGTGGCGGGCAAAACCATCCTGGCGGGCAATCCGGAGATGATGGAGGAACACCATATTGCGCGCAGCGCACAGGCGGAGGCATGTGCGGCGCAGTATCTGAACGAGGGCTGCACGGTGATCTGGCTGGCGGTGGACGGCGCGCTTGCCGGTCTGATCGCGTTGTCCGACACGCTGCGCCCGGACGCGGCGGATACCATCGCGCAGGTGAAGCAGGCGGGCGTGCAGCCTGTGCTGCTGACGGGTGACCACAAAAATGCCGCTGCGCATATCGCGTCCGCACTGGGGCTGGACGAGGTGCGGGCAGAGTGCCTGCCCGAGGACAAACTGGATTACATCGACGCATCCCAGCAGAACGGGGCGCAGGTGTGCATGATCGGTGACGGCATCAACGACGCACCCGCACTCAAAAAGGCGTATGTGGGTATCGCGATGGGCGGCGTGGGCAGCGACATCGCGGTCGATGCCGCGGACATTGCGCTGGTCAATGACGAAATTCACGAGCTGCCGCACCTGCTGCGGCTGGCGCGGCACATGATGCGGGTTATTAAGTGCAACCTGACCTTTTCCATGACGCTCAACTTTGTTGCGATCGTGTTGGCGATCACGGGCATCCTCAACCCGGTTGTCGGCGCACTGGTGCACAATGCAGGCTCGGTCTTTGTCATCATCAACTCGGCATTTTTACTGACATGGAGGAAGTAACATGGTAACCATTCTCATTCTGCTCATCGGTGCGGCGATTCTGGTCGCCGGGCTGTATTATCTGAAAAAGGCGGGGGACGACAGGGAGTCCCGCAAGGTATACGGGATTGCGGCGCTCATCGGCGCAGTTGTTCTGGTCGCGGCGGCGGTCAAGGCGCTGGTATTCGGCCTTTGACAGCGCTTCCCCCACATTCATATCCGCAAATACGCAAAACGGACCGCTTCGGAAAAGCATTTGCTCTCCGAAGCGGTCCGTTTGCTTTTTTGTATGCGGCGTTGCGGCGCGGTCAGAAGCAGAGCGGGTCGTTTTCCCGGTCGCGTACCGCGCGCATATACTGTCCCAGCAGCACAACCGGGACAAACTGACAGGCGACCTGCACCAGCACGCCCAGCAGCACCTGCCAGGTCATGATCAGCAGCGTGGCCACGAACGAGCCGATCAGCGGCGCATACAGGCACCAGCGGATGCGCCGCGCAGGATACGCATAGCCGCAGGGCAGGATGCGGGCATCCAGCCCCCAATACATGAAATATTCCCCCAGCAGGCCGGCGATGCTGCCCGCCATGGACAAAAGCGACAGGAAGTTGACCAGCATGGCGCTGCTCGCGGCAAACTGCATGCAGATGAGCGCGAGCGCGATCAGCACGACCGAAGTCAGGCGCATATAAAACGCGCGGGAAAAGAACGCCGCCTCACCCGAAAGACGGTAAAGCGCGTAGACGATCACAGCATAGCACAGCAGGTTGAGCACATTGGCAGCGAGCAGCACGGCTGTGGAATCCGACAGGGCGGTCAGGTTGAGCACCGCGGTGATCAGGAGCGAAAACCAGATCAGGCGGAGATAGGGATAAATCTTCATCTTGCATATTCCTCCAAGTATAGTATACCACAGTGCCGCGCGGAGAAAAGAAAAATTTTTCCCGAGGGGTTGACAAAAGTGTATTGCTGTATTATTATCATAATACAAGATAACAACGAGAGAGGAGCGAGCCTATGCAATGGCAACTGCGGGGCGACCGCCCGATCTATCAGCAGCTGATGGAGCGGCTGACCGAGCAGATCGTAAGCGGCCAGCTGGGCGCGGGCGAAAAGGTGCCGCCCGTGCGCGAGCTGGCGGCCGAGGCGGGGGTCAATCCCAACACAATGCAGCGCGCGCTGGCTGATCTGGAGCGCGAAGGGCTGATGTATACCAACCGCACCAGTGGACGATATGTCACGGAGGATAAAATGTTAATTCAAAAAGTTCGGGAGCAAATCGCAAGCGACCGCATTGCGGAATTTATGGCGGGCATGAACCAGCTCGGCTTTACCGAGCAGGAGATCGTCGACTTGCTGGAAAAACGCAGAGGGGAGGAGAGCAAACATGGAGCAGAAAAATGAACTGGTGGTGTGCCAGGGCCTGACCAAGACCTATGGCAGCATCCACGCGCTGGATAACCTGAACCTGACGCTGGAACGCGGCCGCTTTATCGGCCTGCTGGGGCCGAACGGCTCGGGCAAGACCACGGCGATCAAGCTGCTGTGCGGCCTGATCCAGCCGACGAGCGGCACGGTGACCATCGACGGGGCGCAGCCCGGCGTGCACACGCACAGTGTGGTCAGCTACCTGCCCGACCGGGACTACCTGAACGACTGGATGCGCGTGTGCGACCTAATCGCGTTTTTTGCGGACTTCTACGCGGATTTTGATACGGTAAAGGCCAACGATATGCTTAAAACGCTGGATATCAGCCCGCTCAGCCGCCTCAAGACCCTGTCCAAGGGCACCAAGGAAAAGGTGCAGCTCATCCTGACCATGAGCCGCAAGGCGCAGCTGTTCCTGCTCGATGAGCCGATCGGCGGCGTAGACCCCGCAGCGCGCGACTACATCCTCAACACGATCCTGTATAATTACAGCGAGGATGCGTCCGTGCTGCTCTCCACGCACCTGATTGCGGACATCGAGCGCGTGCTCGATGAGGTGATTTTTCTCAAAAACGGCGTGATGACCCTGCACGAGAGCGTGGATACCATCCGCGAGGAGCACGGGAAATCGGTTGATATGCTGTTCAGGGAGGTATTTGCATGTTAAAGCTGCTCAAATATGAATGGAAGGCGTGCGCGCGCATCTGCCTGCCGATGTTTGTGGCCGTGCTGCTGATTGCGGCGGTCAACCGCCTGACCATGACCGATCAAGTGCAGAACCTGATGTATGGCATCCCCACGGTGCTGATGGCGCTGCTGTATTTCGCGGTGCTGGTGGCTGTGTTTGTAGTGACTGCGGTGATCCAGATCCAGCGGTTTTATAAAAACCTGCTGGGCAGCGAGGGATACCTGATGTTCACCCTGCCGGTGACCGTATCCCAGCACATCTGGAGCAAAACCCTTGTCGCGCTTGCGATGGATGTGCTCGCTGTGATCACGGCGCTGCTCAGCATCGGCATTCTGGGTATGGGCCTGCGCATGTTTGCCGGGATCGGCGATTTCTTTACAGACCTGTTCCGGATGTTTCTTTCCGACGGAAACACGATCTTTTACCTGATCGAGTTTGTGGTCCTGCTGCTGCTGGTGGGCGCGGTTTATATGCTGTTCATCTATCTGTGCATTGCGCTCGGCCATCTGGCGAAAAAGCACCGCGTTGCCATGGCGGTGGTGTGGTATTTCGTGCTGACGACCGTGTTCCAGTTCCTGTTCATGGTCCTGGTGATGAGCGTGGGCACCCTGCCGCTGGACGGCTTCTGGATGGCACTGAACGACTTCTTCCGCGGCATCGGCCCGAACGCGACCATCCATATCGGCATGCTCACCCTGTGCCTGTTCACAGCGGTAGGCGGCGCGGTGTTCTTCCTCGGCACACGGTATATCCTTAAAAACCGCCTCAATCTGGAATAAACCAAACACCATATTTTCTCACCACGGGGGACGCGCGTTTCCGCGCGTCCCTTTGTGCACCCAAAAGCGCGGGAGCAGAGCGAAATCCTTCGCAAATCTTAAGAAAACCCCGCGGAAAATCACAAGAAATATCAGGTAGAATGGAAATATAGAAGGAGGAGAGCGTGATGACGGCAGCAGCGGAACGGCAGGTGAGGGGATACAGGATGCGCGCGGCGCGGCGGTATACCGCGGGCGAGCTGACCGGATTGTTTTTTGCCTTTTCGGCGCTCGGCTGGCTGTGGGAGGTCGGGCTGCATCTGGTGCTGGACGGCGAGCTGGTTAACCGCGGCACCATGCTCGGCCCCTGGCTGCCGATCTACGGCGCCGGCGGCGTGCTCGCGCTCCTGCTGCTGCGGCGCGCGGCCGCGCGCCCGCTGCGCGTGTTCGTGCTGGGCACGCTGCTGTGCACTGCGATCGAATACGCAACCGGCCGGTATCTGCTCGCGATATACGGCCTGCGCTGGTGGGATTACAGTATGTATCCGCTCAATATCGACGGGCTGGTCAGCCCGCTGACCTCCATGCTGTTCGGGCTTGGGTGCTGTGCGGCGGTATATGCTGCGGGACCTGCATTTGCCGCGCGGTTTGCGCGGCTGGACCGGCGGTATGCGCGGGCACTGTGCATCGTACTTTGTCTTGCGTTTGTGCTGGATTTCGTCTGGTCGGCCGCGCATCCGAACGCGGGCGCGGGCGTGACCACGATGACTGGCGGGCTGGTTGTGATCGACCCGGACGACCTGCCCGCGCTGCTGCAAAATTTACCCTGATTTGCTTGCATATGCCCTGCTTCTTTGCTATGATGGAAGTACAAGGAAGAAGGGGGCGGCGCCATGAAATGCCAGCATTGCGGGATCAATTTTGACGACAGCGAACGCGTGTGTCCCATGTGCGGCGCGCGGGCGGGAACGCGCGGCCGCGTCGGCGAACTGGAAAAGAAAGCAGCCGAATGGCGCGAGCAGCAGATGGAAGACGCACCTGCGCAGACCCAGACCAAAAACCGCGGGCGCAAAGCGCGCCCCGAGGCACGCAAGGCGCAGCCAAGCGCCAAACCCATACGGGATCGCAAAAAGAGTGGCAAAAAGAGCGGCGCAAAGATGGTGATCATCGTATTCGTGATCCTCTTTGTGGTGTTCAACGTGTTGCCCTCGCTGCTGGATACAGGCGCGGAGCTGTGGGATAACTTCGCATACACGGTGGAAGATATGATCGACGGGGACTCGTATGACGAATACGAAGAAGTGCGCTATGTGCCGGGTGAGACCTATACTTACGATCCGGAGCACTACCGGTTTGTCTATGCCGCGCTCTATGATTTGACCGGCGGGACTGCCAATGCGACACTGGCCGACGGCACCACCCTCACCCTCGAGGTTGAGCCGGGCAAGATGGGCGATTATAAGCTGACCATTCAGGACAGCGGCGGCATTTTCACAGAAACCGGATACACCTGGTGCAGTTACTACTATCCGGAGGAGCAAATGAACGACGAGGCGTTTCCGCCCGAGGAATTTGACTGTTTCACCCTGTGCCTGGATGTGGAGAATGCCGGCTATACCGGCGGCAGCATCCCCGCGCGCTATGCGGCCGACGAATACGGCGATCGCTGGCTTGATCTGTATTACCAGAAGGACACCGGGTTGACTGTGCTGGCCGCGCGGCCGGACACCGGTATCTTCGGGGAGGAGGGCTATGCGGTCCTTGTGCCGCAGGGCTACCAGACAGAAGCCGCCTGAACAGAAAAAAGGAAGCCCCAGGGCTTCCTTTTTTTCTGGGATTTAATCCTGCTGCCGGGCGCGGCGCAGGTTGCGCAAGGTTTCGGCGACGTTTTCCTGATGCAGCTCCGCGGCGCGGAAGTGCAGCAGGTAAAAGTTTAAGTTGAACAGCGAGCCCAGACCGAGCGCGGAGATCACCGTGCCGATGCCGACCTGCCCGCCGAGCAGAAAGCCCACAATGATGACCACAATCTCAACCGAAGCGCGGCACAGGCCGACCGAACGGCCGGTCTTGCGCGCTAGCGCAACCATGAGCGCGTCGCGCGGCCCTGCACCGAGCGCGCTTTTCATATACATCCAGGTGCCCAGCGCGAGCAGCTCGAGCCCGGCCAGCAGCATCAGGATGCCGCCTGCCAGCGTGTGCATCTGCGGAATCCAGCCCAGCCAGAGCAGGCCGTCGATAAACACCGCGCACAGGATGATGTTGATCACTGTACCAAAGCCAAAGCTCTCGCCGCAGAGCACGGCAACCGCGATGGCGGCCGCGCCCACGATCATAGACGCGGTGCCATAGGTCATGCCGGTGGTTTGCGCCAGACCCTGCTGCAGCACGCTCCACGGTTCCAGGCCGACGTTCGCCTGCAGCATCAGCGTGATGCCGACCGCGCTGACCACCATGCCGAGCACCAGCCACAGCAGGCGGCGCCAGTAATCACGAACCATACTGCTTCACCCCTCTGCTGCAAATTGCCGCACGAGCGCTGCGACCGTTTCGCAGTCTGCGCGGGTAACGCCGTAGTGGCACACCATGCGGTATTCGCCGCCCATGCAGCCGGTCACTTTGGCGCCGTGCGCCAGCATCCACGCCGGGAAGCGGGCGGCCTTGTCCGCATCCCAGTCCGCGGTGAAAAACACCATGTCGATCTGGATGCGGCCGGTGTAGACATGCACGCTGTCGATCGCATCCAGCAGCGCACCGAGGTATTTTGCGTTTTCGTGGTCCTCCGGGATGCGCGCGGGCATATCGCGCAGCGCGATCAATCCGGCCGCTGCCAGAAAGCCGCCCTGCCGCAGGCCGCCGCCCAGAATGCGGCGCGCGCGCCGCGCCCGCCAGATGACGTCCTTCGGCCCGGCGAGAATCGAGCCGACCGGGGCGCACAGCCCCTTGGACAGACAGCACATCACGGTGTCGCAGTACTGCGTCAGCTCGCGCACGTCCTTAACGCCGAGCGCGGCTGCGGCGTTGAACAGCCGCGCACCGTCCAGATGCACGGGCACGCCGTTTTCATGTGCAATTTCATAGACCGCGCGCATATTGTCCAGCGGCACAACTGCGCCGGAAGAATGGGCGTTTTCGATCACCACAAGCGTCGTGGGCGCGACCTGTACGTCGCTGTCATCGGTCAGGCAGGCGCGCACGGATGTGGGGTCCATTGTCCCGTCCACGCTTTGGGGAAAACGCAGCGAGACGCCGGACAGCTGCGCATACGAGCCGGCCTCGTGGTCGGCGATGTGCGCGTGCGGGTCGATGACCACGCAGTCGCCGCGGCGGGTGTGCGCCATGAGTGCGCAGGCGTTGCCCTGCATACCTGAGGTGACATACAGCGCGGCTTCCTTGCCCAACCGCTCGGCGGCATAGGTTTCGAGTTCGCAGAGCGTCGGGTCGTCGCCGAACACATCGTCGCCCACCACAGCGGCAGCCATGGCATCGCGCATGGCTTGGGTGGGCTGGGTCACGGTATCGCTTCTCAAATCAATGTAACGCATGATAAGTTATCCTCCGTTCTTGCAATGCCTTGTTGCGCCCCGCAGCAGGGACGGTTTTACAGATAAAGTTCCCCCCACCGGCCGCAGGGCGCAAAGCCGAGCCGACGGTACAGCTCGGACACCTCGTCGTAGCCCGAAACCAGACGCGGCGTTTTGCCCATCGACTGGATGCGCTGCACGAGAAAACGGGTGATCCGGCTGCCCAGTCCCTTGTGCCGGTGTGCGGGCACGACCGCGACTGCGCCGATTACGCCGCACTCATCGTCGGTCGAAAGGATGCTGCCTGTACCGATCACTTCGCCGTCCTCCTCAAGCTGGAACACAGCGGACAGGCCGCGGTCGATGCGGCGTTGCAGGTCGGCCGACCAGGCAGCATACTCGAGGTGGGTCTGATAGTAGGAATGGCTGCTTTGCAGCACCTTGTATACCGCCTTCAGATCGCCCGGGTGGAAGCCGGAACTGTCCTCTTCGAGCGGTGCGCCGCGGTATACCATAAAATAAGAGCTTTCCGCCGTGCCGCCAAGCAACCCGCGCAGCACCTGGCACTGCGGCCAGTTGGTGTCGATCTCATGCACACCCATCCGGCGGGCAAGGTCGGCGATCAGCAACGGGTCGGCGCGCTCGTCGGAGGAGACGGTCAGCACATCGCCCGCCAGATACAGCGCCGCGGCGGGTTCGCGGCCCTTGCGGCAGAGATAAAAGTGGACGGACGGGTCGCCGGGGCCGTAGGCGCGCAGCGCGGTCAGCGCGCGCGAGCCAAAGACGTGCTCGTGTGCACAGGCTGCGGCAAAATCCGGGATATCGGCGGCGGTTACCGGGAGCAGCATGGGAAAAACCTCCATTTTTCTTGAATATAGTGAAAAATGAGCGCAGAGCGCTCATTTTTTGCAGGGAGAAAACCGAAGGCGGTTATACGCCTTCCTTTTTGATTTGGGAGAGATAGCGGTATACGCTCGCCTGCGAGCAGTGCAACGCGTCCGCCACATCCTTGACCGCGCCCTTGAGCAGGAAGATACCGCCGGACTCGAGCGAGGCGATAATCTGGATGCGCTCGTCGGGCGTCAGCCGGTCAGCGGTCACACCGAGGCGTGCGAGCTCGCGGCCCACCGCATCGCCAGCCACGGCGTCGATCGAGTTGTGAAAGCTCTCGATCGGGTGGGCAGGCGCCGGCGCGGACGCTTCGCTGTCCGGCTGTGGGCCGGGGAGCGGAAGGGTTTCTTCCAAAAAGCTGTCCGGGTGGCACAGGTGCAGGATGTTTTTGCTAAGCGACTGGTAGCGGCTGTCATCAAAGTTGATGCACAGCATGCCGATTAGCTTGCCGTTCTGCTTGATGAACAGGGTGGACGAGCGGAGCGTCTTGCCTTCGGCGGAAACGCCGCAGTAGTGCAGGCGGTAGTCCTGCGTTTCGTAGCTTTTGTCCATCAGGATCTGCAGGGCGACGTTGGTCAGCGGGGCGCCGACCTCGCGCCCGCTGACGTGGTTGTTTGCAATCGCGATGATTGAGCGGTTCTTGTCGGTCAGGTCGTGCAGGGCGACCTCGTAATCGGGGCCCAGCGCCTGTCCCAAAAACTCTGTCAGCTTAACATAATGCTGCAGCAGTGCATTAGCCATGCGCGCACCTCATTTCTTGTTTTCTTAATCTGCTGTATTCAAAAATACAGCAGGGTTACCTGGGTATAATTTATTATATTACAAAAAAAGGCAGATTGTCAAAGAAGATCAAAAGAATTTCTCACAATAAAAAGAAAAGTTTCTTATACAAAGTTCACAAAAGCTATGTAAATTCCCTACAAATGAAAAAAATAAAAGTAAGCAATCGTACAAATTGAACAAAAACGGGTTGACAAAATATTATTCTCGTGATAAATTTATTTCAGAAAAGGAGGCGGATAAGGATGAAAAAAACCATCAGTACGGAGCTGGCGCCCGCCGCGATCGGCCCGTACGCACAGGCGGTAGCGATCGATAATCTGGTTATCACTTCTGGCCAGCTTCCGATCGACCCGGCAACCGGCGCGTTCCCGGACGGGATCGCGGCACAGACCAAGCAGTCCCTCGAAAACGTCAAGGCGATCCTCGCTGAGGCGGGCGTCGGGATGGACCGCATCATCAAGACCACCGTGTTCCTCAGCGACATGAACAACTTCGGTGCAATGAACGAAGTGTATGCTACCTTCTTCAGCGAGGGCAGCTATCCGGCACGTTCCGCCGTCGAAGTCGCGCGCCTGCCCAAGGATGCGCTTGTCGAGATTGAGGTAATCGCGGCACTGTAATTCCCCTTTATTTAATGTAGTTCACAATTTGTGAAAGATACTGTCCGCCAGTCAGGAGGGCCGGAACTGGGAAACCGACGCTCGACGACCGGGGTATCCTCTAAAACATCGGCGCACCGCGCCACGAAAAATTGGAGGTAGTTTCAAATGGACAAAAAAATGGCTCACTATCCGCTGGATGTTCCCGCACCGCATCATTACACTTTCGCTGTACGCGATATTCCTGAGGTTACCATCGAGCAGCGCGAGCGCGCGCTGAACGCGACCCACTGGAATGAATTCGCATTCCCGGCCGGCCTGCTGACAATCGATATGCTGTCTGACTCCGGCACCACCGCTATGACCAACCACCAGTGGGCGTCCCTGTTCCTCGGCGACGAGGCTTATGGCCGTAACACCGGCTACTATGTTCTGCTCGACACCTTCCGCGACATTTTCGAGCGCGGCGGCGAGAAGAACTGGAAGAAGATCATCGACCTCGTGCGCACCGACTGCCGCGACGTTGAGAAGATGATGGACGAAGTTTACCTCTGCGAGTATGAGGGCGGCCTGTTCAACGGCGGCGCAGCGCAGATGGAGCGTCCGAACGCCTTTATCATCCAGCAGGGCCGTGCAGCCGAGTCCGTGCTGATGGAGATCGTCCGCAACATTCTCCAGAAGCGCTACCCGGGCAAGAAGTTCACCATTCCGTCCAACGGCCACTTTGATACCACCGAGGGCAATATCAAGCAGATGGGCTCCATCCCGCGCAACCTGTACAACAAGGAACTGCTGTGGGAAGTGCCGGAAGGCGGCAAGTACGAGAAGAACCCGTTCAAGGGCAACATGGATATCGAGAAGCTCGAGCAGCTGATCGAAAGCGTTGGCCCGGAGAACGTTCCGCTGATCTTCACCTGTATCACCAACAACCCGGTATGCGGCCAGGCGGTTTCCATGGCAAACCTGAAGGAAATCAACCGCGTTGCGCATAAGTACAACATCCCGCTGGTATTCGACGCTGCGCGCTGGGCAGAGAACGCTTACTTCATCAAGATGAACGAGGACGGCTATGCCGACAAGTCCATCGCGGAGATCGCAACCGAGATGTTCTCTTACTGCGATGCGTTCACCATGTCCGCCAAGAAGGACGGCCACGCCAACATGGGCGGCATGCTCGCATTCCGCGACAAGGGCCTGTTCTGGAAGAACTTCTCCGATTTCGACGAGAACGGCAATGTCGTCACCGACGTAGGCGTTCTGCTCAAGGTTAAGCAGATCTCCTGCTACGGCAACGATTCCTACGGCGGCATGTCCGGCCGTGACATCATGGCACTGGCAGTCGGCCTGTATGAGAGCTGCGACTTCAACTACCTCAACGAGCGCGTTGCACAGTGCAACTATCTGGCTGAGGGCTTCTACAAGGCTGGCGTCAAGGGCGTCGTTCTGCCGGCCGGCGGCCATGCGGTTTACATCAACATGGACGAGTTCTTCGACGGCAAGCGCGGCCACGACACCTTCGCAGGCGAGGGCTTCAGCCTTGAGCTGATCCGCCGCTACGGCATCCGTGTTTCCGAGCTGGGCGACTACTCCATGGAGTATGACCTCAAGACCCCGGAGCAGCAGGCTGAGGTCTGCAACGTTGTCCGCTTCGCGATCGACCGCAGCCGCCTGACCCAGGAGCACCTGGATTACGTCATCGCTGCTGTCAAGGCGCTGTACGAGGATCGTGAGAACATCCCGAACATGCGTATCGTCTGGGGCCACAATCTCCCGATGCGTCACTTCCACGCATTCCTGGAGCCGTACCCGAACGAGGAAAAGTAATCCCTCTCTGAGAGACAATATTGCGTAACCTGCGCCGCGTGGAAAGAGCGCAGGGAAAAACAATCCAGTCCCCGCGAAAAATTAAACAGCTTTCGCGGGGGCTGCTGTTTTTTTATTGACCCGGGCCTGGCCGGCAAAAGGGACCGGTCAGGAGAAAAGACAGCCCCGCACTATGCGGCGCCGGGGCTGGTTCAAAGAACGGAGGGTACAAATGGAGAACACAACTGTAAAAAAACAGGACGGCTTTAAGTCCCAGTGGGGCTTTATTATGGCAGCCGTTGGTTCCTGCGTCGGTATGGCGAACGTTTGGCGCTTCCCGATGCTGGTTTCCAAGTACGGCGGCATGACCTTCCTTATCTGGTATTTTATTTTCGCATTCATCATCTGCCAGTCCGGTATGATGGAAGAGTTCTCGCTTGGCCGCTGGGCCAAGAGCGGCCCGTCCGGCGCGTTCGGCAAGGCCATGCAGAACGGCGGCCATTCCAAGACGGTCGGTGAGTGGCTCGGCGGCATCCCGATTTTCGGCGCGCTGTGCCTGGCGATCGGCTACTCGGTCATCATGGGCTGGGTGTTCTACTACACCAAGATGGCCATCACCGGCGAACTGACCGCCATGGGTCAGGATATGAATGTCATTGGCGGTACGTTCGATAAGGTCGCTCCAGCAGCAGATAACCTGATCGAGGCCATCAAGATGACGTTCGCCACCGGCGGCGCAAACAATCTGTGGATCATCATCGGCATCGTCGTTTCGTTCCTGATCATGATCATGGGCGTTTCGGGCGGCATCGAGAAATCCTGTAAGATCATGATCCCGGCGCTGTATGTGCTGTTCATCGCGCTGGCAGTCCTGATGATTTTCACCCCGGGCACCTCGGAAGGCTACAAGTACATCTTCTCCGTCGACTGGAAAGGCTTCCTCAATCCGCAGGTTTGGGTCTACGCATTCGGCCAGTGCTTCTTCTCGCTGTCGGTTGCGGGCTCCGGCTCGGTCGTTTACGGCTCCTATCTTGGCGACGACGTCAAGATCCGCCAGTCCGCTGTCATCTGTGCGATCATGGATACCTCTGCAGCTCTGCTGGCAATGCTGATCATCATCCCGGCTATGTCCACCGTTGGCGCCGATCTGGGCAACGGCGGCCCCGGCCTGATGTTCATCTATGTACTGCCCGTATTCAACAACATGGGCGCGATCGCTCGTCTGATCGTTATCTTCTTCTATGTGGCCATCCTGTTCGCAGGCGTTTCTTCGGTCATCAACCTGTTTGAGGTGCCGATCAACTTCCTGCAGGATCGTCTGCATCTCGGCCGTGTGGCTTCCACCGCGATCATCCATGTGGTCGGCCTGATCGTCGCGCTGATGATCCAGCCGTGGACCTCTCAGTGGATGGATACGGTTTCGATCTTCATCCTGCCGCTCGGCGCATTGACCGCAGGCATCATGTATTTCTGGGTCATGAAGAGAGAGACTGCGATCGAAGCGGCGCAGCTGGGCTCGGACAAGCCCGTTATGAAATGGTTCATTCCGTTCGGCAAGTATGTATTCGTTCCGCTTTGCATCGCCTGCTTCGTGCTGGGCATTGCTTGGGGCGGCATCGGCTAATCAAACAAGACGTATTCATTCATCTTATACTGCCCCCCTTCCAAAGAGAATTGCCCGCTGCCTGTTGCAGGCGGCGGGCAGTTCTGCTATACTGAAAAAACCCCCATGAATCAAATCTGGAAATGAGTGAAAAAAGGAGAAAGAGATGCATTCTGACGTACGCGACAAGATCTCCACTGCCGCTACCGCGATCGAAATCACGCTCGGCGCGATCATCCTGATCGCCTGCATCGTTGCCAGCCTGGGCATGGTATTCACCACGGACACCCAGAAGCTGTTCTTGTCCCCGGATTACCTGCAGGCGCGGCTGAGCGATGCATGCCTGATCATCATCGGCATCGAGCTGATCAAGATGATCACGAGCTATACGATCGACTCGGTGGTGGATGTGATGCTGCTTGCCATCGCCCGCCAGATGGTCGTGGAGCATACCTCCCCGGTCGAAAACCTGATGATGGTGGTTGCGGTCGGCATCCTGTTTGTCATCCGCAAGTATTTGTATGTTTCCTTTTTGGACAGCCGCCGCCGCAAGCGCGAGGCGCGGGTCGCCGCTGCGATCCGCGAGGAAGTGTTTGGCGATATATTTAAGTCCAAAAAGGGAGAAACCCAAGCAGAACCCTCGGAGGAATGAAAAAAACTGCCCGAAAGGGCAGTTTTTTTTATGCCTGGGCTACCACAAACCGCACGCCGCTCTTTGTGTTCTCCGCGCGGCAAGTAAGGCCGTGCAGCGCGAGGATTTTTTGCGTGATCGCAAGGCCGAGGCCGTGGCCGCCCGCGCGGCTTCTCGCCTTGTCCCCGCGGTAGAACATCTCAAACAGGCGGGGCAGCTCGTCCGCCGGGATGGGGTTGCAGTCGTTTTCCACGGTCAGCAGCGCTTGCTGCGCCTGCCGCAGCGTGACCGCGACGCGCCCGTTTTCGGGCGAATACTTGGCCGCGTTCTCAAGCAGGCAGCCGAACGCGCGGCGCAGCAGGGTTTCGTCCCCGCGGATGCGCACGCCGTCCATGATGTCGCAGGACAGACGGCGGTTTTCGAACAGCGGCGCGTATTCATCCACAAGGCTGTGGACGAGCGCGGACAAATCGACCGTCGTGCGGTTTTGCAGCTCGTCCGTGCGGTCAAGGCGGGTGTAATCCAGCATTTCGCGCACGAGCGCGTTCATGCGGCCGGTCTCCTGCTCGATCGCGGCGAGGTAGCGCGCGTTTTCCTCGGGGGAAATGTCCTGCGCGATGGCTTCGGCGTAGCCGCCGATGAGCGCGAGCGGGGTCTTGAGGTCGTGGCTCGCCGCGGCGACGAACTGCTGCCGCCGGTCCTCGAGGTCGCGCTCGCTGTCCCAGCGGCGGTGCAGGTCGCCCGCCATGTCGCGGAGCGCGCGGTTGAGGTCGCCGATTTCGTCCCCGCGGGTGGTGTCCGGGTGGAACTGGTCAAATTGCAGCGTCGAAACCAGACGCGCCTGCCGTGTGGTTTCCCAAAGAGGCTGCGTGACTATGCGCCGGATTTGTCGGTACAGCAGCCAGACGGATAGAATCAGCAATGCAGCGAACAGCAAAACCGGTACGCGGATAGACTGCCAGATATAAGCCGTCACGGGATAGGCGCGGACGGACAGAACACAGTAGCCGGTCTCTGGTGTAACCCGGACATATTCGTAATCTGCTGCATAGTCCATGCTACGCGGCGGGTAAAGGAGCTGTTCGGATGGTGTGCCCATCGGCCCATATTGACGGAGAAAGCGCAGGCCGAAGTCGAGCGCTTCCAAATCGTCGTATTCGATCCCAACGGCAGCGGTGGGGACGCAGGTCGTCTGCTCCGGAACGGGAATGGTGGACTGGAAAACGCGTCCGTCGGCATGCACAATGCGGTTTGGGAAAAAAGTTTTGTTGATCTGTATGCCATAAGCGGTCAGATTTGCAATATCAAGGCCGGGTTCGGTGAGTTCCTGACAGATCGCGATGGTGTCCTCGGTGGGGAACAGGCCGATGTCCACATCGATTGCAGGGCTGCCCGCCGTTGTCGCATTGAGCACAATGCGGGGCGGGAAATAGACAGGTTCGGAACTCGCCGGGTCGTAGTACGTCAGCGCGGTCAATTCGTCCCAATAGTCGTAAAGAAGCGCGATTCGCAGCTGCCAGTATGCTTCCGTACCGGGGCTGGGAAGCTGCTGCTGCGCGTAACCCAACGTCGCCAATTTGGCGGCAGTGTAATCGTTTGCGGCGTCGGTCAAATAAAACTGATTTTCTGTGTGATAGAGCTTGGCTAGCTTGTACATCGGTCGCAGAAAAAACAGGCCGCTCAGCATGACAAACACTGCCGCCAGAGCCGTCAGCCGCGTTGCAACGCTGCGCCGCAGCCAGAATGCCTTCAGCTTTTTCATCACAATCCCCCTTATTTGCGTGTGTCGCTTTGCTGTCGGGCCACCACAAACCGCACGCCGCTCTTTGTGTTCTCCGCGCGGCAAGTAAGGCCGTGCAGCGCGAGGATTTTTTGCGTGATCGCAAGGCCGAGGCCGTGGCCGCCCGTGCGGTTTCTCGCCTTGTCCCCGCGGTAGAACATCTCAAACAGGCGGGGCAGCTCGTCCGCCGGGATGGGGTCGCAGTCGTTTTCCACGGTCAGCAGCGCTTGCTGCGCCTGCCGCAGCGTGACCGCGACGCGCCCGTTTTCAGGCGAATACTTGGCCGCGTTCTCGAGCAAGCAGCCGAACGCGCGGCGCAGCAGGGTTTCGTCCCCGCGGATGCGAACGCCGTCCATGATATCACAGGACAGGCGGCGGTTTTCAAACAGCGGCGCGTATTCATCCACAAGGCTGTGGACAAGTGCGGTCAAATCGACCGTCTGGCGGTTTTGCAGCTCGTCTGTGCGGTCAAGGCGGGTGTAATCCAGCATTTCGCGCACGAGTGCGTTCATGCGGCCGGTCTCCTGCTCGATCGCGGCGAGGTAGCGCGCGTTTTCCTCAGGGGAAATGTCCTGCGCGATGGCTTCGGCGTAGCCGCCAATGAGCGCGAGCGGGGTCTTGAGGTCGTGGCTCGCTGCGGCGACGAACTGCTGCCGTCGGTCCTCAAGGTCGCGCTCGCTGTCCCAGCGCCGGTGCAGGTCGCCCGCCATGTCCGCGAGCGCGCGGTTGAGGTCGCCGATCTCGTCTCCGCGGGCGGTGTCCGGGTGGAACTGGTCAAACTCGAGGTGCGCGACGTGCTGCGCCTGGTGAGTGGTGTCGGACAGCGGGTGAACGACCAGCTTGCGGATATAGTGATAAATGATGAGGAGACACAGCACAAAGGTAACGGCGATCACCAGAACTATCATGCCGATGTCGTCCCAGACAGCGGCCGAAAGATCGTAGGTGCAGGTCGCTCCGATGTTGATCCCGCAGGTTTGGGTGTATGCACTGCTAAAATCGTCGGATTGCTTCATCGGGTATTCTGTGCCATTGACGGCAAGCTGCTCATTGTATGCGGTCAGGTATTCCCGCGCATCCATCCATGCGTCCAGCAGGGCGTCGGACTGCGTCCGCCGCTGGAAATGGACGCGCCAGCTTTGTTCCTCGGGAACAGGCCGCTGGGCCGTCCATGTGGTCTGGTCGATGCACGATACCACGCGGTTTGCTTCGATATATCCATTTTTGTATTGTTTGCCGTAAACCGTTAAATACGGGCTGTTTCCCTGCCACGAGAGCGGCGAGCTTTTCATGGTTTGGAATACCTCGCGCAAATCATCTACCGAAAGCCCACCGATGTCAACCAAGATGCGGACGGTATTTCCCGCCGCTTCAGACCCTCCGGTGGTGTACAGGAACACCGGCGACAGAATGGAGACAAACTGCGCGTTTTCATCATAATAGGCCAGCGCGCAGGGATTGTCATCCGAAATGCCGTCCACCAGCAGCATTTTGAGTGCGGCATAGCCTTCCGTTCCATAGGCGGGCGCGGCAGTTTTGCCGGGCAGCGAAGAGACGCTGTAATATGCCGCATAGCCTGCGGATTCGATGCCTTCCTCGATTTGATCCAAATAGTAATTGTAAATGGAGATCGCGCGATCGGTTTTTCTCGATGCGGCGTCTGTCCAAAATAAGTAGAAAAGGGTATATGCTGCACAAAACAGGAACAGGCCGCAGCATAGCGTTACCTTTGTCGCAATGCTGCGATTTGACCAGAATGTACGGATGCCTTTCATCACGATCCCCCCAATCGATATCCCTTGCCGTAGACCGCTTTGATGTGCTGCGCCGCCGTGCCGAGCGCCTTGCGCAGCCCCGCCACATGGCGGTCGACCATGCGCTCGTCGCCGTCAAAGTCCACGCCCCACACGCGCTCGATCAGCAGGTCGCGCGACACCGTGCGCCCCTGCTCGCGCAGCAGCAGCTCTAAAATCTGCGCCTCCTTGGGGCGTAAGGCGACCGGCGCGCCATCCACCGTGACCGCGTCCGTCGCGGTGTCCATCAGGATGCTGCCGTAGCCCAGCTCGTTTGCGCCCAGCCGCAGGCCGCGCGCCCGGCGCATGAGCGCCTGCGCCTTGGCGACCAGCACGGGAAAGGAGAAGGGCTTTGTCACATAGTCGTCCGCCCCCGCGCGGAAGCCCGCGAGCGTGTCGCCCTCCTGCCCGAGCGCGGTGACGAAAATCACCGGCACGTCGCTCTCGCGCCGCACCGCCTCGCAGACCTCGAGGCCGTTTAAGTGCGGCATCATCACGTCCAGCACCAGCAGGTCGAAGGTGCGCTCTCCGGCGAGGGCGAGCGCCTGCGCGCCGTCATACGCCGGGGTCACCTGCACGCCCGCCGCGCGGAAAAAGTCCTGCATCAGCGCCGACAGCGCCTTGTCATCCTCTGCGAGTAAGATATGTCCCGCCATGGCTATCCCTCCTTTTATTGCTTCCAGTATAGCACAGGATTGTCCGTTTTTTATCCGCGCACACAAAAAACAGCCCGCTGGAAGCGGGCTGTAACGGATTGCGCGTGTTACTTTGCGGGCGGGATGTCGCCCACGCCGTTTAAGATATAATGCGGCCGGTAAGCGTAGTTCTCCACATCCTTGACTGTGGTGCAGCCGGACAGGACAAGCACGGTGTCCAGGCCGGTCTCGATGCCGGCGACGATGTCGGTGTCCATGCGGTCGCCAACCATCACCGCCTCGTGCGAGTGCACGCCCAGCAGGCGCAGGCCGGTGCGCATCATCAGCGGGTTGGGTTTGCCGACATAGTAGGCGGTTTTGCCGGTCGCCAGCTCGATCGGCGCAACCAGCGCGCGGCACGCCGGGATGATGCCCTGCTCGGACGGGCCGGTCAGGTCGGAGTTGGTTGCGATCAGGCGCGCGCCCTTGTTGACCAGATCGACCGCCTTGAGGATGGTCTGGTAGTTATAGGTGTTGGTCTCGCCCGCGATGACGTAGTCCGGGTCCACATCGTTCATCACGATGCCCGCGTCATACAGTGCACCGACCAGGCCGGGGGCGCCGATGACATAGGCAGAGGCACCCGGCTTCTGGTTTGCAATGAACTTTGCGGTCGCGAGCGCCGAGGTGTAGAAATGCTCCTCGCCGATCTCCAGCCCCATGCGCGCCAGCTTCTGCTGCAGCTCGAGCGGCGAGCGCTCGGACGAGTTGGTCAGAAACAGAAAGCTCTTGTTTTCCTTTTGCAGCCAGTCGACGAATTCGGGCACGCCCTTGAGCAAACGGTTACCGTGATAGATGACACCGTCCATATCGCAGATAAAGCCCTTTTTCGAGCGGAGAAGTTCCATATTATCCTGTATCTCATTCATAGCGCAAGGCTCCTTTCGTTCAAACAAGTCCCATTTCCTATTATGCGGACAAAACCCGCGCCCGTCAAGGGGGAGAATCGAACACCGCGTAAAAAACGTGTTAAAGCAGCGCCGGCTTGCCCGGATGCGGGCGGTATGTTGGCGATCGGGCTGCACTGTCGGAGAAAGACGCGGGTTTTATCATTTTACGCCGGAATGCGGCGGAAAGAGTTGCATTTTTCACAAAAAAGCCGTATACTGTCTTTCAGGTTAACCTGTGCTGCGCGGCTGACGCGCGGCATATATGTTAAATTTCGGATAACGGCAGGTGAAAGATATGCAAAGCGCAGGTGCGGCGGTAGCCGGGCGCATCCGAGCCCGCGCCGCGGACAGGGGCAGCAGCGCACAGGGCAGGGGACTGCTCCGACTTTTGCTGCCCATTCTGCCGTTTTGGTTGCTCGACCTGACGCTGCGCGCGGCGACCGACAGCGGCGCGTATTACGCGCTTTATGCCGCGGCACCCAATCTGTTTTCGCTGGGCTTTGGCGCGCTGTTCACCGCGCTGGCGCTGCTGCTGCCGCGCCGCCGCGGCCGCGTGCTGTATGGCGCAATTTATGCGCTGTGGGCGGTGTATGCGGTTGTGCAGTACGGCGTATGGCGCATTTTCGACCGGTTTCTGTTCCTGTCCGACTTTTTGTTTGCGGGTGAGGGCCTGGATTTTGCCGGCTATGCACGCCAGCTGATCGACGGCCGGTTTGTGCTGGTTGTGCTGCTGTTTGTCCTGTGGGGTGCGCTGGGTGTGCGCGCCCTGCCGGCGGATGTGCCGCGCCGCCGGGCGTGCCCGGGGCTGGTGCTCTGCTTCGCGGTGACCCAGCTGGCTGCGCCGCAGCTGTATGCGGCCGTGCCCGAAACCCTGGACTGGGACGCATGGGAGTCGAGCGGGTATGAATACGAGCGGTTTTCCTCCTCGGCCTACGATCTCGCGCTGACCGGGCCGTATCAGTTCGTGCTGCGGGATGCGTGGCTGTCGGTCGCGCCGGATGGGGACGCGCAGAACCAGCTGGCGGCGATCGACGAATTTTTCTCCGCGCGCGCCGCGCATCAGGACAACGCGATGACCGGCCTGTTGGCGGGCAAAAATCTGATCCTCGTGCAGCTCGAGAGCATTGACGATTTTGTGCTGAATGAGCAAAACACGCCAACGCTCGCGCGGCTGCAAAGCGAGGGCATCAACTTTTCCGAGTTCTACACCTCGCAGTATTCCAACGGCTACACCTTCAACACCGAGTTTGCTGCGCAGACCGGGGTTTATCCCTATGCCAACGGCAATGTTGCCTATTCGCTCAGCCGCAGCGCGTTCCCGGACGCGATGGGCAGCTTGTTCGAGGACGCGGGCTACACCGCGAACTCCTTCCATAAAAGCGAAGCCAAGTTCTACAACCGCGGCGCGATGCACCAGGCGTTTGGCTATGAGCAGTATTATTCCGCGCTCGACCATGCGGACAGCGAGATGCAGGCAAACGTGGACGAATTCCTCGTGGACTGCGACGCGCTGTATGAACGCATGGTGGCGCAAACGCCGTTCCTGAGCTTTTTGATTACATACAGCGGTCACCTCGGTTATGACGAAGCCGACGCGCTGACCACCTATGCGCTGGAGCAATACCCGGAATATCAGGACGACAGCCGTCCCTATGAGATAAACGGCCTGTTTGCCAAGGCGCGCCTGACCGACGATCTGTTCGCGCGTCTGCTCGAGCGGCTCGAGCAGGATGGGCTGCTGGAGGATACGGTCATCTGTGTGTACGACGACCACTATGCCTACGGCCTGACCGACCGCACGGTGCTCGAAGCATATTCCGACGCTGCGGGCGGCCGCTTGCTCGAGCGCACGCCGTGTTTTATCTGGTATGAGGGATGCACGCCCATGACCGTGGACAAGACGCTGCAAACCGTCGACCTGCTGCCGACGCTCGCCAACCTGTTCGGCCTGCCCGCGCCGCGCACCATGGGACAGGATGCGTTCGACCCGGCTTACGAGGGTTATGCGATTTTCCCGGACGGCACCTGGCTGAACGATAAGGCCTATGTGAAAAACGGCGCGGTGGTCTGGAACGAGGGCATGACAGATGCGGAAATTGCGGAGATGACCGCCTACGCCCGCCGCTTCCAACAGATCGGCGACGCGATACTGGATACGGATTATTACAGCGCACTCGAATAACAAAAGGACGTTTCCGACCGGAAACGTCCTTTTTGTATATGCGATATGATTGGCGGCAGTCAGCCCAGCAGCGCGAGCGCCCGTTTGTATAAGGGGTCGAGCGCACAGCCGCAGGAGCCGCATTCCCTGTCCGCCTGTTGGATCGCACGCATCAGCGCGGCCTTATCGCCCCTGCCGTCCAGCCACGCATGAGACGGCGCAGCAATCAGTTCCCAACCGGAAGCGGCAAATTTTTCAAGAATGCCCTGGAGTTCGTTCATGTGTCATCCTCCTCTACTCGTTCGATCCTGAAGATATTGAGCGTATCCACATCCGGGCAGCAGAAGCGCGCCGTGCCGGGCGCTTCGCCGGGAATCGCGCCGCTGTAGCGCAGGATGTCGATGTAGGGGAAAGCGACGTGCATCGCCATCGGGCACAGGTTGCCGCGTTCGGTGTCAAAGTCAAAGCTGTCGCCCGGCTGATGGCCGCGGTGACAGCCTCTCGGGCCGCGCCGCTCGACGAGCGTAATGCGGATTTTGGGCCGTGCCATGCTCAAATCTCCCCGAAAAAGCGGCGGATCTCGATCTCAGCATTTTCCGGTGAGTCCGAGCCGTGGATGACGTTATAGGTGGTCGAGCTGGCAAAGTCGCCGCGGATGGTGCCGGGCATTGCGTCCTCGTTTTTGGTCGGGCCCATGAGCGTGCGCATGCCCTGGATGACATTTTCGCCCTCCACGACCATGCCCACCACCGGGCCGCTCGTCATGTATGCGACCGTGGGCGGGAAAAAGGGCTTGTCCACAATGTGCGCATAGTGCTCGCGCAGGATGGGCTCGTCCAGCTGCATGGTTTTCATGTGGGTGATGCGGTAGCCCTTGCGCTCGATGCGCGCGATGATCTCGCCCGCGATGCCGCGCTGCAAGGCGTCCGGCTTGAGCATGATATAAGTCCGTTCCATGATTGATCGCCTGCTTTCTTCTGTATTTCTGTTTTCAGTATACCACAATTTTCCGCAAAGCAAAATGCTTTTCACTTCAGAGCGAGACGTAGGCCGGCTCGTGATGCAGGGCGGGCAGGATTTTGCCGGTCAGGTCGGCGGTCGCAATGCGCAGTGAGGAAGTGTTGCGGCAGGGATGGCAGCCGAAGAATTCGTGCGCGAGTGCGTCGCGGTCGATCACCAGGCGCACACGGTTTTCCGTGTCGTTCAGCAGGCCAAGCACCGAGACTGAGCCGGGCGTGACGCCCAGGTATTCCTGCATGTGCGCAGCGTCCGCAAAGGACAGGCGCGAGCAGCCCAGCTGGGCGGACAGTTCCTTGGTGCGGAAGGGCTTGGCGCCCGGCATGATGAGCAGGGTGAACTGGGTCTTTTGCCGGTTGCACAGGAACAGGTTTTTGCAGATCTCAATGCCGAGCAGCTTTTCTACTTCGCCGCACGCCTCAATCGAGGGTGTTTCGGTGTGGTCGGCGCGCTGATAGCGCACACCGAGGCGGTCGAGAAAGTCATAACACGCGATTTCGACCGCGTCGCGGCCGGTGCAGTCGGCCGGGCGGCCGTCGTACAGCGTGGGGTCAAGGACAAATTCGGACATAGTAAAAACTCCTATATGTAATAATAATATAAATTATAACGAATTGACATTATTCGCCGGCGAGCTGTGTGGGTCAATGCCGCGGGACAGCAGCCGCAGCACGGGCACGGTCAGTGCGATCGCGAGGAAAAACGCACACACGTCGCTCACCGCCTGGCAAATCTGCACGCCGGTCAGGCCGAGGCAGAGCGGCAGGATGAGCGCAAGCGGGATGAAGAACAGCCCCTGCCGCGCTGCCGCGACAATGCTCGCGCGCACGGTCATGGCGATGTTTTGCAGCAACATGTTGCACATGGTTGACCACGCGATGAGCGGGAACGAAATGCACTGCCAGCGCATGGTGGCCGCGCCGATATGGATGACCGCAGGATCGTCCGCGCGAAAGATCGCAATGGCCTGCGGGGCGAATACCCAGCCCGCAACCGCGAGCAGCAGCAGCGCGCCGGTCGACACCTTGACGCAGAACCAGAATCCGCGCGTGACGCGGTCGTATTTGCGTGCGCCGAAGTTAAACCCGCACACCGGCTGAAAGCCCTGCCCGAAGCCGATCATGGCCGAGCCCGCAAACTGCGAGATGCGCGTGACGATGCTCATGGCGGCGATAGCTGCGTCGCCGTAGGGGCGGGCGGCGGTGTTCAGGCAGGTAACGGCAATGGACGCCAGGCCCTGCCGGCACAGGCTGGGCAGGCCGCCGCCCGCGAGCGCCGCATAGCGCGTACAGCTGGGCGAAAACAGGCGCAGGCGGATTTGAATGCCGCCGGACAGCTTGACGCCCGCCAGCAGCAGGCAGAAGCTGATGAACTGGCTGAGGATTGTGGCAAGCGCCGCGCCCGCAATGCCCAGATCGAATACGAAGATGAACAGCGGGTCCAGCCCGATGTTGAGCAGGCCGCCCGAGACCAGCCCCACCATGGCATAGGTTGCATTGCCCTGCAAGCGCAGCTGGTTGTTGAGCACGAGAGCGGCGGTCATCCATGGCGCGCCGATCAGGATGATGCACATGTAGTCCATCGCATAGGGAAAGATGGTGTCGGTTGCGCCGAGCAGACGGCACAGCGGACTGCGGAACACCAGCCCGCAGGCGAGGATGACCGCACCCGCGCCGAGCGCGGAGAAAAATCCGGTTGCAGCCATGCGCGCGGCCTCCTCATGGTGCTGCGCGCCAAGCTGGCGCGAAATATAGTTGCCCGAGCCCTGCCCGAAGAAAAAGCCGACCGCCTGAATGGCAGCCATCAGCGGGAACACCACGCCGACCGCGCCGGTTGCGCTCGTGCCGAGCCAGCCGACAAAGAACGTGTCCGCCATGTTGTAGATCGAGGTGATGAGCATGCTGATGATGGTCGGCACGGCCATTTTGCAGATCAGCGGCTCGACCGGGGCCTCGGTTAGCTGCCTGTATTTGCGGGCCTGCGCATCGTTTTCCATAACTTTCCGCCCCTTTGCAGTGCTTTTGATTCTATTAGCATAGGCCGCGGAACAGGGTTTGTCAAGCGGACGGGGCGGCAAACCGCTTGACATATATCGATAGCCGATATATAATGTATATATCGAACACCGATATAAGGAGGGATGAACCATGACCATCGATAAAAGCCTGCTCGCGGGGAGCACCGGGCTGCTGATCCTGCGCCTGCTCGAGGAGGAGGACCTGTACGGCTACCAGATGATCGAGCGCCTGCGCGCGCGGTCGGACGACACGTTTTCGCTCAAGGCGGGCACGCTCTACCCGCTGCTGCACACGCTGGAAACCCAGGGGCTGGTGCAGTCCTATGAGCAGGCAGCGGACGGCGCGCGCGTGCGCAAGTATTACCACCTGACCGACGCGGGGCGGACGCGCCTGGCGGAAAAGACCGCGGAATGGCGCGAATTCTCCGGCGCGGTCGAACGCGTGCTGCGCGGAGGGGAAAACCATGCGTTTGCCTGAGGCCGGTGCGCAGAAAGCAAGAAAAAGTGCTCTAAGACGGACGTAAGCATGAAAAGCAGGCGATGGAGGTGGGGAAATGAAGTTACCAGAACATTTACAGCAATGGCTGGATGACGCGACCGGGCAGATGCGCTGGAAGCGGGCGCGCCCGGTGGCGGCAAAAGAGCTGGCCGATCATTTAAGCGACCAGTATGAAGCCTTTCTGGACGAAGGCATGGACGAGGATGCCGCCGCGCAGGCGACTGTGCGCGAGATGGGCGACGCGGTCGAGACCGGCACGCTGCTCGACCGCGCGTGGCGGCCCCGGCCGGACTGGGTCATGCTGGGGCTTGTACTGGTTGTCGCGGCGGTGGGGCTGGGTCTGCAATATATATGGAATCCGGAACTGGACGCCGCCGCGCTGCTGTGGCGATATGCGGCCGGGGCGGTCTGCCTGCTGGCAGCGTATTTTATCGACTATACGGTTTTGATGAAGCGGCTTTGGCCCCTGCTGGCGGTCTGGCTCGCGGCGGTTCTCTTGCTCAACCAGATAGAGACCATGCTGCCCGACATTGCTCCCATACAGATCGATGTGTTATTCTGGTTGTTCCCGCTGCTGCTGGCGGGACTGATCTGCCGCATGGGTGCCAAGGGTACCGAGGGCCTGGCGAGCTGTGTGCTGGCGGTAGCGGGGTTTTGGATGCTGCTGATAGTCACGCACTACACGCCTTATGCAATCACCAATATCCTGCTGGTGATTTGCAGTGCAATCCTGCTGATTGCGGTCTGTCACAAAGCGTTCGGCCGGGTGCGTGTGCGCAATCTGTGCCTGGCGCTGCTGCCTGGCGCGTTCGCGCTGGTGCGGTATTTGCGGAGTGTGGTATTTCTGCGCTCGAGCGGCATTTCCCGCGAGCAGAATGTCAGCCTGATGACGCAGTTGATCCGCCACATGCTGTTTGGCACAGATACCTATTATCAGGACGGCGCCTTTGCCACGCCGCAGAAATCATTTTGGGAATGGGCGGACGCGCAGGAGAACCTGCTGACAATCATCCAACTGGAGTGGGGCTGGCTGGCAATGATACTGGTGCTGGTGCCGCTGGTCATCCTGCTGGGCCGCGGACTGATGCTGGCCGGCCGGCAGAGCGGTCTGCTGGCGTGGCTGACCTGCCATGCGGTTGTGCTGACACTGGGCGCGCAGGCTGTGTGGTATCTGCTTGTCAACTTGGGCATTTCGGATTCGGGGTATACATACGGCCTGCCGCTGATCGCGTCGGACGCCCTCAACCTCTGCCAGACCATGTTCCTGCTCGGCGTGCTGCTGTCCGCGCAGCGGTCGGGGCAGATCGAGAGCGGTCCCGCGCCGGTCACAAAATAACCGGACGGGAACGGGCGGAGAACAAAAGAATATGCTATACTGGGGACAGCCCGAAAGGGCTGTCCCTTTGTGCTGCAAAAAATTTTTCTCCCGGTGTCAGATGACGCGCCGCCCATTCGTATTGTAGGTGAAGCGACGTTGCTGACACAGCCGTCCGGCTGTTTCCAAAGGAGTTGATAAACCCATGAAACAATTCGAGAAAGCGGAGGCCGAGCGGCTGGTGCACACCTATTCCGACCTGATCCTGCGGCTTTCCTACACCTATCTCAAATCCACCCATGACGCGGAGGACATCTGCCAGACTGTGTTCTTAAAGCTCCTGACGAGCGGGCAGACCTTTGACAGTCCGGCGCATGAAAAAGCCTGGATCATCCGCACCACCGCGAACGCCTGCAAGGACGCGCTGCGCAGCAGCTTCCGCCGCCGCACGGTGGCGCTCGAGGCCGCGGCGGCAACGCCCGCCCCGGAAGCGCCTGATCACGCGGTGCTCGAAGCGGTGATGGCGTTGCCGGAAAACTACCGCGAAGCGATTTACCTGCATTATTACGAAGGCTATTCGGTCTGCGAGATCGCGGGCCTGCTTGGACAGAGCGAAGCGGCGGTCGCCGCGCACCTGAGCCGGGGGCGGCGCAAGCTGCGCACCACACTGGGAGGCGAATATTATGAACAGAGCGTATAATGATAACAATGAGTATACTGAGGCGATGGCTGGCCTGAAATTTTCGGACGAAGCCAAGGCGCGCATGGTGCAGAACCTGCTGGACGCACGCGAACGGGCGGAGGACAATGTCGTGGCTATGCCGCGGGCGCGTAAGCGCCGCCTGCCGCGCATCGCGGCGGTAGGCGTGGCAGCCGCGGTCGTACTGACGGTCGGCGCGAGCGCGACCGGCGTGCTCCGGAGCGCGGGCGAAGCGTTCCAGGGTATGTTCGGCCCGACGGCCGACACCGAGATCATCGACAAGATCGGCCGCCCGGTCGGCGCGAGCGACACGGATAACGGCGTCATTGTCACAGCGGACGCGATCATCGGCGACAAGTACCATTACGCGGTCACCTATTCGATCGCAAAGGTCGACGGCACGGCCTTTGATATCGACTTGACCAATACCGTGGGCGACGGCGTGCTTCCGCTGACCTTTGGCGAAGAGGATACCTCGCTGTCCGGTTACCTGGGCGGCACGCACGGCGGTTCGTATTTCTATGACGCTGACCCGGCGGACAATGCGATCCAGTATGTTGAGACCCGCGAGGTCAGCGACGGCGAAGTGCGCGGCCACACAGTGCGCGCGAAGTTCACAGACCTTTGCGTGTTTGACGAGGATATGAACCGTATCGTGATCGCCGAGGGCGACTGGTCGTTTAAGTTCAACTTGGATTTCGAGGATACCTCGGTCAGCCTGCCTGCGGGCCAGACCTTTGACCTGAACGGCATGACCGCGACCATTGACGAGATCACCCTGTCCCCGCTGGCGCTGCGCGTGGATTACACGGTGGACAGCGAAGTACAGTGGGACGAAAACGCGCAGTCCGGCAAAGAGAGTGAGCACGACAGCGAGCAGATGCACAAATATTTCGAAAACGTACAGATCCTGGTCAACAAGGCGGACGGCACGAGCCTCGACCTGTCGCTGGCGGGCGGCAGCATCAGCCCGGCGGACGGCAAAACCGTTTGCCAGAAGGGCGATATTTTCAGCGAGATCCTTCCGCTCGAGGACATCGTGAGCGTTACCGTACAGGGTATCGAAATCCCCGTGCAGCAGTAAAACCGCAGAGACAAAAAGAAATTCCCCGATCGGGGAATTTCTTTTTTGCGTTATCGGACATAGTGTGCAGAAATGGCAAAAAACGCATTTTTCTGATTTACAAAGGCAAAGTGAAATGCTAAAATGAACATGGAGACTGGACGGTCAGTCAATGTTCGGAGGGATGAGACAATGGATCTGCTCAAGGATTTTCCGCTGCTTCGTACGGATAGTTATGCCAAAATTTTTCTGTATAACACCCACGAAACCGTCGCCTGCGTACCGCGGCATATCATCCGCATGCGCGATAAGGTAGACCCCAACAAGCTGCAAAAGGCGGTTGAGGAAGCGCTGCTGCGCTTCCCGCACATGGTGCTCGGCGTGGAGGCGACCGACACCGCGTTCCGCTACCGCGCAAACGTGCTGCCGCCGGTCGTGCTGCCGTTTGACGGGATTGAAAAACGCTATACCATCGGCTCCAAGGACATGCACGGCTATATGTTCCTTGTGGGCTATCACGATAAGACCATCATCATGGAATACCAGCACTCGATTTCGGACGGGCGCGGGTTTGAGGAGTTCATCCGCTGCGTGATTTTCCAGTACCTCAAGCTGTGCGGCTGCCCGGTCGAGAACGACGGCTCAGTGCGCGATCTGGACACGGTCTGGACGCCCGAGGAGAGTGCGGACGGCTACGAGCAGCTCGAGGATCAGGAGTTTTCGCCGGACGGCATCTGGAGAAAGCCTGCGGCTTCGCACGCCTGGGATCTGACCGACCTGGGAGACGCGCCCGAGATCGTCACCGAGGTGACCTTCCCGTTCGCCCAGCTGCACGATTACGGCAAGTCGATCGGCGTCAGCCCGCTGTCCATTGTCGCGCCGCTGCTCATGCGTGCGTTTGACCACAAGTTCGGCGAGCCGGATAAGCCGGTCATCTCGCAGATCCCGGTCGACCTGCGGCCGCTGCTGCCTTCGGCCACCACGCGCTACTTCATCTGCTTTATCGACCTGCCCTATTTGCCTGAGTATCGCGACCTGCCGCTTGATGAGGTATTCAAGCGCACCAAGGCTTTCCTGAACAGCCAGATGGAGCGCGAGCAGCTGCTCTACCGCGCCAAGGCTGCGGCTGACCGCTGCCGCGAGCTGCACGAGGCAGATATGCCGCTGCGGGAAAAGATGGCACAGGGCCAGAAGATCTGCAAGGACTTTGTGCTCGAGGACAGCTTCCTCATCACCAACGTCGGCCGCTTCAAGCTGCCGCCCACCTGCATGCCCTATGTGGAGGACTACGGTGCGATTCTGCCGTGCGCGGTGCAGCCGTTTGCGATGCTGGTGTCCTCGTTCGGCGAGCGCATGAAGCTCTCGGTCGCGCAGCGTGACCATGATATGGATGTGGTCGAAATGCTGTGCGCGGGCCTGCACGAGATCGGCGTGGAGACCGAAACGCTCAGCTATCCGTTCCGCATCACCCGCTACAACGGGCTGGAGTGCGGCCAGATTTGAGTGTGATATGATCGGTAAAAAAACAGCGCTTTGGCATTGCCAAAGCGCTGTTTTTGCCTGTTCGGTCAGGAAATGGTCAGGTCAAAGCGGTCGCCGACCTGGCCGCAGAACGCGATCGCGCCGCCGCCCGGCAGCGTCACCTGGGTGTCCCCTGTGACCGCGCTCTGGTTGACGGTCTGTCCCATGGCGTCAAACAGGACAAAGCCTGCGCCTGCGGGCATCTGCACGGTCATGGTCTTGCCGTCCAGCTCGGCGGGCAGGTTGTACCAGCGGATGTAACCGTTGGGCTGGATGGTCGAATGTGAGCGTGCACCGGTGTAGATGTCCGGCACTGCGGTATAATCCATGTAGATACCGTCCGTATAGTGCACATATTCCACCCCGTCCACGGTTTCAAACACAAAGGGCGAGGTGTCACGGCCGCCCGACATCGGGATCTGGATTGCCACGTCCGCGCGGCTGCTGTCGGTCAGCGGATTGGAGAGCAGATAGCCCTCTACCGTGCCGATGCCGAGCGCGGGCAAGCCGGACAGAAACAGCTGGGAGCTCGCCTTATCCGTCACGGAAACATAGGCTTTGCCCTCGCGCGCAGCCCAGGCGGCCTGTAATTCGTCTGTGATCGTGTTTTCCGGCAGCTTTTCCAGATAGTAGGTCTCGGAAACCAGGTCACACAGGCCGGGGATTGCGGAATAGCCGCGATAGGTGAGGTAGGTGCGGCCGTTTTGCTGCACAAAGCGCAGCTCGAGCGCGCCGGTCTCATGCTTGAACAGGCCGTCCCCGCAGTAGAGATAGGTTTGCGTCTGGGCCGGTGCGTAGGCATTGGCCAGCGTAAGTGTGCCTGCATCGTCCATGCTCAGGCGCATGAGCGAGGTGGAATCGCCGTACAGCCCTTCATATTGCTTCATGTCTGCATCGAGCGCGGTCTGTTCGGCAGGGGTGAAGCTGTCCAGCGCGCTCAGGCGCTCGGTGATGACGCCCTTTTCCTCCAGCTGGTCGAGCAGCAGGCTGGTGGCCAGCATCTGGCAGTAGGCACTCGAACCGCCCGAGGTGGAGACCGCCGCGCTCAGCCCGTATTCGGGCAGCACGATCAGCGCATTGTGCATGAGCAGGGTATCGCCGCCCTTGGTGACCGCCTGAATGTCATATAAGTTAAAAGGATAGAGGTCTACACAGTCCCAGCCGAGGCCGTAGCCGACCACGTTGTTTTCCGCCTCCAGCCACTGGCCGCCAGCGTATTCGGGCTGGAAGGAGGCCTCCCGCATTTCTTCTGACAGCAGATCCGTCTCGCCGGTGAAGACCTGTGCAAAGCGGCACAGATCCTCGGCGGTGGCGTAAATGCCGCCCGTACCGATGATGTTAACCGAGTCGACCGGCGTTTCCTGCTCGGGCGCAGCGGGGTTATAGGTGCGCACAATGGCGGACCGGTCAAACTCGTCCTGCATGGTCTTGGTGTGGGTCATGCCGAGCGGGCCGGTGATCTCCTGATGGATGAAATCCGTAAACGACATGCCGCTGACGCGCTCGATCACAAGCTCGGCGAGCGTGAAGCCATCGTTGCAGTAGACCGAAAACGCGCCCGGGTCGGCCTTGAGAGTTTGCTCAGCGAGGTCGGCGAGCAGGGTGTCGTGCGCCTGGGTGTCCGCGTCGTCAAACAGGAAGCCGTTGCCGTAGGTGCTGCCCATCAGGCCGGAGGAGTGGTTGAGCAGCATGCGTACGGTGATGTCGCGGTAGCGTTCGTCCGCCATGGTGAATTCGGGGATGTAGTCGGTGACTGGCCGGTCCAGATCGACCTTGCCCTGGTCGGCCAGCCGCAGCATGGCAGCGGTGGTGAACATCTTGCTTGTCGAGCCGATGCCGTACAGATTTTCCGTGGTCAGCAGGCGGTTTTCGCGCTTGCTGTATACGCCTGCAACGCCGCTTTCGATCAGCGTGCCGTTGTCCATCATCGCATACTGCACGCTCACCGCGCCGGTGCCGGGGTCGAGCAGCAGCTGGGCGCGCGCCTCGACGGACAGCGCGGGCTGGGCTTCCTCCTGCGCGGCCTGGGCGGCACGCGCGAGCGCACCGGAGGAGATACTGTCCGGCGCAAGCGAGACCGGGGTCAGCGCAGCGGGAGTGAGCGGGTCGGGCGGCAGTTCGGCCGCAAGGGCCGTACCCGGCATGAGCAGCGCCGCTGCCAGCGCACCGGCAAGCAGACGGGATAGGGGGGTATTCATAGCGGTACTCCTTCCTTTTGTTGCGGGATAATATTTAGAAGATGATCTAAATATAATATGGATTACACAGCCTGTCAAGAGCTATCGTGCATGTTTCCCGCAGGATCACGCACCCTATTATGGTCTAATTTGGGCCATTTGTCAATGGCCCAAATCGAACCATTGTATCATGGGGTCGAGGTGAGGCCGTTGCTGTGCCGGAGAATGCGCGATCTGCGCGAGGATCAGGAGAAAACGCAGGCGGAAATTGCAGAGCTGCTCTGCATCCCGCGCAAGACATACTGCAATTATGAAAACGGGCGCAACAATGTGCCTAACGAGGTGCTGTGCGCGCTGGCGGACTATTATCATACCTCGACCGACTATCTGCTCGGGCGGACGGACAACCCCGCCCCGCCGCGCCGGTAGAAAGAATTAGCTGAAGCTAACTAAAATGCTTTCCTTTTTCCTGAAAAAGTGGTATACTAATAGGAAACCGGAAAAATCATTCTGAATGAGGCGAATAGTATGACGAAAATTGACATTATCTCGGGCTTCCTCGGCGCGGGCAAAACCACGCTGATCAAGCGCCTGCTGGCGGATGCCCTGAAGGGCGAGCAGGTCGTGCTGATTGAAAACGAATTCGGCGAAATCGGCATTGACGGCGGCTTTCTCAAGGACTCCGGCATTGTGGTAAATGAAATGAACGCGGGCTGCATCTGCTGCTCGCTCGTGGGCGACTTTGGCAAGGCGCTGCACGACGTGGTCGACCAGTACCACCCCGACCGCATCCTGATCGAGCCTTCGGGCGTAGGCAAGCTGTCGGACGTCATCGCGGCGGTGCAGAACGCGCACCTGGACGTGACGCTCAACTCCTTTGTCACGGTTGTCGACGCGCTCAAGGCGAAGATGTACCTCAAGAACTTCGGCGAGTTCTTCCAGAACCAGGTTGCGCACGCGGGCGCTATCCTGCTGTCGCGCACGGCGGAGTGCCCGGCAAAGCGTTTGGACGAAGTGGTCGGCCTGATGCGCGGCCTCAATCCGCATGCGCGCATTGTCACCACCCCGTGGAAGGAACTGACCGGCCAGCAGCTGCTCGAGACCATGGAGGGCAGCCGCGACCTGGTGCAGGAGGTGCTCGACGAGATCGCGCACGAGCCGCATCACGAGCATCACCATCATCACGATCATGACCATGAGCATGAACACGACCACGATCATGAACATGAGCACGAACATCACCACGACCACGATCACGACCACGATCATGAACACGATCATTGCGGCTGTGGCCACGATCACGACCATGAGCACCATCATCACGATCACGACCACTGCGGCTGCGGCCATGACCATGATCATGACGCGGATGAGGTGTTCACCTCCTGGGGCAAGGAGACGCCGCACAAGTACACCGAGGACGAGCTGAACCATGCGCTGACCGCGCTGGGCGATCCCTCGCTCGGCACCGTGCTGCGCGCCAAGGGCATTGTGCCCGCGGCGGACGGCGGCGAGTGGCTGCACTTTGACTATGTGCCCGGCGCGCCCGAGATCCGCCGCGGCCCGGCGGACTACACCGGCCGTCTGTGCGTGATCGGCGCCGAGCTGGACGAGGAGCGCATCGCGGCGCTGTTCGGCGTAGCCTGAGGGAGGCGCTGAATATGCCAAGCAGAGATCCGATCCCGGTATATGTGTTTACCGGCTTTTTGGAGAGCGGCAAGACCCAGTTTATCAAGGAGATCATCGCCGATCCGGGCTTTACCGAAAACGAGCGCACCGCCCTGCTGCTGTGCGAGGAGGGCATAGAGGAATACGACGAGCGCGAGATGCTGCACTACGGCACGGCGATCGTGCCGATCGAGTCGGCCGACCGCCTGACGCCCAATATCCTCAAGCGGGTGGAGCAGAAGTTTGATCCGGACCGCATCATCGTCGAATACAACGGTATGTGGAAGCTGGACGACCTGCTCGCCGCCTTCCCGGCGCGCTGGGAGCTGTACCAGATCGTGACCACGGTGGACGCTTCCACCTTTGAGCTGTATTCGAACAACATGGGCCCGATGATGTTCGAGCACATCACGACTGCCGATCTGGTAGTGTTCAACCGCTGCACGGACGCGCTCAAGGAGATGCTGTATCAGAAGAACATCCGCGCGATGAATCCGCGCGCAACCATCTATCTGGATGATGTGGACGGCAATTCCGAGGACTATAACCGCAATATGCCGCTGCCATTCGACGTGGATGCGGACGTGATCGACATCGCGCCCGCGGATTACGGCCTGTGGTATATCGACGCCATGGGCGACCCGGGCAAGTACGACGGCAAGACCGTCCGCTTCCTCGGGCAGGTGTATGTGGGTAAGGATGTGCCCGCGAAGTCGTTCGTGCCCGGCCGTTTCGGTATGGTCTGCTGCGCGGAGGACATCAGTTTTCTGGGCTTTATCTGCCGCTACGACGGCGCGGCCGACCTTAAGCTGCGCGACTGGGTGCGCGTGACCGCGACCATCACGGTCGAGGCGCTGCCTCAGTATCGCGGCGAAGGCCCGGTGCTGCACGCGATCGAGGTGGTGCCGGCGGAAAAGCCGGAGGAAGAGCTGGTTTATTTCAACTGACAGCCTGCCATGCCATGCGCACGGCGGCGCAAGAAATTTTATGAGCAGCCCCAGGGGCCGGAACCATGGTTCCGGCCCCTGTCGTTTGCCAGCCGGGGACTGACAGACGCGCCGCGGTATGCTATAATGGAGCCGGACGAAAGGAAGAAGGAGGGAAAGTCTATGCGTATTCTGATGCTGGGTAACAGCTTTACCGAAGCCTGCGGCCTGCCGCAGCTGCTCGCCGCCAGCACGGACGGCACGGCCGTTGCGCATACGCGGGGCGGCGCGCGGCTGTCCGAACATCTCAACCCCGCCACCCGGCTGGGTGCGCGCACGCAGGCTGCGCTGCGCGAGCAGCACTGGGATTATGTGGTGCTGCAGGAGATGAGCCACGGCCCGCTCACCGCGCCCGACCGGTTTTATGACAGCGTGCGGCGCCTGTGCGCGCAGATCCGGCAGTGCGGCGCAGTGCCGGTCCTGTATGCCACCTGGGCGTATCGCAAGGGCGGCGATAAACTCGCGGCCAAAGGCTGGGATTATGACGAGATGGCCCGCGGCCTTTCCGCGGCCTACCGGCGCGCCGCGCAGGAGAACAACGCGCTGCTCGCGGACGTGGGCGCACGGTTTTACGCGCTCGCGGGCACGCTGGATCTGTATGCTGCGGACGGCGTGCATCCCAGCGAGCAGGGCGCCCGCCTGGCGGCGGAGGTGCTTTCCGCTGCAATCGAAAAACGGGAGGAGGCAAAGCCGTGATCCGCGAAATATGCAGGGACGAAGCGTTCCTCGCCCGCAAGGCGCAGCCCGCCACGCCGGACGACCGGGCTGTGGCGGACGATCTGCTGGAAACGCTCCGCCACCACAAAGAAGGCTGCGTCGGCATGGCGGCCAATATGATCGGGGTGGACAAGCGCATCATCGCCTTTGACAACGAGGGCAGCTATATGGTCATGTTCAACCCGGAGATCATCAAGCGGGCCGGCGCATACGAGACCGAGGAAGGCTGCCTGTCCCTGACCGGGACGCGCCGGGCACGGCGCTGGCAGACCATCAAGGTGCGTTGGCAGAACGAGAACTTTCAGGAGCGGTGCAAGACCTTCACTGGCTGGACGGCACAGATCATCCAGCATGAGATCGACCACTGCGAAGGCATTATCATTTGAGAGGAGGGACGCCCATGTTTGGACCCAACCCCCACGCCGTTCACCCGAACGAGGCAGTGCCCAGCGTGTGCTTTATCAAAAATGTCATCACGCGGCCGAACATTCAGGTGGGCGACTACACCTATTATGACGACGACGCCACCGGCGGCGAGGATTTTGAAGCACATGTGACGCATCACTATCCCTTTTTGGGCGACCGGCTGATCATCGGCAAGTTCTGCGCGATCGGCAAGGGCGTGGAATTTGTGATGAACGGGGCTAACCACCGGATGGCCTCGGTTACGACCTATCCGTTTAACATCTTTGGCCACGGCTGGGAAAAATGCACGCCCACGCTGGACGAGCTGCCCATGAAGGGCGACACCGTCGTGGGCAACGACGTGTGGCTGGGGCAGCATGTCACCGTGCTGCCCGGCGTGCACATCGGAGATGGCGCGGTCATCGGCGCAAATGCGGTGGTGGCAAAGGACATCCCGCCCTATACGATTGCCGCAGGCAATCCCTGCCGGGTCATCCGGCCGCGGTTTGACCCAGAACTGACCGAATATCTGCTGGCACTCCGGTGGTGGGACTGGGACGCGGAAAAGATTTTCCGCAATCTGGAGACGCTTTGCAGCGGCGATCTGACGCGTATCCGGCACATTTTGTGAGCAGGGGAGGAAAACCGATATGAAAACCGCGATCTGCTATTATTCCCGCCACCACGGCAACACACGGAAAGTGATCGAGGCCATGGCGCAGGAGGGGGACGTCGATCTGATCGACGTGACCTCCCGGCAGGCCGTGCGGCTGGAGGACTATGACTGTGTGGGGCTGGCCTCAGGCATTTACGGGTTTGAGGTGCACCGCGCAGCGGTTGACTTCGCCCGGCAGTATCTGCCGCAGGGCAAGCCGGTGTTTTTCGTCTGCACCTACGGCGGGGCGACGGGCACCGGCGACAAGGCGTTCCGCCGGATCGCAGAGGACAAGGGCTGCCCGGTTCTCGGCGCGTTTGCCTGCAAGGGCTTTGACACCTTCGGCCCGTTCAAACTGGTGGGCGGCATTGCCAAGGGCCATCCGAATACAGAAGACCTGCAAAACGCCCGCGCGTTTTATCGGGAGATCGCCGCACGGGTGCAGAATGGAGGACGGGCATGAAGCTGGTCATCCTGTCCGACACGCACGGGCTGCTGCGGCCCGAAGTGGTATCCTATCTGCAAAACGCCGACGCGATCCTGCATGCCGGGGACATCAACCGCCAGGCGATCGTGGACGAGCTGCGGCAGTATGCGCCGCTTTACATTGTCCGCGGCAACAACGACAAGGAGTGGGCGGCTGCGATGCCGCACGATCTGACCGTGACGCTGGCGGGCGCGGTCTTTTATCTGGTGCACAACAAAAAGGACGTGCCGGCGGACCTGTCCGGTGTGGATGCGGTGGTGTACGGCCATTCGCATCGCTACGCACAGGAGGAGCGGGACGGCGTGCTCTGGCTCAACCCCGGCTCGTGCGGCCCGCGCCGTTTCCATCAGGAGATCACCTTGATGACCGCCCAGGTGGAAAACGGCAGCATCCGGGTGCAAAAAGTGCTTATCCCGCGCGAGGGCAGCTGATGGAGCTCGGCCTGACCATCCCGCTGCAGCGGCACCTGCGATGCAAGCCGCCGCTTTACGGCACAGAGCCCGACCTGCGCTTTTGCTGGGACTTGCATGTGATCCGGCTGCGGGGCAGCAGCAGCCTGCTGGCGGTGCACTGCTTCAGCCGGTATGCCTTTGTGCGCTATGCACCCGGCCCCGGGCAGTGGGCCGGCCTGCCCGGCCTGTTTCGGACGGGGCTGCAAGACAGCCTGTCCGCCGCGGGCTTTGCCGCGCCGCAGATCGAGCGGTATCTGCACCAGGCGGGTACAGCACAGCTGACCCGCACACATGGCCGCCGCGCGGTGGCGTTTCTCAACCGTGCGTGGGACGATGTGCTGCTGTGTGACCTGTGCTTAGACCCCGCGGGCGAGGCCCAGCCGCTAATCGACCATGCGGTCAACACCCGGCCGGGGCGGTGCGCGGGCAGCAGCGAAATCGGAACCGGGCTGGCGCGTATCGCTGCGCTGCTGGCGTCGCTATAACAAAAGCGGACAAGCGCATGACTGCGTTTGTCCGCTTTTTTGCACCCGAAAAGGCGTCTACGCCGCGGCCTGCCGCGCGGTGATAAAGTCCCGGATGGCCTGCACGGTCTGCGCCTGCTGGTCGGCAGAGGAGATTGTGGCGGGTGCGTCGCCCTCTTGCGGGCCGTAGTTGCCGAACTGGGCGTGGTTGCCGCCCGCGATCTCGACGACGTTTTCGGTGTAGTCGATTTTATCCTCGACGCTCTGGTTGAGCGAGCCGTAGATGGTCAGCGTGTCCGCAGGCGGGTAGTCGCCGTAGAGGTAAGCGCCGAGCAGGATCAGGCCGTCCAGCAGCTCCGGGTGCTCCGCCGCAAACTGGGACGCCATCGCGCCGCCGAACGAGTGCCCGGCAAGGTACCAGTGTGTGATCTCGGGATGCTGTTCGATCACATCCGCTGCGGTGTTCATGCCGAACACCGCCAGATGAAACGGCATATCGACGAGAAAGCAGGTGTATCCGGCTCCGCGCAGCTGGTCGAGCAGCGGCAGATAAGCCGCGGCCTCCACCTTGGCGCCGGGGTAAAAGATAATGCCGGTGTCGCTCTGCGACGAAGGGGTCAGAATGGTCAGATTGTCCTGCGTGGTAATGCCGTCGTCCTGCGCGAGCACGGCGCGCGCCACATCTTCGGCGCGGTAGTAGTCCGCGGTATACCACAAAAATGCGCCGCCGAGCAGCACAAGGACGGCAAACAGCACAAGCAGCACGATACGCAGCCTGCGGTGCGACCGTGCGGATGCGGTATGCAAAAGAAAACACTTCCTTTCGGGGCTGCACGACAGGTGAGCCGCGCTGCCGATCGTTTTTCTTCAGTATACCACGGCGCGCGGGGAGAGAAAAGCCCTGTACGGCTGAATGCACCAAGGGCGGCCCCTAACCGGGGCCGCCCTTGGGAGCGGATCAGTTCTGCGCGAACACGCCGCTGACCGCAGTATACAGTTGCTTGAAGATATTGATGATGCGGCCGAGCACCCCTTCGTCGGCCTCCTCCGCCTGCTCCTGCGGCGTCTCCTCCACCTGCTCGGCGGAGATTTCCTGTGTGCGCAGGATGAACTGCACGCTGGCCGGCGTCGGGTTTTGATCCGAAGTCACGGACTGCAGGGTGGCCTCCGCGTCAATGTTCAGCACGTTGGTCTGCTCCTCGAGGTCGGTCTCTGCGTCGTCCAGCGCGCTGTGGATGCTGCCGGCGGCGCTTTCCAGTTTGTCTGCGCTGTCGGTGTTCGCCGCCTTGTCCAGCACATCAAGCAGCCCGTCGATGGTAGAGGACAGGCTTTCGTCCGTCTGCGCACGTACCGCGCGCAGGTCGTCGGTTGCGGTTTGCAGCAGGTCGCTCGCGGCGGAGAGCGTGTCCGCCAGAGAAAGCAGCAGGATTTCACCCTTGTCCAGCGCAGAGGAAGCGTCGGCCGTCATCTGGTCGAGCGTTGCAGAAAGCGCGGGGATGTCCGCCAGCAGGTCGTTGACGCGCTCGAGCGTCTGGTCGGCCAGCCCGGTCAGCGCCTGCCCGTCGTCGGTGAGCGCGTCGGGCAGGGTGTCATAGTCCTCCAGAATGTCCAGTATGTCGCCGAAGCCGTCCGCGATATCCTCGGCCGTGGCGGTCAGCGAGCCCAGACCGCTTGCGCTGTCCGTCAGCTCGCTCAGTGCATCGGACAGACCCGCGGCCTCGTCGACCACGCTGTCCAGCGGTGCGAGCAGCGCGTTCAGCTGGCTCGACAGCCCGGCGTCCGGGGCAATCCAGTCGAGCACACTGCCGATTTGGCCGGTGATCGCCGCAGACCGGGCGCGCAGGTTATCCAGCGCCTCTGCCAGCCGGTCGCCCGCATAGGAGAGACGGTCGAGGTCATCGCGCAGTGCATTAAAATCGTCGGAGAGCTGATACAGGTCGCGCGAGGAGCCGCCGGTTTCCTCGTGCAGGTCGTCCAGCAGGCTTTGCAGGTCTTTCAGGTGATCGTGAACCTGACGGAGCAGGTCCTGGTATGCGGTCACATCCTCGGCGCTCTCTTCGAGTGTGCCGAGCATGCTGCTGACCGTGGCATTGAGCGCGGTCACCGTGGTTTTGGTCGAGGTCAGTTCGGGGATAAGCGAATCCGACTGCCCGGCCAGCGCTTCGAGCGCGCTGAGCGCCGTGTCGGTCTGCGGGTCGAGCGTGCCGCGGTCGGCGATCAGCTGCTGCCGCACGGTGTCAATGCCGGAAAGCCCGCCCGAGAGCACGTTCAGACCGCTCTGCATGGACTGGAGCGTGTCCAGCATGCTGATCAGGCCCTCATACAGGCTGTCGCCCGCGCCGCCCATGCGGTCCTTGATGTCCCGCAGGTCGGACAGAATGTCAAGTGAGGACATGGTGGCGGGCGCCATGAACAGGAGCAGTCCCATGCTCTCAAAGTCGTTCGACCCGATGCGGATGGTAAACGTGCTCTCCTCGCCGGGCAGGCCGAGGAACAGCACGAGCTTGTAGGTGCCGAGCGACTGTACCTGCGCACCCGGCGCCTCGATCGAAAGCGCCTCGCTCATGTCGATTCCGGTGCCGCAGAGCAGCATCATATTGTTCTTGTAATAGTCGCTGGCCGCGTCGTTGGGCGTCGCATGGACCGTGATTTCGACCAGGCCGCTTGCGCCCGCGCAGGCCTGCGCTTCAACCGGCACGCCGTTGAGCTTGTAGGACACGTCAAAGTTCCAGGGGAGCTGGATGGCCGTGCTGTCCGCCGGGATACATTCGTAATAAAAGCGGTTCAGTCCGTCGCCCTCGAGCGACCAGGACACCGACCCGTCCGCGAGCGTGGGCTGGTCGTAGGTGGACATGTTGTAGACCGCGGAATAGTCGCCGTAGTCGGTAAATGAAGTGTGGCCGTTCAGGCTCACGCCCTTGACGATGCGCGTCGTTTCGGGCACGCCGTAGTAGTCCAGGTTGATGTATACCGCCTCGTCGGTTTCGGTGGCCGGCGCAGCGGCTGTCGCAGCCTGCGGCAGGGTGAACGACAGCAGAAGCGCGGCGGCCGTCAGCCGGCGCAGTTTATTTGGGTTCATCGTCTTTTCCCTCCTTGGTGTTGTCATCCGGGCCGGCCCGGTGGGTCAGCCGTTTCAGGCGGTCGCGCCAGACCTGCGCCCGCGCGCGGCGGTAGGCACGCTTGTGCTCGCGCAGCTGCATGCGCTGCTGATGCAGCGCACTGAGCACGGGCAGACGGATCTTGGTGTTGTGGATGCGGTTCATTTTTTCGTGCTTTTTCTGTGCGTAATCCGCGCGGACGATCCAGCGGTCAAAGAGCATCAGGCAGCCGGGTAGAAGGAACAGCACGAGCGTCATCGAGATCAGCGCGCCGCGGCCGATCAGCTGGCCGAGGCCGGAAACGGCCTCGATCGAGGTCATGAAGTACAGGCCGTAGGCCACGGTCATCAGGATCATGCCCGAGGTCAGGATGGACTCCGCGCTCGTGGCGACTGCACGGATTGCGGCCTCCTTTTTATCCGCCTGCGCGCGGGCATCCAGATAGTTGCCGGTCAGCAGGATGGAGTAGTCGATCGTTGCGCCGAGCTGGATGCAGCTGACGATGATGAACCCGAGGAACATGGTGCGCTGGCCGTAAATATACGGCATGGCGGTGTTGATGAACACCGCGGCTTCGATCGGGATGAGCACGACGAGCGGCAGCAGCAGCGATTTGTAGGTGATCGCGACCACGAGCGCCACGCCGAGCAGCGAGACGAGGTTGACACGGTTGTTGTCCGGCACGATGATGTCCTTGATGTCCTGGGTGGACGGGGTGACGCCGACCAGGTAGGTCTGCTCGTCCGGATAGTACCGCTCGATGATCGCGCGGATTTCGTCAGCATAGGCAAAAGCTGCGTCGCTCTCGCCTGCGGAACGCACGTTGACGATCACCCGCGCCCAGTTTTCCCCGTGCAGCATGCCGGTGAGATCGGACGGCAGAAATTCCTCCGGCACGCCCTCAGGCAGCACCGAAGCCAGGCCAAGCGCGTATTTCACATAGGGCAGGTCGCCCAGCTCTTCGCTCATAGCTTTTTCGGTGATGTTGCTGTCCAGCGGGACGAGGGCGAGCATCATATTGCTCTGGCCGAATTTTTCGTTCATCTGCTGCTCGGCCTCATATACCGCAGTGCCCTCGGAGTCGGAGACCGCCTCGTTGCCGTAAGTAAAGTCCGCCATGCCCTGTGCAACATAGCAGGGAACGATGATCACGAGCACCAGCGCGATCACAGGCCACCGCAGCTTGTAGGCAAAAGTGCCGAACGGCCGCCAGTGCTTGGGAATGAACGGGCGGTGCTGGGTTTTGGCAACCACGTTCTGAAACCGCAGGATGAGCGCCGGCATGAGCAGCAGCACAGTGACCAGGCTGAGGAAAATGCCCTTAGCGAGCACAAAGCCCATATCCGGCCCGATGCCGAACCGCATGAGCGCCAGCGCGAGGAAACCGACGATGGTCGTCGCGCCCGAAGCGCCGATCGAGGAAAAGGCCGTGCGCAGCGCGTTGGCCATGGCCTGCTCGGGCTGGACGCCGTTGGCCTTTTCCTCGGTGAATGCGTGCAGCAGGAAGATCGAGTAGTCCATCGAACAGGCGAGCTGCAGCACCGCGCCGACCGCGTTGGTCAGAAACGAGATTTCGCCGAAGATGATATTGCTACCCATGTTGAGCACAATCGCAATGCCCAGCACGGACAGGAACAGCACGGGCTCGAACCACGAGGTCGTGGTGAGCGTCAGGATGAGGAAAATGATGATGACCGCAAGCACCATCACGCGCGCGACCTCGGCATTGATGGTCGGCCCAAGGCTGGTGTCCGACACGGCAGAGCCGGCCAGCAATCCGCGGTCGCCGACGATCTGCTCGATCTCGCGGACAGCCGCATGAGTGCGGTCAGACGAGTCTTTTTCCACAAAGATTACGTCCATATAGGCGCAGTTGTCCTTGTAATAATCCTCGATATTGTCATAGTCGATGAATGTGCTCGAGCCGTAGATGTTGGTTGTGGTGTCGCACCACATCACCATGTCCACGCCGTCAACGTCCGCGATGCGGTCCTTGATGGCTTTGGCCTCGTACAGGGTCACATCCTGCAGCATCACACGGCCCATACCGGGATAGGTAAACTCCTGCTCCATAATATCGAGCGCCTGCGCGGAAGGGGAGGAATCCGGCAGGTATTCCGTCAGATCGTAGTTAACGCCGACCATCGGGGCGAACAGCAGGCTGAGCACAAACAGCACCGCGAACACCTTTTCAATCCGCTTGCGGTTGTTGATGATCAGGTCAACCGGACTGTGTCCTTTCAGCTTCACAAGGAAAAACACCAGCTTTCATAAAAACAGATAGTATGTATGATAACCCTACAGCATCTAGTATAATTCGAGAATATATCGGACACAAGCATCAATTTTGGTATTATGGATGGAAAATAGACATTATATTGGATAATTGTATGGTAACAATCGAGAAATGCCGGGAGACCGCACGACCTGCCCGGAGAAAGGGGGATAAAAATGCGGCAGATGCGTGTGCATCTGCCGCGGGATTGGATGGCGGGCTTGTGTTGCAGATCATCAGTTGAGCTGGATGATCGCGTCCAGATTGTCAATTATGATATGCTGCGCAGACGGGTTGTACAGCACCACCGCATACGTGCCGTTCAGTCCCTGACGCTGCTCGAGCATGATACCGAGATCGCGGCCCAGCTTCGTCGGCCGTTTGACCGCACTGCCGGCGGCGTTGGTGTGCAGCGTCAGAGCGTCCGGCTCCAGCAGCCATTGCACGATGGCGCGATATTTCAGCTTGGTCATGGTCTCGGTGTCGATCAGGCTGTTGATCCGCCGCGCGATTTCGCTGGCTGAGATCGGCGCATCGGAAAACGGAAACTGCATCCGCTTGTCCATGTCCAGTTGGAACGGCAGCTTTGCGGCGCGCGGTTTGCGTTTTGCCGTGCCGTTATTCTCAATCATCTGCCGCAGCAGATCGGATACATAGAACAGGCAGCGCGCGATCTGAACATTGTTGATCAGATCGGTGCTGGGCGCGGGCTGACCGGTCAACGGATTGACGCCGTTTGCCAGCCGGTCAATATAGGATTTGGCATGCTTCATTTTTTCCAGTTCGGTCATGGTGCGCCTCCTTATCTCAAATACATCCCACAGTGCGGAAGATCGTCAGAGTGACAAATACTGTAATCATGATACGCCCGCAGCGCGTACCATGCAACCGTGTTGGCAGACCGGCCGGTGCCGATGAAAAGACGTTGTTATGGTATGCCGTTTATAATTCTGAGACGGGACTGTCTTTTGTGTTCCGGCCTTTCACAATCAGGCGGCCGACATAAAGCCCCAGCAGCACGACCCAGGAAAACCCTTCCGCCCAGGCGATGACCATATTGTCAAACAGGGAAACCAGCGCGTAGGAAGCGGCAATGCGGCAGACAAGCGACGCCATGCCGGCAAGGCTGGAATAGACGACGTCGCCGGTGCCTTCCAGATAGCTGCGCACAGCGGTGGCAAGGCCAAATACCAGATAGAAGCACGCAATCCGGCGGAAAAAGGCGCTGCCGATGGCGATCGCCTCCGGTCCGGCGCCGAACAGCCCGATAAGCCGTCCGCCTGTCGGAATGACCAGCACGGTCAGCAGCAGAGAAACCAGCGCCATGACCGCCGTGCCGACCAGCAGGTTATCTCCGGCCTGCTTCCGGCGGCCAGCGCCGTAATCCTGCGCCACCAGCGTGGAGATACCGGAACCCAGATTGATGATCGGCACCATAACGATCGAGTCAACGCGGTATGCTGTTGTGACCGCCGCCACGGTGGACGTTCCGAACCCGTTCATGAAGTTTTGCAGAATCAGGCTGCCGGCCGAGCTGACGCTGGATTGCAGCATGGGCGGAAAGCCGAACCGGCAGCCGTGCCGGAACATCGACTTGTCAAATGCGGATTTGCCCCATGCAAACCGCAGAACAGGATAGTGCCGGACGCTGTATATCACCAGATAGATGGTCATTGCAGCCTGCGCGATCACGGTCGCTATTGCCGCGCCGGCGACATGCCAGCGAAACAGCGCCACAAAGATAATATCCAGCACAACATTGACAATGGAGGAGAGCAGCACGGAATAAAACGGCGTTTTGCTGTCGCCAATGCCGCGCAGGGCGGCGGCGTACACATTGTATACTGCAAGAAAGGGGATGCCCAAAAAGATGATTTGCAGGTAATCCTGCGCAAGATGGATGGTATCTGCCGTTGTGTGCAAAAGCCGAAGCAGCGGGTACGTGAACCCCATGCCCAGCCCGGCAAATAGCACGAACACGCCGCCCAGGAAAAGCGAAAAGGTCGATACGATGCGGGAGATCGCCGTCGTTTCACCGCTGCCGTATTTTTGTGCAACCAGGATTGCAAGTCCCAAGGTGAACCCGGTGATCGCAGTAACATAAAAATTAACGACCGTGGTGGTCGCACCAACAGCTGCCAGCGCAGTTTCCCCCTCTACATTACCGACAATAAATGCGTCCGCCCAGTTATAGAGCTGCTGCAGGATGCCGCTGAGCATGAGAGGCAGGCTGAACCGCAGCAAGGTGCCTGCAATACCGGCAAACCGTTTTCTGTTCTGATGATTTGTCATGTCGTTTTCCCCCTGAAAACAAAATGCCGTATGCAAGAATAGCCTTCTTGCATACGGTAGGTGCTCACCCGTTCTGTACGATGCAAATTCAGTATACCAGAGGTGCGGGGAAAATACAAGGGCTGTGCGCGAAACCGGACAGAATGCCGCGGAGTGACAATTTCAGCTGGGGCACCAGACACGCCGGTTTAACAGGAAAGTTCGAAAACCAATGCGCCCTGACAAAGGACAGGCAACGCTGCACTGGTGAAAACAGCCGCAGAATGATTTCTGCGGCTGCTTTTGCGCGATTACGCAATTAGAACTGATAGGTGACCGTAGGTTCGGTGAACGAGCAAATCTGCGCGGTGGCGTTTTTCAGGTAATAGACTTCGGTGTTGCCGTCGCCCGGCTGATACTGGCTTTGCAGGGTCGGATAGCCGTCCAACATATGCTTCTGCGCCTCGATGTTGTCATCCAGCACCGCCTCCGCCTGCAGACGGATCCACTTGCCGTTTGGCGCCATGCCGCTGATCTCAATTTTGCTGTTGGCCTTCAGCTGGTCGGCTACGGCCTTGCGCTTGCCGGTCTGTATATACAGCTTGCCCTCAAACACGTCCACCGTGCCGAACGGACGCACACGGGGCTGGTCGCCCTCGACCGTTGCCAGATAATACACGCCACATTCCTTCAAAAACTCGTATACTTCATGCATGATGGGATCTTCCTTTCTGCTGTGCGATGGGTGTCCGGACGGCGGGCGGACGCTCCGCCTGCCGTCTGTTATCATCATAGTCCGCAAAGCCGCTGCTGTCAATCCGGCACAGCGGCCGTCCTCCCCGACATAGGCGCGGGCACCGCATTTGCATATGGCGGTGATTGCGAGTATAATGGGAAAAACTGCGCTGCGCCTGCCGCGCGGCGCAAAAACGCACGAGAAGGGGACGGAATATGCCGCAACTGACCAGACTGTTTACACCGTGGAAGCTGTGCGGCTTCCCGATTTCAAACCGCATCTGCGTGCCGCCGCTGGTCGTTTACACCTGGGGCGACGAGAGTGGCTGTGTGACCAAAAAGCATTTGGCGCATTACCGCGCGCTGGCCGCGGGCGGCGCGGGGCTGGTGATCCAGGAGGCGACCGCGGTCAGCCCGGCGGGACGGCTGACGCTCGACCAGCTCGGCATCTGGGCGGACGAGCAGAACGACGGGCTGCGCCGCATTGCGGCAATCCTGCACAACGCCGGTATGCCGGCCATCGTGCAGCTCAGCCATGCCGGGGCGATGGGCGCAAAACCGGCATACCGCGTCAGTCCGAGCGGGACGCCGGCCGGTGCAAGCGGGGTGCGCGAAAGCCGTGCACTGACCGCGGACGAGCTTCGCGCAATCGAGCGGCAGTTCATCGACGCGGCGCAGCGCGCCGTGCGGGCGGGGTATGACGGTGTCGAACTGCACGCGAGCCACGGGTATCTGCTCAGCGAATGCATGAACCCGGCGGTCAACCGCCGGACGGACGCGTTCCGCGCGGATGGGCTGCCGGTTTTGCAGCGCATCATACAGGGCATCCGCGCGGTGACGCCGCAAGGGTTTGTGCTGGGCGTGCGCATGGGCGCGTTCGAGCCGGATATCGCGGCCGGTATCCGCAACGCAAAGCAGCTGGAAGCCTGGGGCGTGGATTTTCTTGATGTATTTCTCGGCTGTGACTGGGTGGCGCAGATTGAACGGCCAGTCGACTATCCGTTCACCGCTTCGGTTTACGGCGCAAAGCGCATCCGGGAGGCGGTCAGTCTGCCGGTGTTTGCGGTTCACCAGATCAGCAACGGAGCGCAGGCCGAGGCCGTGCTCGCGGATACCGGCGCAGCGATGGCGGTGATCGGCCGCGGCTCGCTGGTCAATTACCAGTGGGGAAATGACGTCAAAGCCGGACGCGCCCCCGGGCATTGCCTGAACTGCTCGGTGTGCCGGTGGAAAACCGCACCGGACACTTGCCCGGGGCGTATGCTGCTGGACCACAAACGCAGGCTGGCCCGACAGGATGAAACATAAAGCGCAGGGTGCCGGATTGTCCGGCGCCCTGCGCTTTTGTGTCTGAACTTGTTGTCCTGCGGCTTAGTGCTGCTGCATGCCACGCAGCACCTCGATGCAGTCGCGGTCTGCTTCGGTAACACGACCCATATATGTGTTCATACGGTTCATGCTGTAAAGCAGCGCACCCAGACGCTCCGTGTAAGAATACTTGTTCTTCATTTGGGATTGCCTCCATTCGTATGATTGTTTCGTTTTGAGAGGTATCAGGCGGTCTCTCGCCTGACTGATACTATTATAGTGATTTGGCATAAAAAGTCAATGCGATTTTTGTTAAATATAACCTAAAAATCAAGGTGAATGTTGTACATAGTGCTAAAATTAAAGCATATGTTTTTATGCACTATACCATAAAGAAAGCAAGTGCAGAAAACGGGATACGGATCGGTATCCCGGCTGTGGTTTTCGCTTGATGTGGATTTAACCTGTATTTGATGTAGTTTTGCTTTGCACCCATGGGGCTTTCCCGATAAACTGAGGGTAACGTTTTGATTTTCTACAAGGAAGGGGTTATTATGCCTGATTCGATCTCCCTGCATCTGCTACTGGAGAGCCGCTACGCCAATCTGCGGCCGAGCGAGCGCAAAGCAGCGGACTTTATTCTGGCCCACCCGGCCGAGGCCAGCCAGCTGACCCTGGCGCAGACCGCCGAGCAGGCGGGTGTCAGCCAGCCGACCGTGATCCGCCTGGCGCGGGCGCTGGGCTTTTCCGGTTTCCGCGCGTTTCAGCTCGCGCTTGTCGGCGAGCAGGCGCGCCGCGGCAAGCACGCGATGTATGGCTACGACCTGGGCGCGGACGAGACGGTCGCCTCGGTGCCCGCGCACATCGTGTCCACGACCATCCGCAGCCTGGAGAGCATGCTCAAATACATTTCGGGTGAAATGATCGAGCAGTGCGTCGAACTGCTGCGCAGTGCGGGAAAAATCGCGGTTTTCGGCGTGGAAAATTCGATTGTCACCTGCCGCGACCTGTGTACCAAGCTGCTCTACCTCGGCCTGCCGTGTGTGTTTTATGAGGACTGCTATTTGCAGAAGATCGTCGCCGGCAGCCTGACCGGGCAGGACGTCGCGCTCGGTATCTCCTATTCCGGCTCGTCGCGCGACACGGTGGACGTGATGGAGACCGCGCGCGAAAGCGGTGCGCACACCATTGTGCTGACCAATTTCCGCGACTCGCGCATTGCGCGCTATGCCGACCTGCTGCTGTGCTCGTCTAACGAGCAACTGCTCTACGGCGACGCGATCTTTTCCCGCACCGCGCAGATCGCGATCGTGGATATGCTGTACTGGGGCGTGATCCTGAGCGATTACGACCGCTATGCCGCTGTGCTCGACCGCTCGAGCCAGATCATCTGCGACAAGGCGTATACCCCGTAGAAACGCGAAAAAGCAAACGGAACAGGCTGTATTTTGTAGTAAAACTACAAAATACAGCCTGTTTTTGGTTGTTCAAACATTTACAAAACCTTTTTCGTTTTGTGATGGAAACCGCGCGCGGCCGCTTGCTATAATGGCCGTGCAAAATGCGAGAGACATGAAAACCGACAAGATACTAGGAAAGGCTGAAGACAAGAATGCTTGAACTGAAACAGATCGGCAAATCGTTTGACGGCGTACCCGTGCTGAAGGACATTTCCATCCGGGTGGAGGACGGCGAAATCGTTTCCATCCTCGGTCCTTCGGGCTGCGGCAAAACCACGTTACTGAACATCATCCTCGGCATCCTGGACGCGGATGCAGGCCAGATCCTTTATAACGGCGAGGACCTCACCCACACCCCGATGGAGAAGCGCGGCTTTAATATCGTATTCCAGGATTACGCACTGTTCCCCAATCTGAACGTGCGGCAGAACATCACCTACGGCCTGCGCAACAAGCCGGGCATCTCCACCGAGGCAGAAGTACAGGACATGATCGCGCTGCTGGGGTTGGGCGACCACTTAAACAAGCGCATCGACCAGCTTTCCGGCGGCCAGAAGCAGCGCGTTGCGCTGGCGCGCACGCTGGTGATGAAGCCGCGCATCCTGCTGCTCGATGAGCCGCTCTCCGCGCTCGACGGCGTGATCAAGGAATCTATCAAAGAGCGCATCCAGACGATCGCCAAGGAATTCCACCTGACCACGCTCATCGTCACCCACGACCCCGAGGAGGCGCTGACCCTGTCCGACCGCGTGCTGATTATTGAAAACGGCTGCATCTCGCAGTACGCGCGGCCGGAGGAGATTGTCCACCGCCCGGAAAACGAGTTCGTCAAGAAATTCATTCTGAGCCAGCTCGAGATCAAGCGCAACAACATCTATGCGCTGTTCGGCGGCCCGCAGGCAGCGGCGGTGTGAAACGATGCAGAGAAAAAACACAGAGGTTAAAGCGATTTTCATCGCTGTGACGGTTGTTTTCACCGCCTTTCTGCTCATCCCGGCGGTGCGGCTGCTGATCAAGTCCTTCTGGGAGGGCGGGTTCACCACCGCGTTTTACACCGAGGTGCTCGCGCAAAAGGGCTTTGGTCAGGCACTGTGCAACAGCTTTGTGGTGTCCGGCGCAGCGGCGTGCCTGGCGACCGTGATCGCCTTCGCGCTTGCCTACGCGATCCACTACACCGGCCTGCCCGCGGGCTTCAAGCGTGTGCTGCAGGGCGTTGCAACCCTGCCGATGTTCCTGCCGACTATCACCTATGGCTTTGCCATCATCTATTCTTTTGGCAAGCAGGGCCTGATCACACGGCTGCTCGGCTTTCAGCTGTTTGACATCTACGGCTTCCAGGGCCTGCTGCTCGGCTATGTGATCTACACAGTCCCGGTCGCTTTCCTGCTTATCCACAATACGATGGGTTTTATCGACAAAAAGACCATCACGGTTTCCAAGCTGATGGGCGACAGCCCGCTGGCCACCTTCCGGATCGCCGTGCTGCGGCCGCTGCTCGGTACGCTCGCGGGCGCGTTCCTGCAGTCCTTCTTCCTTTGCTTTACTGATTTTGGTATTCCGGCGTCGGTAGGTGGCCAGTATGAGGTGATCGCGACCGTGCTCTATAACCAGATGCTCGGCGCGGTGCCCGATTTCAACAAGGGCGCGGTGGTCGCAATGGTGATGCTGCTGCCCAGCATCCTGAGCATTGCGCTGCTGCAGTTCCTCGAGCGGTTCAATATCCGTTATAACCGCATCTCCGCGGCCGATCTGCGCCCGAACCGGGCGCGCGACACGGGCTGGGGCATCGCGGGTGTGGCGCTCTCAGTTGCGATCCTGGCGATTTTTGCAGTCATCTTCGTCGTGCCGATGGTGGATGAGTGGCCCTACCGCACCCGCTTCACCACCGAGCATGTGCTCGCCGTGCTGCAGGACAGCGAACTGTTCACGGTCTATAAAAACTCGCTGTTCGTCGCGCTGATGACCGCGCTGTTTGGTACGATCATCGCCTATGGCGCGGCGCTTGTCACCGCGCGCTCGACCGTGCACCGCTGGTGCAAGCAGATCATCGAGGGCATCGCGCTCATCACCAATACGATTCCGGGCATGGTGCTCGGCCTGGCGTTCCTGTTCAGCTTCTCGGGCACGAGTTTGCAGAACACCTTCACGCTGATGATCGTGTGCAACATCATCCACTTTTTCTCCACCCCTTATCTGATGATGAAAAACGCGCTGTCCAAGATGAATGCGGGCTGGGAGACCACTGCCCGCCTGATGGGCGACAGCTGGCTCAAGACCATCCGGCGCGTGGTAACGCCCAACGCGGCTTCCAGCCTGCTCGAGGTGTTCAGCTATTACTTCATCAATGCGATGGTCACGGTCTCCGCGCTGATCTTCATTGCCGGCGCGCGCACCATGGTCATCACCACCAAGATCAAGCAGCTGCAGTATGTCAACAAGTTCAACGAGGTGTTCGTGCTCAGCCTGCTGATCCTGCTCACCAACCTGGTCGCCCGTGCGGTATTCTCCGCCCTGGCGCACCGCAAAACCGTAAAAAATAACAAAAAAGAAAGGAAACTCAAACCCATGAAACGTATTGCTGCTATGATGCTCGCCGGCGTGATCGCTGTCGGCGGCTGCGCCTCGGTCACCGGCTGTTCCTCGGCCGGCGCGGGCGAGGACGCTCAGGTGATTATCTACTCCAACGCGGACGACGAGGCGGTCACCGCGATGAAAAACGCGCTCGACGCGAACGGCTATGAGGGCCAGTACAGCTTCCAGATCTTCGGCACTTCCGAGCTGGGCGGCAAGCTGCTCGCCGAGGGTACGAACCTTGAGGCTGACCTTGTCACCATGTCCACCTTCTACACCGAGAGCGCCCAGGAGCAGAACAATATGTTCCTGCCGTTGACCTTCGAGGTCAACACGATTGATCAGTTCCCGGATTACTGCGCGCCGATCACCAGCCAGGAGGGCGCGATCATCGTCAACACCGAGGTGCTGGCGGAAAACAACCTGCCCATGCCCACCTGCATCAAGGATCTGGCAAACCCGGTCTACAAGGACATGGTGTCGGTGACCGATATCCAGTCCTCCTCGACCGCATGGCTGCTCATTCAGGCGCTGATTGACGCCTACGGCGAGGACGGCGCCAAGGACGTGCTGACCGACATCTACGCCAATGCGGGCGACCACATCGAGTCCTCCGGTTCGGGCCCGCTCAAGAAGTGCCGCGCGGGCGAGGTTGCTGTGGGCTTCGGCCTGCGCCAGCAGGCGGTGGCCGACAAGGCGGACGGCCTGCCGATCGACTATGTCGACCCGACCGAGGGCAACTTCTCGCTGACCGAGTCGGTCTCCGTGCTTGACAAGGGCGAAAACACCAACCCCAAGGCTATGGAGATGGCGCAGTGCATCATTGAGAACGGCCGCGCCGAGCTGCAGACCTACTATCCCAACGCGCTTTACGAGGGCGAGGAGACCGATGCGGCGAACAAGTCCGCCTATCCCAAGACCTTCCCTGAGAAACTGACCGTCGACCTGCTCCAGCAGCATCAGGCGCTGAGCGAGTCCTGCAAGTAAGCCAACCGACCGCAAAGGGGCGCGGCACGCGCCCCTTTGCGTATGAATGGATTAAAAGGAGTAGAAAAGCATGAACCACAATTACAAGCTGCTCACCCCCGGGCCGCTGACCACGACCGATACGGTCAAGCGCGAGATGCTGTTTGACCACTGCACCTGGGATGACGATTACAAGGCCATCACCCAGCGCATCCGCGCGGGTCTGTTGCGGCTCGCGCATGTATCCGAGCCTGCGTACACGGCTGTCCTCATGCAGGGCAGCGGCACCTTTGGCGTGGAGTCCGTGCTGACCAGCGTGGTCGGCCCGGCGGACAAGCTGCTCATCTGCGCCAACGGCGCTTACGGCCTGCGCATGGGCGACATCGCGCAGCATGCGGGTCTCAATTATCTACTCTACCGCCAGGCGGACAACCGCCGTCCGGAAGCTGCGCACGTCGCACAGCTGCTGCGCGAGGACCCCGCGATCACCCATGTTGCGATGGTGCACAGCGAGACCACCTCGGGCATTCTCAACGACATCGAGTCGGTCGGCCGCGTGGTAAAGGAAGCAGGACGCACGTTCATCGTCGATGCGATGAGCAGCTTTGGCGGCGTGGATATTCCGGTCGAGCAATACGGCATCGACTTTTTGATCTCGAGCGCGAACAAGTGCATCCAGGGTGTGCCCGGCTTTGCCTTCATCCTTGCGCGGCGCAGCCTGCTCGAGCAGAGCGCGGGCAAGGCGCGTTCGCTCAGCCTGGACCTGTATGACCAGTGGAAAACCATGGAGCAGGACGGCAAGTGGCGCTTCACCTCGCCGACCCATGTCGTGCTCGCCTTTGCCAAGGCGATGGAGGAACTGGACGCGGAAGGCGGTATCCCGGCGCGCGCGGCGCGCTATGCGGCAAACCAGCGCCTGCTGACCGAGCGGTTTGCGGCGCTTGGCTTCCGGCCCTACCTTGACCCCGCGGTGCAGGGCCCGATCATCACGAGCTTTTTCTATCCCGCGGGCAGCACCTTCACCTTCCGCGAGATGTATGACTACATCAAGGCGCGCGGCTATGTGCTCTATCCGGGCAAGGTGACCGAGGCGGACACCTTCCGCGTGGGCAACATCGGCGAAATCTATACCGAGGACATCGAGCAGCTCGCTGCAATCATGGCAGACTTTCTCAAGGAGGCAGGAAAATGGGCAAGCTGAAACTGGTGGTATTCGACTGGGCGGGCACAACGGTCGATTACGGCAGCTTTGCGCCGGTCGCGGCGATTGACAAGGCATTCCGCGCGTTTGATGTGCAGCCCACCATGGATGAGATCCGCGCCCCGATGGGTATGCTCAAGCGCGACCACATCCGCACCATGCTGGGCATGGAGCGCATTGCCGCACAGTGGCAGGCGCATACAGGCATAACCGCGTCAGACGAGGATGTGGAGGCCATTTACCATGTGTTTGAGGACAAGCTGATGGAGAGCCTGGCGGACTACGCCGCCCCCAAGCCGGGCGTGTGTGAGACGGTCGCGCAGCTGCGCGGCATGGGCCTGCCCATCGGCTCGACGACCGGCTACACGGACTCCATGATGGCGGTTGTTGTCCCTGCGGCGCAGGCGCAGGGTTATGCGCCGGACTACTGGTGCAGCCCGGACAGCGTCGGCGGCATGGGCCGCCCCTATCCCTATATGATCTTCCGCAATATGCAGCAGTTCGGGATCATGGATGTGCGCACGGTTGTCAAGGTGGGGGACACGGTGTCCGACGTGCGCGAGGGCAAAAATGCAGGCGTCATTTCGCTCGGCGTGATCGAGGGCAGCAGCGTGCTCGGCCTGACGCAGCAAGAATACGAGGCGCTGGCGCCTGACGCGCGTGCGGCAGCCTGCGACAGGGCGCGCCGCACCTTCCTGGACGCGGGCGCGGACGATGTGCTGCAATCCATTGCCGACCTGCCGGCCTGGATGCGCGCGCAGGATTGACCGGACAAAAGCAAAAACGGGAACGCATTGCGTTCCCGTTTGAGGCTGTCGAAAAACATGGTTTTTCGAACAGCCTCTCGATCGGAACCACGCTTCCGATCGAAAATTCCGCTGTCTGCGCGCGCCTTTCAGGCACACTTGCCAGCGGTTGGAATAAAATCCGAGGCACATGTCCCCGGATTTTATGGAAATTGCGGCTTGCCGCAATTTCCTATTTTATGCGCGCTGCGGCGCGAAGGACTTTTTCGACAAGCTGAAACGGGAACGCATCGCGTTCCCGTTTGCTGTTTTGGGTTTAAGAGGGCAGTGCGGACAGCAGACGCATCATCAGCGCCACCATTTCGCACTTGGGAATGGGCTGCGCCTCGGTGATCCACTTTTCCAGCATGCCGACAATGCCGGTCGCAACAAACCGCGCAATATAGACGTTTTCCATGCTGCGCTGCGGCCGCATTTCCAGCCAGCACTCGGCCAGCACGCCGATCAGCTTTTTGCCGAAACCCTCGGTGCCGCTGACGCGGACGAGCGCGGTGACGATCTCGCGGTTCTCCTCCAGATAATCCATCGCCCGGGTGAGGACGGGCTGGAGCGTGGCAGCCTCGCTCGGCCGCAGCCCGGCGATCATGGATCGGAAATCCGCGATCATCTCGGCCTCGATCTGCTCGCGCAGGTCGTATACATCGCGGTAGTGCGCGTAAAACGTACCGCGATTGATGTCCGCCTCGCGCACCACGTCGGTTACCGTGATGCTCTGGAAATCCTTTTGCTGCATCAGGTGCGTCAGCGCCTGGCGCAGCAGCTTTTTGGTGCGCCGGATTCTCTTATCCTCCTGATTTGCCACAGCGATCCCTCCGTTCTGCAGCCGGGCCGTTGCCTGACCGGCTATATTTCATATATATGTATCATAAACTATATCACAAACGGAAAATGAACACAATATCTGTTTCTGTAAAAGAGGGCGGTTTTTGTGAAAAACAGGAGAAAATCGCTTGTTTGTGGCAAAGCAAAAGGCCGGCAGGCGCCGGCCCGGTTTGCTGCTGGAGAAGCAGGGCGCTATACCCCCAGCAGGAGCAGCACGCCGATCAGGATCAGCTGCTCCCAGTCGATGCCGTCGCCGTCATCGTCGCCGGTCAGCAAAAACCACACGATGACCAGCACGATGATCGTGTCCATATCCAGCCGGAGGTTTTGCAGCCGGCCGGACAGTCCGCGCCCCGGGACAGAAAAGGCTGCGGCCGAGGCTTCGGGCGGGTGGGACGGAGGAGGACCGGGCGGCTGCGTGTCCTCGGCTGCCGCGGCAAGATAGCGGTTATACAAAAGCGGATTTCGCCTCCTTTTGCGTCAGCGCGCCTGCGGTGGCTCACTGCCGGACGGCGGGGCAGACTGGCCAAGCTGCCCGAGCTGTCCCATGGCTGCGCGCGCCATACGCGCCATGCTGACCAGGCGCAGTGCGTGGTCGAACTGTCCGGCGACCTCGTCTGTCACAAACGGCTTGAGCGCGCCCAGCAGGGTGCGTTTTTCCTGCCGCACCGCACCCTGGCCGCTCTGCACGATCGCGCCGAGGACGGGCAGCGCACGCTGCATCATATCCGCAGTGGGATCATAGTCGGCTGTGGGCGGCGGACTCTCGGACGGCGCGCTGCCCAGCATGCCCGAAACCGCCTGCATGGCGCTTTGCAGTTTTTCCGGGTCGTTCAGCAGCGCGGAGAGCATATCGTTGTCCATGCGCCTGCCCCCTTATCGGAAAATCTGCCGGAGCTTTTGCGCCAGCTGCGCGCCCTCCGGGGTCTGCATCAGCTGCTGAGCGAGGCGTGCAGCCTCGCCCATGTCGCCGCGCTGCGCGGCCTGCGCGGCGCGCTCGAGCGCCGCGGCGTGCTGCGAGGAGATCACCTGCGCGGCCTTTCTGCCGTCCGGGGTGTTCAGAGCGGCGCGCAGACGGGCGGCCGCATCCGGGTTGCCGGTCTGCGCGGCGAGACGGCGGAGGAGTTCATTCTGGTCGGCCATTGGCTTCCATCCCTTTCCAAACTTGGTTTGTTGACAGTATATGCCCGGCCGGTAAAAAATGTGATTGACTGGGTTTACAAGCGCGCGCACGGGGTGTAAAATACACCTATCGCGGCGAAGGGGGCGGCTTGGATTTGAAGATTTTGGCGTTTGCCGATTCGCACGGCTATAACACCACCATGGTATATGTGATCGATCGCGAAAAACCGGATGTGGTGCTGCATCTGGGCGACCATGCGGAGGATGCAGCGGAAGTTGCGCGCATTTTTTCCGGGCTGACCGTGCTGGGCGTGCGCGGGAATAACGATTTTGACCTGGATGTGCCGCTTTTCTGTGTGACCACGCTGGGTGGCGTGCGGATGTATCTGACGCACGGGCACCGTGAGCGGGCGCACAGCGGCTGCGATATGATCGCGCAGCGCGCCCGGGAGGAAGGCTGCGGCCTGGCCTTTTTCGGACACACGCACCGGGTGCAGGTGGAATGGAATGCAGGGGTGCTGGTGTGCAATCCGGGCAGCATCAGCCTGCCGCGCGGCGGCCCGGCGAGCTATGCGCGGCTGACTGTGGAAAACGGGTCGGCGCAGCTGCTCGAAATCCTCAATGAGGACGGCGGGCTGCTCCGCCGGGAGAAAATCGGACGGTAAGGGGAAAACGTTATGTTATTGGCGATTGACGTAGGCAATACCAACATGGTATTCGGATTATATGAGGGGGACAAGCTGCGCGGTTCATTCCGCATCTCGACCAATGCCGAGCGCACCTCGGACGAGCTGGGTATGCAGATCTCGCAGTACTATCACTTTCACGGCATCGACCGCGCCGAAACCCGCGCGGTGATCATCGCCTCGGTTGTGCCGCCGGTGATGTACACGCTGATCAATGCGATCCGCAAGTATCTGAACGTGCAGCCGGTGGTCGCGGGACGCGATGTGGATATCGGCATTGAAAACTGCTATGCCAACCCGCGTGAAGTCGGCACGGACCGCCTGGTCAACGCGGTCAGTGCGGTGCGCAAATACGGCAAGCCGCTGATCATTGTGGACATCGGCACGGCGACGACGTTTGACGCGATCGACGAAAACGGCGCCTATCAGGGCGGCGCGATCTTTCCGGGCATCAAGGTGGCCATGGAGGCGCTGTTCCTCAAGGCATCCAAGCTGCCGCGCGTGGACATCGAGCGGCCTGAGCACGCCATCGGCAAGACTACGGTGCAGTCCATGCAGTCGGGCGCGGTGCGCGGCTATGTCGGCGCGCTGACCGGTATCATCCTGGATATTCAGAAAGAGCTCGGCGGCAACGCCCGCGTTGTGGCGACGGGCGGCATGGGCCGCATGATGGCGTCCTACTGCGATCTGATCGACGAGGTAGACCCCAACCTGACGCTGGAAGGACTGCGCCTGATTTATGAGAACAACCGCCCGGCGTTCGCCGGCCGCCACTTGAACAGTGAGGAGGCCGACGAGGGAGAGGAATGGCGTGAAGGAAAATAAATACGATGATCCGTTGTTTTTTGCGAAATATGCGCAGATGGACCGCTCGCGCCTGGGACTTGCGGGCGCAGGAGAGTGGCCCACGCTGCGCAGGCTGCTGCCGGATTTCGACGGACGGGATGTGCTCGACCTCGGCTGCGGATACGGCTGGCACTGTGCGTATGCAGCTGAGCATGGCGCGCGGTCGGTGCTGGGAATCGACCTTTCGGAGAAAATGCTTGCGGTCGCGCAGCGTGACCACGCAGCGCCGGGCATTGCCTATCGCCGTCTGGCGATCGAAGATGCGGATTTTGCAGCGGACTCATTTGATGTGGTGCTCAGCTCGCTGGCGCTGCATTATGTAGCGGATTTGGATGCGCTTGTGCGCCGGATTGCGCGCTGGCTGCGGCCGGGCGGGGTGTTTGTATTTTCGTGTGAGCATCCGGTGTTCACAGCCGAAGGTACGCAGGACTGGTACCGCGACGCGCAGGGCAGCATTCTGCATTTCCCGGTGGACCACTATTTCTGCGAAGGTGCCCGGCAGGCGGTGTTTCTCGGCGAGCGGATGACCAAATATCACCGCACGCTGACCAGCTATGTCGGCGCGCTGCTCGAAAACGGGTTTGCGCTCACCGGTCTGGCCGAGCCGCAGCCGACACAGCAGATGATCGACACCATTCCGGGCATGGCGGACGAAATGCGCCGCCCAATGATGCTGATTCTGCGAGGCGAGAAACAATAAAAAAGACCTGCCGGGGGCAGGTCTTTTTATATGTATTTGTGTATTTGGAGGCGGCTTACTTGGTGATTGGGTAGGACGGGCACACAGCGCCGAGCGGGCAGCCCTCGCATTTGGGGCTGCGGGCGGTGCAGTGCTCGCGGCCGAACAGCACCAGCCGGTGGCAGAAGTCCGAGGACTCCGCCGGGTCGATCAGCGCGCGCAGCGCCTTTTCTACCTTGACCGGGTCCTTCTCATTTTTGACAAAGCCCAGCCGGTTGGACAGGCGGATGCAGTGCGTGTCGGCCACAATGGCGGGCTGGCCGTAAATATCGCCCAGAATGAGGTTGGCGGTTTTGCGGCCGACGCCGGGCAGCCGCAGCAGATCCTCCATATTGTCCGGCACCTTGCCGTCAAACTCACTCAGCAGCATGATCGCACAGGCCTTGAGGTCGCGCGCCTTGGTGCGAAACAGGCCGCAGGTCTTGATCGCTTCAGCGATCTCCTCCTCAGGCGCCTGAGCGAAGCTCTCGAGTGTGGGGAACTGCTGAAACAGCTTTTCTGTCACGATATTGACGCGCGCATCCGTGCACTGGGCGGACAGGCGCGTGGCGAACAGCAGCTCGTAATCATGCGTATAATGCAGCGCGCATACCGCCTCCGGATAGACCGATTTGAGCAGTTCGGTTACCGCGGCTGCGCGTTCCTTTTTTGTCATAACAAACAACTCCCGACAGCGTAGATGTTTCTATCATAGCACACGGTACAAAAAAAGCAAGGCGCAGGTTGACATTTTACAATTTTAACATAAAGAGCTGTCAGGACAGGAGAAAATCTATATGTTTGCCAATAGAATAAAGTGCTAAAATGTGTTTTAATAAAAAGACAGAAACTATCTCACGTTGTGATGGAGGTTGAAATATGGTACGCGAGGCAATGGAATTTGTAAAGGCGTATGACCCCGAACTCGGCCGTTTGATTCAGGCGGAGTACGACCGTCAGGCGCGCAACATTGAGCTGATCGCATCGGAGAACATCGTCAGCGAAGCTGTTATGGCGGCGATGGGTTCGGTGCTCACCAATAAGTATGCAGAGGGCTATCCGGGCAAGCGCTATTACGGCGGCTGCGAGTGCGTCGATGAGGTCGAAAATCTGGCCATCAAACGTGTGTGTGAAATTTTTGGCGCCAAATACGCCAATGTGCAGCCCCACTCGGGCGCGCAGGCGAACATGGCGGTTTATCAGGCGCTGTGCAAGCCGGGTGATACCGTGCTCGGCATGAGCCTGGACAACGGCGGCCATCTGACGCATGGCTCGCCGGTCAACCAGTCCGGCCTGCTGTACCATATCGTGTCCTACGGTGTGGACGAAAACGGCTTTATCGACTACGACCAGGTGCGCGACCTGGCCAAGAAGGAGCAGCCCAAGATGATCATCGCGGGCGCGTCCGCTTATCCGCGTGCAATCGATTTCGCCAAGTTCGCGGAGATTGCGCACGAGGTCGGCGCTTATCTGTTCGTCGATATGGCGCACATCGCGGGCCTGGTTGCAGCCGGCCTGCACATGAACCCGCTGCCCTATGCGGATGTGGTCACCACCACCACCCACAAGACCCTGCGCGGTCCGCGCGGCGGTGTCATCCTCTCCAACAATGAGGAGCTGGGCAAAAAGCTCAACAAGGCGATCTTCCCGGGCACCCAGGGCGGCCCGCTCGAGCATGTGATTGCCGCCAAGGCGGTTTGCTTCGGCGAGGCGCTGAGGCCCGAGTTCAAGGCGTATCAGCAGCAGGTCGTCACCAACGCCAAGGTGCTGGCGGACGCGCTGATGAAGCAGGGCTTTGATCTGGTTTCCGGCGGCACGGACAACCACCTGATGCTGATCGACCTGCGCAAGACCGGCGTAACCGGCAAGGAGCTGCAGAACCGTCTGGATCAGGTGTATATCACCGCCAACAAGAACACCATCCCGAACGACCCGGAAAGCCCGTTCGTCACCTCGGGCCAGCGTGTCGGCACCCCGGCGGTCACCTCGCGCGGCTTCGGCGAACCCGAGATGCTGCACATCGCCGAGTTCATCTGGCAGGCTGCAACCGACTTCGAGAACAAGGCGGATGAGATCCGTCACAATGTGACCGATATCTGCGCCAGCTTCCCGATTTACTGAGTTTTTTTCAGACACCGCTTTTCCAAATGGAGAAGCGGTGTTTTTTTACTTTTCTGCTGTGAGAGAAGGCAAAATATACGGGAGCGTTCTGTGGTAAAAGTAAAAAGTTTGTAGAAAATAAACAAAAACCTTGCGATTTTTCACAGATATGTTATACTGATGGAAAAGGTTGTATTAACCAGCAAAAGTGCTGAACTATCATTAAAAGGGGAAATGCAGTTATGGCAATGGAACTGAAACTGACAGGTCTGAAGGGCTTTGTCGGAGAAAACGAGCTCGCATGCATGGCGCCGCTGGTCAAGGCGGCGCAGGACACGCTGCACGCCCGCACGGGCGCAGGCAATGACTTTTTGGGATGGATTGACCTGCCCGAAAACTATGACAAGGAAGAATTCGCCCGCATCAAGGCGGCGGCCAAGAAGATTCAGCAGACCTGCGATGTGCTGGTCGTCATCGGCATCGGCGGTTCCTATCTGGGTGCGCGTGCGGCGATCGAGTTTGTAAACGGCCAGATGTACAACAGTGTCCGCCCGGAGGGCATTCCGGAGGTCTATTTTGTCGGCAGCAACATCTCGTCGTCCTATCTCAACGACGTCATCAAGATCATCGGCGACCGCGATTTCGGCATCAACGTGATCTCCAAGTCGGGCACTACGACCGAGCCGGCCATCGCATTCCGTATTTTCAAAAAGCTGTGTGAGGACAGATACGGCAAGGAGGGCGCAAAGGAGCGCATCTTCGCCACGACCGATAAGGCGCGCGGTGCGCTCAAAAAGCTCGCGGACGACGAGGGCTACGAGACCTTTGTCGTGCCGGACGACGTTGGCGGCCGCTTTTCCGTGCTGACCGCGGTCGGCCTGCTGCCGATGGCGGCGGCTGGCGTGGACATCGACGCGGCCATGGCGGGCGCGGCTGCGGCGCGTCAGGCGTTTGCTGAGGGTACAGACCACGACTGCGCCAAGTATGCGGCGCTGCGCAACATCCTGCACCAGAAGGGCAAGTCCATGGAGATCTTGGTCAACTACGAGCCCGCGCTGGTCATGCTGGGCGAGTGGTTCAAGCAGCTGTTTGACGAGTCCGAGGGCAAGGATCACAAGGGCATCTTCGCCACCTCGGCGAATTTCTCGACCGACCTGCACTCGATCGGCCAGTTCATCCAGGACGGCACGCGCAGCATGTTTGAGACCGTGGTCTGGGTGCGCGAGCCGCGCTCGGAGAGCTATATCGAGGAGACGGCTGAGGATATCGATGGCCTGAACTATCTGGCGGGCAAGAGCGTGCAGTTTGTCAACTCCAAGGCATATCAGGGCACGCTGATGGCGCACATGGACGGCGGCACGCCCAACATCATCGTCGAGATCGACAAGGCGGACGCATGGCACTTTGGCTATCTGGTTTATTTCTTTGAGAAGGCCTGTGGCATTTCGGGCTATCTGCTGGGTGTCAACCCGTTCAACCAGCCGGGTGTTGAGGCATATAAGAAGAACATGTTCGCGCTGCTCGGCAAGCCGGGCTTTGAGGAGCGCCGCAAGGAGCTGGAGAGCCGTCTCGTATAAGTTTTCCGGCTGCGCGGACGGTTGTTCTGCGCGCGATAACAGAGGATACCAAACAAAAGGCAGGCCGTTGGCCTGCCTTTTGCGCGTCCGGCGGGACAAGTGTGCGCCAGTGGCGCCAAAATCGTGGGATTTTTCGCGGATTTGATAAAAAGCGTGGAAAAACACAGGGATAAATTGAAAAATTGTGCGATTTGACCGAACTGTTCATCAGGTTTTAACCGAATTGTTGTTGCGTCTCCCACCGCTAAAGTATATAATAAAAAAAGCGCAATTCGTCGAAAAACAGAAAACGTACCGCATGCCGTCCGGCATGCGCAAGGTATGGAGTCATCGGACAGATGCATATATAAAACCAACCGAGAAGGGGAAAACCATATTGGACAGTCAGGCAAAGAAACCGAAGAAAGGAGCGCATGTATTGAAGCGCAGGCCCAAAAGGGCCGCTGCCGGCGCAGCCGCGCAGGGGGCCGCAAAAGCAAAGCGCAGGTTCCGCGTGCCGCTGGCGGCAAAGATCGCAGGCGGTGTTTTGGTGCTGCTGTTTGCGGCGCTGTGTGCGTTTCTCTATCTGTATCCCAATGCGTTCCCAGGCGTGACCGTGGGTTCGATCCCGGTCGGCGGCCTGAGCCGCGCCGAGGCGGCGGAGAAGATCGCCCAGCAGAGCCCGGCGCTCTATGAGGGACAGAACGTATCCGTCACCATTTATGACACCACGTACGATATTCCGGTCGAGGATGTGCTCGAGGATGTGGACACCGATCAATCGGTCGAAAACGCGTTTGCAGTCGGCCGCACGGGCAATCCGTTTGCCCGCATCTGGGATGTGATCCAGGCGCTGGCCGGCCGCAGCGAGGCGCAGATCGCCGCTACCGTGGATGAGGACGGCCTGACGGCCGCGCTTGAGGAGATTTCCGCCAAGGCGCTGACCGAACCGGTCGATCCAAGCTGGGAAATCGGCACGGACACCATGACCATCTATGCGGGCAAGCCGGGCGTCAGCTTTGATACCGAGGCAGTCGAGCAGCTGCTCGCGGATAAGATCCGCCTGATGGATTTTGAGCCCTATGAGGTGACGGTCGAGCTGACCGACGCGCCTGCGATCGATATTGACGCGATCGCCGCCGAGGTGATCGGCGATCCGGTCAGCGCCACGGTCAGCAAGGAGGACGGCACGACCATCATCCCGGAAAAACGCGGCGTGCAGTTTGACGTTGAGGAGGCGCGCACCATTATCGGGGACGGTTCGGCGGAATCCTATTCCATCCCGATTACAACCACCGAGGCCGCGGTGACGGCTGAGGAGCTGTCCGAAGTGCTGTTCCGCGACACGCTCGCCAGCTGCTCGACCAGCCTGAACGAGGGCAACGTGCCGCGCACCAACAATGTCCGCTTGGCGGCGGCCTCGATCAACGGCACGATCCTCAACCCGGGTGACGAGTTTTCGTATAACACCGTGGTCGGCGAACGCACGACCGACCGCGGCTATCAGTCCGCGGGTGCGTACTCGGGCAACGAGATCATCGATGAGGTCGGCGGCGGCGTGTGCCAGCCCTCGTCTACGCTGTATATGGCAGTGCTGCGCGCGGACCTCGAAGTTACCCAGCGCGTCAACCATTCGTTTACCGTGTCCTACACGCCGCTCGGCGAGGACGCGACCGTATCCTGGGGCGGACCGGACTTCTGTTTTAAGAATAATACAAATTATCCGGTGAAAATCCTCGCCGTGCAGGCGGACGGCCAGCTGACCATGACCATCGTTGGCACCAAGACGAGCGACAAGACCGTCACCACCCGCACCGAGGTGCTCGAGACCTATTCGCCCGAGCGCATCGAGAAGGTGGACAGCAGTATGTCGCCGGGCGCCAGCCGGGTTGAGGTCAGCGGCATCACCGGCTACTCAACCCGTACCTACAAGGTCATCACGGAGAACGGCCAGACGACCGAGGTGCTGGCCAATACCTCGAATTACAACAAGCGCGACGAGGTCGTATACGTCGGCCCGTCGGCTGCGGCGGCATCAGACACGTCGTCGGATACCGATACCGCATCCTGACCACAGGGGAAAGGGAGAAGCAAACCATGAAGCAATCGTTTGGCGGAACGCAGCGCCGGCAGATCAAGCGAGCCTGCCGCGCGCGTGTGTGGGATCGCCTGGGCCGCTGCATCGGCATCCAAGTGCTGTATGCAGTGCCTTATGTGCTGCTGACGCTCATGCTGTGCGCTGCGCTGTTCGGCAGGGTGTTCGTTCTGCTCGCCGCGGGGGTGACCGATGTCTATTCGCTCGCCCGGGCGGCGTCTGCGGGGCTCAACTCGGTGTGGGTGATCCTGCTGCTCATGCTGCTGCTCAGCGGGCCGCTGCAATACGGCCTGATGAAGTTTTACCTCGGCCTGTATCGCGGGGAAGACCCGAGTGTGAGCACACTGTTTCAGGCATTCACTTCGCTGCGCGCGCTGTGGCTTGGGATCAGGATGGCGTTCTGCCTGTTCTTCCGCGCGCTGCTGTGGCTGGTTGGGCCGACCGTGCTGTTCACGATCGCGTTGCTGTCCGTGACGGTGCAGACGGTGATGACCCGGCAGCCCATGCCGGAGGGGGTCATGATCGTCCTGGCTGTGCTGTATGCGCTGGCGGTGCTGCTCATCAGTGTCAACCTGCTGCGCTATCAGGCGGGCTGGGTTGTGGTGCTGGATGATCCGGACCGCAGCGCGTGGGATGCGACCGCGCAGGGAAGCCGCGTGTTCCGCGGGCGCTACGGCAGTCTGCTGCTGTTTGTGCTGAGCTTTGTGTGGTGGTATCTGGTATTGTCGGTGTGCACGCAGCTGTGCCTGATGCTGGGTGATACCGGGCTCGAGCTGATGGGCGGCGGGCTCGGAATCGCGGTTTATGCCGCGGCAGCAGTCGCGGCGCTGTGTCTGTCGCTCGTGCTGGGCGGCTTTGTCAACGCGTATTACATGACCTCGTTTATCGGCATGTATGAAACGCTGTCCGCGCCTCCGGCGATGGGGCAGGAGGACACAACGCAGTTTTGAAAAATCAGGCCGCAGCCGGGTGCCCGGCCGCGGCCTTTTCCATGTCCGCGCGCGGCTTGACAGGGCAAAACCGCAATGCTATAATGAAAAGCGTCACAGGCGATGAAAAGGAAAGTACGGCGCGAGGAACGGCAGAGCGAGTCCCGGATGGTGCAAGCGGGATGCGGGGCGCGCGTCCGAAAATGGCCTTGGAGCTCTGCACTGAGCTGCGATAGGCGCAGTAAGGCTGCGGCGGGGGACTCCCGTTACCGGGTCAGGGTATGGCAGTACCCGCTGAGGCGCGCCGCCGCGAGGGGCGCGTGAAGCAAGGTGGTAACACGGAAGCAGTTTGGCTCTCGTCCTTGGATGGAAAACCATTCGGGAAGAGGGCTTTTTTCATGGATGTTTTACTTCGGCCATGGCGCGAAACCGACGCTGCGGCGTGCGCGGCGCTCGCAGATGACGAAGGCGTCGCCGCCAATCTGCGAGACGTGTTCCCGTATCCGTATACCGAGCAAGACGCACACGATTTTATCGCGCTGTGCCTTGCCGCAGACCCGGGCAAAGCGCTGTACTGCGCGGTCGAGGTGGACGGCGCGTTTGCCGGCAGCATTTCTCTCACACGTGGTGGGGACATCGCCCGCAAAAGCGCGGAGCTGGGCTACTGGTTCGGCAGGCCGTTTTGGGGGAAAGGCGTCGCAACCGCGGCCGTGCGGCAAATGTGCGCGCAGGGCTTTGGAACGTGGGACATTGTGCGCATTTTTGCCGAGCCGTTTTCCTGCAACCGCGCGTCCTGCCGCGTGCTGGAGAAAGATGGTTTTGCACATGAAGGGACAAAGCGGCTGAGCGTTTACAAGCGCGGCGCGCTGCTGGACAGCGAGCTGTATGCACTGATAAAAAGATAAAAGACCACACAAAATGAAAATAAAGGAGAGGCAAACATGGACAAGAAACCCTATTATATCTCGACGGCAATCGCCTACACTTCGGCCAAGCCGCACATCGGCAACACCTACGAGATCGTGCTGGCCGATGCCATCGCGCGCTACAAGCGCATGACCGGCTATGACGTGTACTTCCAGACCGGTACGGATGAGCATGGCCAGAAAATTCAGGAGAAGGCTGAGGCCGCAGGCATCACCCCGCAGCAGCATGTGGATAAGGTAGCGGCTGAGGTTAAGCGCATCTGGGATCTGATGAACACCACCTATGACAAGTTCGTCCGCACCACCGACCCCATGCACGAGAAAAAGGTGCAGAAGATTTTCAAAAAGCTGCACGACCAGGGCGATATTTACAAGGGCAGCTACAAGGGCAAGTACTGCAAACCCTGCGAGTCCTTCTGGACCGAATCCCAGCTGGTCAACGGCTGCTGCCCGGACTGCGGCCGCCCGGTTGAGGACGCGGAGGAGGAAGCCTACTTCTTCCGCATGAGCAAGTATGCCGACCGCCTGATGAAGCACATTGAGGAGCACCCGGAGTTCATCCAGCCCGAGTCCCGCAAGAACGAAATGGTCAACAACTTCTTAAAGCCCGGCCTGCAGGACCTTTGCGTGTCCCGCACCTCGTTTACCTGGGGCATCCCGGTGGACTTTGACCCCGGTCATGTGGTCTACGTCTGGCTGGACGCGCTGACCAACTATATCACCTTCTGTGGCTATGACCCGGACGGCAACCATGACGAGCACTACAAGCGCTTCTGGCCAGCGGACGTGCACCTGATCGGTAAGGACATCATCCGTTTCCACACGATTTACTGGCCGATCTTCCTGATGGCGCTGGGCGAGCCCCTGCCCAAGCAGGTGTTCGGCCACCCGTGGCTGCTGGTGGGCGAGGGCAAGATGTCCAAGTCGCTCGGCAATGTGATCTACGCGGACGATCTGGTGCGCCTGTTCGGCGTGGACGCGGTGCGTTACTATGTGCTGCACGAGATGCCGTTTGCCAACGACGGCGTGATCTCCTATGAGCTGATCTGCGAGCGCATCAACTCCGACCTGGCAAACGTGCTGGGCAACCTGGTCAACCGCACGATCGCCATGACCAAAAAGTATTTCGGCGGCGTGGTGCCAGCGCCGGCGGACGCCGAGCCGGTGGACGGCGAGCTCAAGGCGGTCGCCCTCGGCCTGCCTGCGGCAGTCGAGAAGCGCATGAGCGACCTGCACGTTGCGGACGCGATCGACGAGGTATTCACCCTGCTGCGCCGCTCGAACAAGTATATTGACGAGACCATGCCCTGGGCGCTGGCCAAGGACGAGAGCAAAAAGGCGCGTCTGGGTACGGTGCTGTACAACCTCCTGGAGTCTATCCGCTTTGCCGCGACCATGCTGCGGCCCTACCTGCCGGACACCGCGGACAAGATATTCGCGCAGCTGGGCGTCGAGGACAAGGGCATCGAGAGCCTTGCCGCCTTTGACGGCATGCAGCCGGGCGCATCCGTGGGCGAGGCGTCCATCCTGTTTGAGCGCATCGACATCCCGAAGAAGCTCGCAGAGATCGAGGAGGAAAACAAGGCAAAGGCCGCACCGGAGAAGCCGGCGGTCACCTTCCTGCCGGACATCCCGTTTGACGATTTCTGCAAGGTGGATATGACCGTGTGCAAGGTGCTTGCCTGCGAGAACGTCAAAAAGAGCGAAAAGCTGCTCAAGTTCCAGCTGGACGACGGCTCGGGCACCCCGCGCCAGATCCTGTCCGGCATTGCGAAGTATTATAAGCCCGAGGAACTCGTCGGTAAGACGGTCGTGGCGGTCACCAACCTGCCGCCGCGCAAGATGATGGGTCTGGAGTCCAACGGCATGCTGTTGTCCGCGGAGAAGGATGACAAGCTGAATCTGCTCATGCTGGACGACAGCATCGCAGCAGGCTCCAAGCTGTGCTGACGCACCCGATGGAACGGCGCGCCGTTCCATCAAAGAGGACGCACCGCGCCATGGGCGCGGATGGGTCCGAAGCGCAATAGGTGCGCGCCTGTATAAAAACCGTGCGTTATGTTTCCGGCTTTTATGAAAATTGCCGCTTTGCGGCAATTTTCTGTTTATATGTGCGGCAGGGCCGCACACCCTTGAAAAGCCCGTGGAACAGACAGAATAGACAGTAAGGAGACCCATGCGTAAGAAATATTTCTTTTTTGATGTGGACGGCACGCTGGCCTGTGGTCTGACAACCAGAATGCCGGAGAGCGCAAAGCGGTGCGTGGCGCAGCTGCGGGAAAACGGCCATTTCACCGCGCTGGCTACCGGGCGCTTGCAGGCCTCCGCGGCCGAGGTCGCGGCGAGGTACGGTTTTACCGACTTTGTCGCAGACGGTGGCTACAGCCTGACGCTGGACGGAAAGCTCGTCGAGATGCGCGGCCTGCCTGTGGCAGACTGCATCGCATTCATCGACCGGCTCGAGACGGCGGGCATCCCGTGGGCGGTGTCGGTCACAAATGAGAGGGTGTGCATCACCTCGGATGCGCGCTATCTGGCGGTCGCGCCGGACGATTATTTTCCCACCCGGGTGGACCCGTCCTTTGACTACCACCAGATCCGGCAGATCTACAAGGTGAATTTTGCCTGCACGCCCGAGGAGGAGCACACGATTGACTTTGGCGGCCTGCCGACCGTGCGCTACAACCACGATGTGCTGTTCATCGAGCCGACCGAAAAGCAGCGCGGCATCCGCCGCATGCTTGACGTGCTTGGCGCGAAGGATGAGGACGCGGTGGTGTTCGGCGACGGAACAAACGACCTGTGTATGTTCGGGCAGGGCTGGTTTTCAATTGCCATGGGAAACGCGTGCGACGCGCTCAAGGCCAAGGCGGATTACATCACCGATCCGGTCGATCAGGACGGACTGTGGAACGCCTGCAAGCACTTCGGCTGGATCTGACAGGAGGAAGATACGATGCTGTTTGACACCCATGCACACTATGATGACGAGCGGTTCGACGCGGACCGCGATACCCTGCTGGCATCCATGCCGGAGCACAACGTCGGGCTGATCCTCAACCCGGGCTGCGATCTGGAAACCTCGCGCAAGGCGGTCAGCTATGCGCACCGGTTCCCGTTCGTTTACGCGGCCGTGGGCATCCACCCGGAAAACATTGACGAAAACTGGGAGCGTGATTTGACGGATATCCGGCTGCTGGCGCAGGACGAGACCAAGGTGCGCGCGATCGGCGAGATCGGACTGGATTATTATTGGGAGAAGGACGAGCGCGCCCGTGCGCGGCAGCAGGTGGTGTTTGCGCGGCAGATGGAGCTGGCGCGCGAGCTGGGCAAGCCGGTCATCGTGCACGACCGCGAGGCACACGGCGACTGCCTGGCGATCACCCGCCGTTATCCCGGCGTGACCGGGGTGTACCACTGCTATGCGGGCAGCGTCGAGATGGCGCGCGAGCTGCTGGGGCTGGGGTATTACTTGTCCTTCACCGGGGTAATCACGTTCAAAAACGCGCGCCGCGCGCTTGAGGTGATCCGCGAGGCGCCGATCGACCGGCTGATGGTCGAGACCGATTCGCCCTATATGGCGCCCGAGCCCTATCGCGGCCGGCGCAACTGTTCGCTGTATGTGCACCGCATGGCGGAGACCATCGCAACGGTCAAGGGCATGGACCCGGCGGAGGTCGAACGCATCACGACCGAAAACGGCATGCGTTTGTTTGGAATTTCCGCATGAAAAATGGCATTTTTGCTTGACAGACGCACATGCCTCCGGTATAATATACTTTGTCGTCAGGCATGGCAGGACGGCGAAATCCGGGGGCGTAGCTCAGCTGGGAGAGCGTTTGACTGGCAGTCAAGAGGTCATGGGTTCGATCCCCACCGTCTCCACCAAAGAAGAACCGCAATTTTGATACACCGTGTATCAAAATTGCGGTTCTTTCTTTTTTGTTTATACTGCGAATGAAGTATGAGGTGCACCTTGAACGCCCTTCATACACCGATGGACGGGCGAGACAGATCATCATGGGAACGATCAATCGGTTGGTATTCTGGGCATATATGCTACATCATAAACACCGTAATAATTATTGACAACTCTGCGAACATCCTCAACATAATTGTTCATATCGACGGCACCTAAAGTACCGCTTATCACTTTATAAGGGTCTTTCTCATAGCAAATGATGAGTTCCTTCGTTACGCTTGCAAAATAGGGAGATTTGTCATAATAAAGTGGCATTTCCACACCTTTTGACACAATATACTCAACGCATTCGTTCTCTGGCAGATCGGATAACCGAATCCCGGTCTGCATATATTCCGAAACAGGCTTACTGTTGTTCACAATTAGCGCTATGATGATAACTGTCAGAACCAATAAAAATATGACGGCACGTCCTCGTGTGCGCTTTATCATTTGATCACCGATTTCCCCTATAATTGTATGTTAGAATATAACTGCTTCTCTATGATAGCCATTCTATCATTCGTGGATGATATAGTCAATTTGCAATATATCTCCTGTAACCTGTGATAACTGTAACAAATGACGGGTAATGATGCGCGAAGAATGATCCGCTGCCGCTGCATTTGCAAGCATCTATGATGGCAAAAGATGAATGAGAATACATTTCATCTATATGCTTGAAAAAATATTGCAATGTTATCGTAAAAGGGGTAAACTGTGGATGGAAGTGGTTTCCATGTGCAACCCAATAACAGAAAGGGGAGGAAAAGATGAAACGATGGATTGCTGTTTTGGTGATGGCGGCCATGCTGGTCGTGCCGGCGGGCGCGGCGGGCGCGTTCACCGATGTGCCGGAAACACACTGGGCGTACGAGTACATCCGTGATGCAGTGGAATACGGCTTGGTCGATGGTGTGGGCGACGGCCGTTTTGCGCCGGGAGGCGAGGTCACCGGTGCGCAATTCCTGACCATGATCGTCCGGGCCAACTATGCCGGCGAGGTGCAGGATGCGCAGGCGGGCGAAGCATGGTATCAGCCCTATGTGGATGTTGCGGCGGCGCACGGCCTGCTGACCCATGGCCTGGACGATATGGACAGGATGGTTCAGCCGATCGACCGTTATCGGATGGCGGTTGTGCTGTTCCATGTGCTCGATGAAGCAGGGCTGGTCAAACGGGTCGATGGGGAGATTGTGGCAACAGACGGGGAAATGACCATTCCGCCCGAGGATGCCGGCCGTTTCATTGCCGACTGGGACCAGATCCCGGCGCAGTATCAGGACGAAGTGTTAGTCGCCTATGTCTGGGGCATGATGAACGGCGTGGATGAGGAAGGAACCTTTGCCGGCGAACGGTCTATGACCCGCGCCGAGGGTGCGACCGTCGTGCTGCGCAATTACGAATTATTCGAGGCCATGTTCGGCGGCGAACAACCGGCGCCCGAACCTGAACCTGAACCGGAACCCGAGCCTGCGCCCGAACCCGAACCGGAGCCGGAACCCGAGCCTGAGCCGGAACCCGAGCCTGTACCCGAACCGGCGCCGGAGGAGGATGTAACCGCCGGTTACGCGGCGCAGGTGGTTGCGTTGGTGAATCAGGAGCGCGCGGCGCAGGGCCTGCCCGCGCTTGGCGGGAACGATCGGCTGCAGCAGGCGGCGGACAAGCGCGCGCAGGAGATCGTGCAGCAGTTTTCGCATGACCGTCCGGACGGAACCTCATGTTTCACTGTGCTGAATGAATACGGCGTAAGCGGATACATGACGGCGGGTGAAAACATCGCCGCCGGGCAATCGACGCCCGAACAGGTGATGAACAGCTGGATGAATTCGCCCGGCCACCGGGCCAATATCCTGGACAGCAGCTTTGATACCATTGCGGTCGGCTGCGCGGAGAGCGGCGGCAGACTGTATTGGGTGCAGCTGTTCCTGGGGTGAGAATGGAACTGATAAAAACAGACCGTGAAGACGGTCTGTTCAGCTTGTCGAAAAAGTTCTTCGCGCCGCAGCGCGCATAAAATAGGGGATTGCGGCGCGCCGCAATCCCCATAAAAACCGGGAGCATGTATCACGGTTTTTATACAAGACGGCTCCGAATTGTGTCCCGTAGGGCGCGGTTCGGAGCCGAATTTTCGATCGGAAGCGTGGTTCCGATCGAGAGGCTGTTCGAAAACTATGTTTTTCGACAGCCTCAACAGACCGTGAAGATGGTCTGTTTTTGTCTGCATGGAATGAATATGATTTTTTTTGACAGAACGCTGAGAGCAGCCGTGTGACATCTGTGCAAACTGCCAGTTGCATTTTGTGCCGTGTTGCATTAAAATGAAACATGGTTTTATAATATGGAACATGGGTTTACACGGAGGAATGAGAATGGCAGAATCTTCGTCTGTCCAGTCGCTGGACCGCGCCTTTGACCTGCTCGAACGGCTGTGCCGCAGCCACGGCGGCATGACCATTGGCGCGCTTTCCGCGGCGACCGGCCTGCACAAGAGCACGGTGCACCGGCTGCTGTCCAGTATGTGCGTGCGCGGCTATGTGCAGCGCGACGCAGCGACCAGCATCTATCGCGCCAGTATGCGGTTGTGCGAGCTGAGCAGCTATATTGTGGACAATTTGGATATGGTCGAGATCGTCCGCGCGCCGCTCGAGGAGCTCGGCAGCCAGACCGAGGAAACCGTCCACCTCGCCATGCAGGAGGGGCGGGATATTGTTTATCTGCACAAGGTCGAGCGCGGCAGCGGCGCGATACGGATGTTTTCGCGCATCGGCATGCGCCGCCCGCTGTTCTGCACAGGTGTGGGCAAAGCCATCCTTGCCACCTGGCCGGACGACGAGGTGCGGGCAGTCTGGCAGCAGAGCGATGTGCGTCCCTGGACCGAGCACACCATCGTGGACGAGCAGGCGTTCTTTGCGGAGATCGAACAGGTGCGCCGCCGCGGCTATGCAGTGGACGATGAGGAAAATGAACTCGGCGTGCGCTGCATTGCCGCGGCGCTGCCGGATTACAGTGGCCGGGCGACCTATGCGATCTCGCTTTCGGCGCCGGCGAGCAAGATGACGGATGCACGCATCGCTGAACTGGTCAAGCCGTTGCTTGACACGCGCGACCAGATTGCCACTGTACTGACCGGCGGCGCAGGCCCGCGCTGACGCGGAAAAGGAGGAAAACCTATGCTGGAGACCATCGGGCTGCCGCACGGCAGGCTGACGCATTACGGCGCGGCACGCGGCCTTGCCAAACCTGCGCTTGTAATCTGCCCGGGCGGCGGCTATGAATTCTGCTCGATTCGCGAGGGCGCGCCGGTGGCGCGTGCCTTCGCAAAGGACGGGATTGAGTCCTTTGTGTTGGAATACGACTGCTCGCCCGCGCCGCTTGGCACTATGCCGGTGCACACCGCGGCGGCTGCGGTCGCGTGGGTGCGGACGCACGCGGCGGATTTTGACATTGATCCCGGCCGTATTACGATCGGCGGATTTTCCGCAGGCGGCCATCTGGCGGGCACGCTGGCTGCGGTCTGGAACCGGCCGGATTGGTTCGAGCCGGGAGTGGATTTACAGGCCCACCGGCCGAACGCGGCCGTGCTGTGCTATCCGGTTGTAACCGCTGGGGAATATGCCCACCGCGGTAGCTTTGTGCAGCTCGCCGGGCCAGATACGGACAAGCAGCAGGCGTTTTCGCTTGAGCATCTGGTGAATAGCGACACGCCGCCGGTGTTCCTCTGGCACACGCTGGACGACGGCGAGGTGCCGGTGGAGAACACGCTGCTGCTCGAGCAGGCGCTGCGGCGCGCAGGTGTACCGCACGAGGTGCATCTATTCCCGCACGGGGTACACGGCCTGTCGCTGGCCGACTTTGAAACCTATGAGCCGACACGCGGCCGTCTGCCTGACCGGCATATAAACCGCTGGCAGGCGCTGTGCGCGGAATGGCTGCACGGCCTGGCATAATCAGACTGCAATCAAACTTTAGGAGGTTTTACTATGTTGATCCGGCCGATCCAGGAGAGAGACCGCGATTATTTTATCCAAAGCAACCATGCGTTTTACCATTCTCCGGCGGTGTGCCATGAGATTTCACCGCGCAATGCCGAACGCACCTTTGAGCTTCTCATGCACGGTTCGCCCTATGCGGACTGCCTGATCGCCGAGGACGAAACCGGCGCGCCCTGCGCGTATATGCTGGTCTCGCTGACCTGGTCGAACGAGGCGGGCGGCCTGTGCGTATGGCTGGAAGAACTGATGGTCAACGAGTCCATGCGCGGCAAGGGCATCGGCAGCAAGATGATCGCAGCCGTGCATGAAAAATACAATGCCGCCGCGCGTTACCGCTTGGAAGTGACGGCGGAAAACCCGCGTGCTGCGGCGCTTTATCGCCTGCTCGGATTTGAGGAGCTGCCGTATACCCAGATGATTATGGATACCCCGCAGCTGGACTGAGGAAAAAGAGAAAAAGGCAGGGGCCGGACTGGTGCGGCAAACGCACCGCCCGGCCCGTAATTTTTTTCAGAAAAATTTAGAGGAAAACGCTTGACATTTTGGTTAGCGTATGCTAACTTATATACAGGTTAGCCGAGGCTTACTGATACGCCCGATGACCGGCGCCTCCCACGCGGAACGGGGCGGCGCTGCATAAACATATAACAGCTTCCTCTGTATTTTGCGCATCAATCCGAACAGACAGACTCCATAGACGCGCGGCCGTATGGCTAACCGCGGCCGCGCCGTTCGGAAAACGGATAAATCCGCACGGCGCGCAGATAATAAGGAGCGGGAGGTGCGTCAGTTCAAATGATCAATCAACTCGACCGGCTGCTCGCAGCCTATTGTTCGCCGACACTCGCCGGCATCAAACCGGCAAGCCTAGTCTCCTGCGACCGGACGCTTTATCCCGATCTGCCGCAGCGCCTGACGGCATACCGCACGGCATTCGCGCCGCGGGATATGCACTTCGAGATCGTGTGCGCGTGCAGCGGACGGTATCTTCTGCTGGTGTATCACCGGGCGCAGCTGGAACGCCGCTTGGCAGACCAGCGCGTGCAGCGAGTGCTCGAGCGGTTTGGCTATCCGGTGGGGCAGCCGCTGGCAGAGCAGCTCAAAATGCTCAAAAAGCGCATCGCGCTGAGCGACGGCTTCCCGCACGAGATCGGCCTGTTCCTGGGCTATCCGATCGAGGATGTGGTCGGGTTCATCCGCAACCAGGGCCGCGGCTGCAAGCTGAGCGGCTACTGGAAGGTATACGGCGACGCGGAAGCCGCGTCCCGCTTATTTGAACGCCTATCGCGGGTTTGCCGCGCAGTAACCGAACGTGTGGAGCGGGGCGAAAGCCTGCTCGCGGTGTTCGCCGCGGCATAAAGCGAAATGATATGTATGTCAGACAACAGGAGGTTTTGACTGAAATGAGCAAAGCAGCAGTAATTTATTGGAGCCAGACCGGCAACACCGAGCAGATGGCAAACGCGATCGCGGACGGTATCCGCGAGGGCGGCGTGGAATGCGACCTGATGAACGTCGCTGAGGTAAGCGCCGCTGACGCTGCAAAATATGATAAGATCGCACTGGGCTGCCCGGCAATGGGCGCTGAGGTGCTGGAGGAGAGCGAGTTCGACCCGTTCTTCACCGAGCTGGAGAGCAAGATCTCGGGCCGCAAAGTCGCCCTGTTCGGCTCTTACGGCTGGGGTGATGGCCAGTGGATGCGCGACTGGGTACAGCGCGCCAACGACGCCAACGCCAACATCTACACCGACGAGGGCCTGATTGTCAACGAGACCCCGGACGCTGACGCGCTTGAGAAGTGCAAGGAGTTCGGCAAGGGCTTCGCCGCTTATTAAGCCACTGTCCCGCGCTGACGCGCCACCCCGCGCGACGCGCGCAATCAATAGAAAATTGCGGAACTGCCGCAATTTTCATCAAAACGCGCGACATGTGCGTGCGTTTTGATACAAGGGATTCGGGCTGTGTGCCGCGCTGCGGCGCGCAGAACGAATCGGCGGATTTGTCCGCGCTCCGCGCGGCAAATCCTTTCGATTGAAGCGGTGCGCTTCAATCGAAAATATTTTTCGGTCATACCCGCCGCGACGGCGGCGGTTATGATACAAATATCCTTTCTTGTCCCGGGGGAGACCCCAGGGTATACTGCCCGGTATGCCCAACATAACATGAGCCCGCGGCTGTCCGGAACAACGGCCGCGGGCTTCCTCCTATCCTGCGGGCAATCAGACGAATTAGCCGCTGCAAACTATGCGCTTCTTGTTGAGAAGTAACAAAGTTCAAAACATTGCTTGACAAAGGTGGTTAGCGGTGGTAAACTTCAAAGGTAAAAGCGGTTAGAAGGCTCTAACTGCGGAAAAAGCTTTACTGACGATACAGAAGGAGTGGATTATCATCATGCCGCTGACGATGATGGATACCGGCGTGGAAACCACGGTCAAGTCCATTCGGGGAAAAGACCAAACCAGGCAGTTTTTGCAGAATCTCGGCTTTGTCGAGGGGGCAAAGGTTTCGGTCGTGTCGTCCCTGGCGGGCAACCTGATCGTTTCGGTGAAGGATACGCGCGTGGCGATCTCGCAGAAGATGGCTTCGCGGATTATGGTCTGAAGGGGGAAAACGCGAAAATGAGCAATCTGAGGAACACACCTTGCGGCTCGACCGTTACCGTGCGTAAGATCGAGGGCGAGGGCGCGACCCGCCGCCGTATCATGGACATGGGCATCACCCGCGGCGCGGAAGTGTATGTGCGCAAGGTGGCGCCGCTCGGCGACCCGATTGAGGTCACGGTGCGCGGCTATGAGCTTTCGCTGCGCAAAGCGGATGCGGAGCGGATTCTGGTCGATTAAAATTTTACATATGGGTTAGTTTTGGCTAATCCAATAGAAAGGGGAAACAACATGTCGATTCGTTTGGCGCTTGCCGGCAACCCGAACTGCGGCAAGACCACGATGTTCAACGACTTGACCGGTGCGACACAGTATGTCGGCAACTGGCCGGGCGTTACCGTGGAAAAGAAAGAGGGCCGCTATAAGGCGGACAAGGAGGTCTCCATTACCGACCTGCCGGGTATCTACTCGCTCTCTCCGTACACGCTCGAAGAGGTTATCACCCGCGATTTTCTGATCAACGAAAAGCCGGATGCGATCGTCAACCTAGTGGACGCGTCCAATATCGAACGCAACCTGTACTTAACCACCCAGCTGCTGGAGATCGGCATTCCGGTCGTTGTCGCGCTCAACATGATGGATATTGTGGCCAAGCGCGGCGACACGATCGATGTCAAGAAGCTGTCCGCGACGCTGGGCGTGCCGGTGGTCGAGACCACCGCGCTCAAGGGCAAGGGCACCAAGGAGCTGATGGAGGCCGCCAAAAAGGCCGCCGCTGCGGGCGCAAAGCCGGCAAAGCACGAGTTCTCCGAGACGATTGAGAACGCGCTGGGCCAGATCACCGACCTGATCCGCGACGTGACCGAGGAGGGCCACCGCCGCTGGTTTGCGGTCAAGCTGTTCGAGCGCGACGAAAAGGTGCTCGAGCGTTTCCGGTTCAGCCAGGATACCCGCGACAAGCTCGAGAAGATCATCTCGACGGTCGAGGAAGAGCTGGACGACGACGCGGAGTCCATCATCACGGACGCGCGTTATCAGTACATCGCGACGGTCGTCAAGCCCTGCGTCAAGAAGAAAAAGACCGGCATGACGGTTTCGGATAAGATCGACCATATTGTGACCAACCGCATTCTGGCGCTGCCGATCTTTGCGCTGGTCATGTTCATTGTTTACTATGTATCGGTCACCACGATCGGTACTTACCTGACCGACTGGGCCAACGACGGCGTGTTCGGCGACGGCTGGTATCCGCTCGGCATCGGCCGCGCGAGCTACGACGAAGCGACCGCCGCTTACGAGGACGACGTTGCCCGCCGCGACGCCTGGCTGGAAGCTGCTGAGGGCGAAGGCCTAGATGTCAGCGCGCTGACCGAGCAGCTGGAGGCTGAAGAGCCGGACGCTGCGGCGATTGAAGAGGCCGGTATGGCGCTGGCTGCGGAACCGGCGGCTGCGGACGTAGTCGGCACGGTTGAGTTTGAGGATGAGGAGACCGGCGAGGTCACCACGGAGTCGGTCGACGTGAGCACGTTTGAGAGCGTTGTCGCCGTGTCCGAACCCGAGCCGGGCGACTATGGCTTCTATATTCCGGGTATTCCGGTGCTGCTGGAAAGCCTGCTGGGCGGCCTCGGCATTGCCGACTGGCTGTACAGCCTGATCATGGATGGCATCGTCGCCGGCGTCGGCGCGGTTCTGGGCTTCGTACCGCAGATCCTCGTGCTGTTCATCTTCCTGGCCATCCTGGAGGACTGCGGCTACATGGCGCGCGTCGCGTTCATCATGGACCGTATCTTCCGCAAGTTCGGCCTGTCCGGCAAGTCCTTCATCCCGATGCTGATCGGCACGGGCTGCGGCGTTCCGGGCGTTATGGCATCGCGTACCATTGAACAGGAACGCGACCGCCGCATGACCATTATGACCACCACCTTCATCCCCTGCGGCGCCAAGCTGCCGATCATCGCCCTGATCGCAGGCGCGATCTTCAACAACGCGGGCTGGGTCGCGTTCTCGGCCTATGTGATCGGCGTACTGGCCATCATCATCTCGGGCATCATGCTCAAGAAGTTCAAGATGTTCGCAGGCGAGCCGGCTCCGTTCGTTATGGAGCTGCCGGCTTACCACATGCCGACTGTCGGCAACGTGCTCCGCTCGATGTGGGAGCGCGGCTGGTCCTTCATCAAGAAGGCTGGCACCATCATCCTGCTGTCCACCATCGTGCTGTGGTTCCTGCAGGGCTACGGCTGGGAGAACGGCGCGTTCGGCGCGGTCGAGAATATCGACAACTGCATCCTGGCTGCGATCGGCACCTTCCTCGCCCCGATCTTCGCACCGCTCGGCTGGGCAAACTGGCAGAACGTGGTTGCGACGGTCACCGGCTGGATCGCCAAGGAGAACGTGGTCGCTACCTTCGGCCAGATCTACGGCTTTGCTGAGGTCGCTGAGGACGGCGTAGAGATCTGGAGCAACCTGGCGGCGTCCTTCACGATTGTCAGCGCGTACTCGTTCATGTGCTTCAACCTGCTGTGCGCACCGTGCTTCGCGGCAATGGGTGCCATCAAGCGCGAAATGAACAACTGGCGCTGGACATGTTTCGCAATTGGGTATATGATGGTATTTGCCTATGGCGTTGCGCTGATGGTTTACCAGTTCGGCGGCCTGATCACCGGCGAGCTTTCGTTCGGCATCGGCACCGTTGCGGCCATTATCGTGCTCGCGCTCATGATCTTCCTGCTGGTTCGCAAGCCGGCCCAGGTGGACGAAGGCGCGGACCTGCGCAAGATGAGCGTACAGGCAAACAGCTAATCGCGTAAGCGGAAAGGAGGCAGAGCCAATATGACTACCCTGATTGTGGGCCTGATTGTGCTCGCTGTCATCGTGCTCGCGCTGCGGGCAACCATCCGGCAGTCCAAGTCGGGCGGATGTTCCGGCTGCTCGGGCTGCGGTGGCGGATGCACGTCGTGCCATCAGCAGACGCCTCCGGATAAAAAAGCATAAGGCAAGTTTTCACCCCATAGCCGCCCGGCGCGAACCGCGCCGGGCGGCTTTTCTCCGGTCTATCGCTGTGGTATAATGGCTGATATATATTGCTTGAAACCGGAGAGATGCTGCATGAATACACTGACAGTCATTCACGATTTCCTGCGGCGGCAGGTGCAGCCGGGCGCGTGCTGCATTGACGCAACCGCAGGCAAGGGGCGGGATACCGCCCTGCTCTGCCGTCTGGCGGGGGAACAGGGGCGTGTGCTCGCGTTCGATATCCAGGCGGACGCCATCCGCCAGACGCGCGCACTGCTCGCGGCCGAGGGGCTGCGCGCCGAGGTCGTGCAGGACAGCCACGCCAACATGGCGCGCTATGCCGCGCCCGGCTCGGTGGATTGCATTGTGTTCAATTTCGGCCGCCTGCCGGGCGGCGACCCGCATATCTTTACCACCGCCGCCTCCTCGCTGCCCGCGATCGACGCGGGCCTGTCGCTGCTGCGGCCGGGCGGGGTGATGGCGCTCGCGCTGTATTACGGCAAGGAAAACGGCTATGATGAGAAAAACGCGATCCTCGCGCATCTGAAAGCACTGGATGACAGACAGTACACCGTGCTCGCGTGCGACTGGCTCAACCGCCCGCACGACCCACCGATGCCGATTTTTGTCTGGAAAGAGCCGGTTTGATATGGTATACTTGTCCCAAAGGAGAGGATGCACAATGCCCTGGTGCCCCAAATGCAAAGCAGAATACCGGGAAGGGTTCACCGAATGTGCGGCCTGCCATGTGCCGCTGGTGGATACCCTGCCCGACGAGACCCAAGCAGAGCCACCCGAAAACGCGTTTGACGCCATGCAGGCGAAGGAACTGACCGACAATACCGCCCAGCTGGAAAACCCGATCGCCGTGTTTTCCGCGCCCGCGCGTATCGACGCAGAGATGATGCGTGACGTGCTGCGCGACAGCGGTATCCCAGCGGAGATGCGGCGCGTACTCACCCAGCACAGCGGTGCGGTCACCGGCCGCCGTGCGCGGTATGTGGTTGAGGTGATGGTTGCGGCGGCGGATACCGCCCGCGCCCGCGCGGTGATCGACGAAACCCGTCAGGCGCTCGAGAGCGAGCAGATGGACGAGGAAGAACTCGCCCGCCTGGCCGAGGAACAGGCCGTGGAAATGCCCGAGCAGCCGATGGAGGACAACACCTCGTTCAAGATGCTGCCGGTCGTGGCGGCGGTGATCGTGGTCGCGCTCGTGCTGCTGTGGCTGGTTGTGCGGTAAAGGAGGAAGCAAATGCCCTGGTGCCCCAAATGCAAGGCCGAGTTTCGCGAAGGCTTCACCGAGTGCAACACCTGCCATATCCCGCTGATCGACCACAAGCCGGACGGTACGGAGGTCATACCCGAGCCCAGCCCGGAAGCGCGCAAAGCGCAGCGCCGCACGCGCCGCAGGCAGCATATGCTGCGCATCATCCAGACACTGATCGTCATTCTGCTGGCGCTGGCCGTGGTGTTTCTGCTACAGGGAATTTAATAAAAAAAGAGTGCGTTTTACAGACGCACTCTTTTTTATTTGATTGTTTTGCTTTGCTTACTCGATGCCGTCAAACAGGCCGGTGAAGTCGAAGGTCGCAAAATAGTCCTTCGGGGTCTCCGCACGGCGGATCATCTCGACCGAGCCGTCCTCGCGCAGCAGCAGCTCTGCCGAGCGCAGCTTGGCGTTGTAATTATAGCCCATCGAATAGCCGTGCGCGCCCGTATCGTGGATGTAGAGGTAGTCGCCAACCTCGATCTCGGGCAGGCTGCGGTCGATTGCGAACTTGTCGTTGTTCTCGCACAGACCGCCGGTCACGTCATAGGTATGGTCGCACAGCGCGTCCTCCTTGCCCAGCACAGTGATGTGGTGGTAAGCGCCGTACATTGCCGGGCGCATCAGGTTGGCAGCGCACGCATCCAGGCCCACATACTCCTTGTAGGTGTGCTTCTGGTGAATGCACTGGGATACCAGCGCGCCGTAAGGCCCGAGGATGAAGCGGCCCATCTCGGTATAGATCGCGACATCGTCCATGCCCGCCGGAACGAGCACCTCGTCATACGCCTGATGCACGCCTTCGCCAATGGCCATGATGTCGTTCGGCTCCTGCCCCGGACGGTAGGGGATGCCTACGCCGCCGGACAGGTTGATAAACGCGATGTGCACGCCGGTTTCGCGCTGCACCTCGACCGCGAGGTGGAACAGGATGCGCGCGAGCGCGGGATAATACTCGTTTGCCACTGTGTTGGACGCGAGGAAGGCATGGATGCCGAAATGCTTGACGCCCTTGGCCTTCATGTACAGGAACGCGTCAACCAGCTGCTCGCGGGTCATGCCGTATTTGGCTTCCTGCGGGGTGTCCATGATCTCGTTGTCCAGCACGAAATCGCCGCCCGGATTGAAGCGGCAGGACATGGTCTCCTTCCACTCGCCGATCTTGTCGTAAAAATCCAGGTGGGTGATGTCGTCAAAGTTGATGATCGCGTCCATGTCCGAGGCCAGTTTGTAATCCTTGGCCGGTGTGACGTTGGAGGAGAACATCACCTCGTGTCCAGTGATGCCGCAGGCGCGGCTCATCTGCAGCTCGGGCAGGCTGGAGCAGTCGCAGCCGAAGCCTTCCTCGTGCAGGATCTGGAGCAGACGGGGGTTGGGGGTTGCCTTGACGGCAAAGTATTCCTTAAAGCCGGGGTTCCATGCAAACGCGGCCTTAACGCGGCGCGCGTTTTCGCGGATGGCCTTTTCGTCATAGATATGAAACGGGGTGGGGTAGGTCTTTGCGATTTCCTGCACCTGCTGCAGGGTCAAAAAGGGTTTCTTTTCCATTGGATCAAATTCGCCTTTCCTTTGTGGTAGTCTCAGTCGTCCGACTTTTTGCCGAGGATTCGTTCGAAGCGGCGGCGCATATCGTCTTCGAGGCGCTGCGTTTCGATCTGGTCAATATCGGTGATGCGGCCGTCCCGCACGATGACGACCATGCCCTCAGCCAGCATGGCGGGCGCCTCGGCGCGGGGGAAATCGGTCATCTTGCCGTCGATCTCGACGACAACACGATCGCCCTCGAAGCGATCGACAATACCTGTCTGTTTCATGCGGCATTCTCCTTGCTTGATGACGGTGGGTTGAGCGGGATGACGATAGTATGATCTTCCGCTGTGATGCGGACATCGTTCACACCCGCAAGGGACAGGTTTTGCAGCGTCTGGTCACTGGGGTGACCGTAATCATTGTCCAGACCGCAGGAGATAACGGCAGTGGACGGATGGACCGTGCGCAGGAATTCGACCGAGGAGGAAGTCGCCGCGCCGTGGTGGCCCACCTTGAGCACATCGCAGCAGAGCGAGGGATGGTATGCCAGCAGGGACTGCTCAGCCGCCGCCTCCGCATCTCCCATGAACAGCACGCTTTGCGTGCCGGTGGAAAACAGCGCGATCAGCGAGCGGTTGTTGAGATTGTCCGCCGGGACATCATCTGCCGGGCCGAGAAAGGTGATCGACGCGCCTGAGGAAAAGGAGAGCGTATCGCCGTCCGCGGGGATGGTGGGGCGTACGCCCTGATCTTCAAGCGCATCCAGCATATCGGTGTAGGACGAGGTGTTCTGCGTTTCCGGTCCCAGGTAAAACCGCTCAACCGGGAAGCGCGCGAGCACCTGCGCCATGCCGCCAATATGGTCGGCGTGCGGGTGCGAAGCGATCGCGGCATATAGCCGGGTCACGCCGGTTTGTTCCAGATAGCGCACCAGCGCAGGACCGCTCTCCGCGGTGCCCGCGTCGATCAGCACGGCCTGGCCGCCGGAAAGCACGAGCGCCGCGTCGCCCTGGCCGACATCGATAAAATGCACCTCGGTGTCCTGTGTCAGCACAGGGTGGGGACCCAGACGCTCCAAAGCAAGCCATCCGCCGTTGATTACCAGAACCACGGCGGCAGCAATCCACAATATGCGCCTGAGCTTATCCTTCATCTGCGGTAATTCCTCTTCGCTGCGGCAAAAAGGGGAACGCCCTGTATCGCTGCGCACAGGACAAACCCCGTTTTATTTTCAATTTTATTATACATGGATTCGGCTTTTTTTGCAAGAATGCAGCGCGAGAATTGCGGCGCTGGATAAAAATATACATTTTGCACAGATTGAGGCAGATTGATCGCACAACGCTTGGGGAGAATGTGATGGATATGCTGCGATGCCGGACGAAAATGGGCGTGAAAAAACGGGCTGTCCGGTTGGGACAACCCGTTTTGCAGGCGGATCGGATCACAATTTCATCGCGCGAGCGAGCTTACTCTCCGGCTCGGGGACGAGCGAGAGATAGTCGGCCAGATCTGCGGCAAGGCTGTGGAACACATCCTCGCTGCCTGCCACGTATTCCAGCTCGATCTCGCACAGCGGGGCGGTGCGGCCGCCGTGGCGCAGCGTACCCTCATCGAGCGCGAGCTCGCAGACCGTGTCGCCCTCCTGCAGCAGCACGGCGCAGCGGCGGAAATCCACATTGCAGATCTGCACGAGCGGGGCGGTGAGAATCTGCTCGCACAGCGCGCGCGGCGCACCTTTATCCGGCAGTATCTGCAGGCCTTCCTGGATGCTTTCTGCGTTGCACTGATATTCCTCGTGCGCGCGCATGCCGTCGGGCGAGTTTTCGTTACGCAGCTTGAGACAGCATACGCTGCGGCTGTTTTCTCGGCGCAGGCGCAGCGCCGCCTGCTGTGCACGCAGCAGGCCGTCCAGCGTATCATAGTATTGCGACTGCATGTGGATGGTGCGGCTTTGGCTGCCGATGCGGGAGGAGGCCCACAACAGCGCCTGGCCCAGCACATATTCATCCGCGCGCCACTTGTATTCCTTCTCCATGGTCTTGTTCATTCCCGCACCTGTCCGTTTCCATAGATGATATATTTGGTGGTGGTCAGCGCGGTCAGCCCCATCGGGCCGCGCGCGTGCAGCTTCTGGGTGGAAATGCCGATCTCCGCGCCGAAGCCGAATTCAAACCCGTCGGTAAAGCGGGTGGAAGCGTTGACATAGACGGCTGCCGCATCCACCTCGTCGAGAAACCGCTGGGAGGATTCATAATCCCGGGTGACGATGCACTCGGAGTGGCCGGTGTTATAGGTGTTGATATGCTCGATCGCCTCGTCCAGCGAATCGACAACCTTGCACGAGATCTCGTAGCCGAGGTATTCGCGGCCGTAGTCCTCCTCGGTTGCAGGTACGACCGCGCTGCCGAGGATGGCCATGGTGCGCGGGCAGCCGTGAATCTTGACGCCGCTCGGCGCAAGGCCCGCTGCCGCCATGGGCAGGAACTGCCCGGCCACATCCTTGTGCACCAGCAGGCTCTCGGCCGCGTTGCATACGCTCGGGCGCTGGCACTTGGCGTTGATCAGGATGCGTTCGGCCATGTCGAGGTCGGCTGTGGCGTCGACATATACATGGCAGTTGCCCGTGCCGGTTTCGATGACCGGGACGGTCGCGTTCATCACGACCGACTGGATGAGCCCCGCGCCGCCGCGCGGGATGAGCACGTCCAGATAGCCGTTGAGCTTCATCATCTGGTTTGCGCTTTCGCGCGAGGTGTCCTCGACCAGGTTGATTGCGTTTTCCGGCAGGCCTTCGGCGGCGAGCGCTGCGCGCATGAGCCCGGTCAGGCACATGGAGGAGTGGAACGCCTCCTTGCCGCCGCGCAGGATGCAGGCTGAGCCTGCCTTGAAGCAGAGCGCCGCCGCGTCCACTGTGACGTTGGGGCGCGCCTCGTAGATAATGCCGATTACGCCCATGGCCACGCGCCGCTGGCCGATGTTCAGGCCGTTCGGCGTTTTGCGCATCCAGAGCGTTTCGCCGATCGGGTCGGGCAGGGCAGCCACCTGACGGCAGCCCTCTGCAATGCCGGCGATGCGCTTCTCATCGAGCGTCAGACGGTCGATCAGGCCGTCGTTTAACCCGGCGGCGCGGCCGTTTTCAATATCAATCTGGTTGGCGGCCAGGATCTCGTCCGTATGCGCGAGAAGCGCGTCCGCGATGGCGCGCAGGCCGCGGTTTTTGTCATTCGTGCCGAGTGCGGCGACCGCGTGCTTGACGCGGCGCGCATCCTCGGCAATTTCCATCAGTTGCCGCATGGTTTCACCTCATTTTCTTGCGGTAGCCGGGTGCTCAGCCCAGCCAGCCCTGGTAATACGCCTGCACGCCAAGGAACGCGCCGACGGCCGCGCCGATCAGCGCCGCAACAATCTGCGCCTTGGAAAAAATGCGCACGCGTCTGTCGCACAGGGCGGTTATCATGTGATCGAATTGTTGCTTTGTCATATCAGCCGACCTCCCTTGCAAACAATGTGCCGACGTTTTTGCCGTCCACAATGTCGTAAAGCACGCCCTCCTTGTCGCCGTTTGCCACCAGCATAGGGATGCCGGCATCCATGCACAGCTCGGCGGCAGTGATCTTGGTCGCCATGCCGCCCGTGCCGTGTGCCGAGCCGGCGCCGCCCGCCATGCGGCGGATCTTGGCGTCGATCTTGGAGACGTGGCTGATCAGGCGGGCCTGCGGGTTTTTGCGCGGGTCGGAGTCATACAGCCCGTCGATGTCCGAGAAGATGACGAGCAGGTCGGCGTCGCACATACGCGCGACGACCGCAGAAAGCGTGTCGTTATCGCCGAAATTCTCAATATGCTTGAGCTCGGCCGTGGCAACCGTATCGTTTTCGTTGACAATCGGCACGGCGCCCGTACGCATGAGCGAAGTGAAGGTGTTGTGGATGTTCTCACGCTGGTCATCGTCAATGATATTCTCGCGCGTGAGCAGGATCTGGGCGACGTTGATGCCGTATTCCAGAAACATTTTGTCGTACATATGCATCAGCTCGCACTGGCCGACCGCCGCCGCGGCCTGCTTCATGGCAAGCTCCCGGGGACGCTCGGCAAGACCCATCTTGGCCGCGCCCACCGTAACCGCGCCCGAGGAGACCAGCACCATCTCAAACCCACGGTTTTGCAGGTCGCTGATCGTGCGGACCAGGCGTTCGATGCGGCGGATGTTGAGTCGGCCGTTGTCATATGTCAGCGTCGAGGTGCCGACCTTGACGACGATCCGGCGCACCTCGTTGATATTCAGCATAAAGGGGACCTCCGAAGTTTGGCCGGGAACCCGTCCCGGCGGGGTTCGCCGCGCTGTTTCCGCGCGGCAGGGGAGCGCGTCAGCCGCTTCTCTCCCACGATACAGTCTTATTTTAGCACAGTGCATGACCGGGTACAAGGGAAACAAAAATCTTTTACAACTTTTGTCCCAGACGGATTTTCTGTATAAAAAACCGCCCGTCGAACCACCAGATTTGCACATATTTTTTGTTCCAAAAGAGAGCTTGTTGTGGTATACTATAATCTATCGAACTATGCCTTTTGAACGAATTTTTGCGAAAGGAAGGGATTTGTCATGGCAAACCGCGTGACCATCCAAATCGCAGGCCAGCACTACACCATGCTGGCCGATGAATCCGTGGAATATATGAACGAAGTCGCGGAACTCGCGCAGCAGACCATCGCCTCCTGCGGCGGCTCGGCGTCCTTCGCCTCCACCCGTGCGCTCGCGCTGGCGACTGTCAACCTCGCAGACGAGTATATCAAAGCCAAGACCGCGGCCGAGGCGGCCGAGGGCAAATGCCGCGCGCTCGAGGCGGAAAACGCCGCCCTGCGCCAGCAGGTGAACCGCAACAACGCGCACCATCCCGGAAACCGCCGCAAATGAGTCATACGATTGAACTGCTCGCCCCGGCCGGCTCGCCCGAAGGGGTGCGCGCGGCGGTGCAGTCGGGCGCGGGCGCGGTATATATGGGTTTTGGCACGTTTAACGCGCGCCGGGGGGCCCAGGGCTTTTCGCCGGACGAGATGGCGGACGCCATCGCCTATTGCCGCGCGCGGGGCGTCAAGACCAACATCACGCTCAATATTCTCGCGGGCGACCGCGAGCTGGACGACGCACTGCGGGACGCCAAATTTCTCTATGAGGCGGGCGCGGACGCGCTGATCGTGCAGGACCTGGGCCTGGCGCGGCTCATCCATGCACACGCGCCGGACTTTGCGCTGCACGCCTCCACTCAGATGACCATTCATACGCTCGACGGCGCGCGAGAGGCGCGCGACATCGGCTTTTCGCGCGTGGTGCTCAGCCGCGAGTGCACGCGGGATGAGGTGCGCCTGATCACCGAACAAGCGGGCGTGGAAACCGAGGTGTTTGTGCACGGCGCACTGTGTATGTGCTATTCCGGGCAGTGCTATCTGTCCGCGGTGATCGGCCAGCGCTCGGGCAACCGTGGCCTGTGCGCGCAGCCCTGCCGCCTGCCATATAACGGGGGCTACCCGCTCTCGCTCAAGGATCTGGCCCTGGCGGGCCATGTCGCGGAGCTGGCCGCGCTCGGCGTGTCCTCGCTCAAGATCGAGGGACGCATGAAGCGGCCGGAATACACCGCGATTGTCACCAAAATCTATGCCGACCTGCTGCGCGAGCGGCGGGATCCCACCCCAGCGGAGCGCGATACGCTGCGCCGTGTGTTCTCGCGCGACGGGTTTACCGACGGCTACTACACCGGCCGCACGGGCGACCGGATGTTCGGCACCAAAACCGACGTGCCCCTCTCCGAGGTGCAGGCGCTTTACGACGAGGCCGCGCGCCGCTTTGCCCCGGGCAAGGAGGCGCCGCTCGTGCCGGTTTCGTTGTGTTTTACCGCGCGGGCGGATACCGGCGCGGTGCTCAGTGCGGACGGCGTTTCTGCCATGGCGCCGGTTGAGCAGGCGCAAAACCGCCCGACCACACCCGAGATGGTGGAAAAGTCGCTGCGCAAAACCGGCGGCACGCCGTTTTATGTCAAAAACTTGCGCATCGAGCTGGAGGACGGCTTGGTCGTGCCTGCGTCCGTGATGAACGGCATGCGGCGCGACGCGCTCGCCCTGCTGCTTGCAAAGCGCGGCGCGCCCCCGTCCCGTGATTGGCTGGAGGGGCCGCTGCTTGCGCGGGATGAGGAAAGCGCTCCGCGCGCGGGATTTTTGGGCTACACCGCCTCGGTGCGCACGCGCGCACAGGCGGAAGCCCTGCAAGGGCTCGGGCTGGAGACTGTCTATGTGCCGCTCGCTGTTGCGGCGCAGACCGGCCTGCCGGCCGTGCTGCCGCGCGTGTTTTCCGATAATGAGCAGCCCGAGATTGAGATGCAGCTGGGCGAGGCTATGAGCCGCGGCTGCAAAACCGTGCTCGCAGGCAACATCGGCCACATCGCGCTGGCGCGGCGGCTGGGCTTTGCCGTGCACGGCGATTTCGGCCTGAACGCCTACAACAGCAAGACCCTGCACGCGCTGGCTGAAATGGGTGTGCAGCGGCAGACGCTGTCCTTTGAGGCGCGCTTGGCGCAGGTGCGCGATATGCGCGGCCCGCTGGAAACCGAACTGATTGTCTACGGCTATCTGCCGCTGATGATCTTTGAGAACTGCGCCATCCGCCGCCAGCACGGCGGCAAGTGCAGCTGCGAGCAGGGCATCACCTACCTGACCGACCGGCGCGGCGCGCGCTTTGCGCTGCTGCCCGAATATGGCTGCCGCAACACGCTGCTCAACAGCAGGCCGCTCTGTTTGCAGGAGCACGTCGCGCAGCTGGGCGTGCAGACCGCGCGGCTGCTGTTCACCACCGAAACACCCGAGGAATGCGCGCGCATCGCGCAGGCCTTTCTCACGAATACCCCGCTTGAAGGGGAGTTTACCAAAGGACTGTACAAAAGAGGAGTCGAGTGATTCATGCAAATCGTTCTGGCGTCCGGCTCGCCGCGCAGGCGCGAGCTGCTGGCGCTGATTACGGATACATTCACGGTCTGTCCCGCGGATGCGGACGAGACCCTGCGCCCGGGTGCGCCGCTGGCGGATGAGGTCGTGCGGCTCAGCCTGGCCAAGGCGCAGGCCGCGCAGGCGCTGCATCCGGACGCGGTGTGCATCGGGTCGGACACCATGGTCACGATCGACGGGCTGCCGCTCGGCAAACCGGCGGACTCGGCACAGGCGGCAGCCATGCTGCGCCGCCTGCGCGGGCGCACGCACGAGGTGCTGACCGGACTGGCCGTGCTGCCGCCCGCAGGCGCGGCGCGCACGCTGTGCAGCCGCACGGCTGTCACCTTCCGCGATTTTGATGAGGACGAGCTTGCCGCCTACCTTGCCACGGGCGAGCCGCTGGACAAAGCAGGGGCCTACGGCATCCAGGGGCACGGCGCGCTGCTCATCCGCGGCATTGCGGGCGACTATTACAGCGTGATGGGTCTGCCGGTCGCCCCGCTTTATGAGATGCTGCGCGGGCTGGGCGCGGTGTGACCGCACCGCTGCATTTAGGATACACATGTTTCCGCGCTGCCCCGGGCACAGGTCTGGCGGCCGGCGCGTTTCCCGATGGGATACTTGGAAAGGAGTTTTGGTTTTTGCGACGACGGAACAGATTGGGCTCGCGCTTTTTCATCGGCGTGGCGGTCGTGATCGTGCTGTGTGTGATTTCCGCACTGTACAGCGGCGTGACCGGCAACCCTTCGCCGGTCACGCGGATCGTGAGCTTTGTGACCACGCCGGTGCAGCGCGTAGCCACCGGCATCGGCAATTTCTTCAGCCACGGTTTGAGCTATTTTACGGATTTTGACGACTTGCAGGCGGAAAACGAATCGCTCAAGCAGCAGCTGGCCGACATCCAGCAGACCCTGCGCGATGCCGAGCTGGCGCTCGAGGAGAACGCCCAGCTGCGCCAGCAGGCGGGCCAGCCCGAGCGCACGCGCGAGCTGACCACGATCAGCGCCGAGGTCATCGCCCGCAACCCGGGTGACTGGGCGACCACGCTGACGCTGGACAAGGGCTCGAACCACGGCGTGGAGATGGGCGATCTGGTCACCACGGTGGACGGCATGGCGGGCTACGTCAGCGAGCTGTATGCCAACACCTGCGAGATCACAACCGTGATCGACGTGGAGATGCAGTGCGGCGCGCTGATCACGCGCACGCGCGAAACCGCGATCGCCGAGGGCGATTACGACCTGATGGCGGACGGCAACCTGCGCCTGTCCTACCTGACCGAGGACTCGAGCGTGGTCATCGGCGATACAGTCGAGACCTCGGGCCGCGGCGGCGTGTTCCCCAAGGGCGTGATGATCGGCACGGTTGAGAGCGTGCTGCCCGAAAGCACCGGCATTTCGTATTATGCGGTGATCCGGCCCTTTGTGGATGTGGATACGATCTCGAGCGTGTCCATTGTCACCGACTATACCGATACAACGGAGTGAGCCCATGCAGAGAGAACGAATTTCCATACCGCAGATTGTGCTGTATCTGCTGCTTGCGCTCATCCTCTATGTGCTGCAAACCAGCTGGTTCGGCACCTGGTCGATCCGCGGCTATCACCTGGATCTGCTGCCCGCCATTGTGGCCGCAGCCGCCCTGCTCGACGGCCCGGTCGAGGGCGTGATCCTCGGCGTGGCGGTCGGCCTGTTCTACGACCTCGGCTTTATCGGGGTGGACGGACTTTACCCGCTGTTTTTCATGCTGTTCGGCCTGGTGGCGGGTGCGCTGAGTCGGCTGGCGCTGAGCGGCAGCTATGTTTCCATGTTGCTGATGACTGCATTTGAGATGATCGTGCTCGGCCTGATACGCTATTTTGTCTACCTGCTGCCGCAGGCGGGGGCGTCGTTTCTGCTCGTGCTGCAGCAGATTGTCGGCGGCACGCTGCTGACCTGCGTGTTCTGCTTTATCGTCTATTTCCCCATGCGCAAAATCAGCCGCATTTTTGCCGACCGATAACCCCTGGACCCCGGAAAAGAGGAAACCCCTATGGTAAACAAAAATCAACTGCTGCGCCGTCTGCTGGTGCTGGGCTGCCTGCTGCTGCTCTGCTTCGGCCTGGCGGGGGGACAGCTGGTGCAGCTGCAACTGGTAAACGGCGAGAGTTACCTGCGCCGCTCGGCGGAGTTCCTGACCACGACGTCCACTATCTCCGCGGCCCGCGGTGAGATCCTTGACCGCTACGGCCGTCCGATGGTGACCAACCAGACCGGCTTTTCGCTCGTGCTGATCTATGCCTCGTTCTGGGAGGATCAGCCCGACCGGTTTGAAAAGCTGCTCGATCTGGCAAACCGCGTGCGGGCGGACGGAGGCACCGGCTCGGAAATGGATGCGCAGACGGAGACCGACAGCATGGACGGCGACGAGGATTCCGGCGAGAGCGGGACGGACACCGGTGAGACCGCGGACGGCACGACGGACAGCGGCGACGGCGCAGTGCTCAACGATGTGCTGCCGATCACCTCGACAGCGCCCTATGAATACATCGGCGAGAGCGGCAGCAGCGACCGCAATACGCTGTCAAAGTATATCAAGTCCAGCGCGGAGACGCTGGGGCTGCAGGCAGTGCAGGATGCGGTCGCCGCGGCGAAAACTGCGAACGAGCAGAACCCGCAGTATGACGCGGACGGCAACGCGATCGATCAGGTGGGCCTGGTCGACGCGACCACCCTGGTCACTGCGGACGAGTTTATCGACGCGATGCGCGTCTATCTGGAAGAAAACGCAAACCTGCCCACCGACCTTTCCGATGCGGATGTGCGTACGCTGGTCGGCCTGTATTACAGCATGCGCCAGGTGGGCTTTGGCACGAGCACAACCTTCACCCTGGCGGACAATATCTCGATGGACCTGATTGCCTACATCAAGGAGCATCATCAGGACTATGAGGGTGTGGATATCGAGAGCGAAGCGGTCCGCCAGTATGATACGACCTATGCGGCGCATGTGCTCGGCGTGGTCGGCCCGATGTATCAGGACGACTGGAGCGGCACAGATCACGGCGGCCCGTATCAGGACAAGGAAGGCTACACCATGAACGATACGATCGGCAAGTCCGGTCTGGAACTTGCGCTCGAGCCCTATCTGCACGGCACGGCCGGCTCGCGCACGGTGGAGACCGACCTGGGCAGCGGGGAAGTGCTTGAGGATGAGGCGGATTCCAACGCACCCCAGCCGGGCGACAATGTGATCACCACGATCGACCTGGAACTGCAGCAGGTGGCCGAGGAATCGCTGGCGAACTATGTTTCGGGCTCTGGCCGCGGCGGCGCGGCGGTCGCCCTCGATCCGGACACCGGCGAGGTGCTGGTGATGGCCTCCTATCCGACTTACAGCCTGGAGAACTACTACGACGAGGACGAAATTGAAGCGCGCACGAGCGATTCGCGCAGTCCGGAGTACAACCGCGCCACGCAGGGCCTGTATGCGCCGGGTTCCACCTTCAAGGTGCTCAGCGCGATTGCGGCGCTCGAGGACGGCGAGATCAACGCGAACACCACCTTTACCTGTACGGGCGAGTTTGAACTCGGCGGGCAGACCTTCCGCTGTGATAACCACGACACGCCCATGACCATGGACGTGACGAATGCGATCAAGTATTCGTGCAACACCTTCTTCTACAACGTCGGCGTGCTGCTGGGCGGCGAGCGGCTGGAGCAGTGGTGCGCGAGCTTTGGCCTGGGTGAGGCAACCGGCATCGAAATCGGCGAGTCGGTCGGCCACGCCGCCGGCCCGACCTACCGCGCGCTGGTGCGCGAAAACGACCCCGGCCAGCGCGAGTGGATGGGCGGCGACGACGTCAACGCTGCGATCGGCCAGTCGGATAATGCGTTCACCCCGCTGCAGCTGGCCAACTACATGGCGGCTGTGGTCAACGGCGGCACTCTGTACAAGCCCACGCTGGTCAAGAGCATCAAGAGCTACGACTATGCGGACACGGTGCAGGCGTTCGAGTCCGAGGTGCTCGGCACGATCGAGATCTCGGACGCGACGCTCGAGCTGGTCATGCAGGGCATGAGCGAGGTTACCGCCGAGGGCGGTACCGCGGCGACCACCTTCGCGGACTACCCGATCAAGGTCGGCGGCAAGACCGGTTCGGCGGAAATGACCGGCCTGATCAACCCGAACGACCCGGACAGCGGCTATGAGAATTACACGAATGGCCTGTTCATCGCCTTTGCCCCGTTTGACGACCCGGAGATCGTGATCTGCGTGGTCGGTGAGGCTGCGGGACACGGCTCGTCGGTCGCGCCGGTCGTGCGCGATATCTTAGACGCGTATTTCGCCGAGGAGGAGCCGGATACGATCGATACCGTACAGCCGGAGAACACGATGGTACCGTGATGCTTTGTTATACCAATAAAAAATTTGCCATAATGCTTGTAAAATGACAGTTGGTAGGCTATAATACAATATATAAGTTTTTCATTTCGGAGGCAGTATGTTGAAGGTCATTCTGGTTGTGTCCGGCAAGGGCGGCACGGGAAAAACCTCCCTTACGGCGGGCGTGGGCGCAGCGCTGTCCGGGCTTGGCCGCCGGGTGCTCCTGATCGACGGCGACTGCGGCCTCCGCAACCTCGATATCGTTCTCGGTATGTCGGATCGGGTGGTTTACTCCTTTGCCGACGTCGCCGGGGGTGCGGTGCAGCTGGCGGACGCCATGGCGCGGCACCCGGATTATGAAACACTGTACTTACTCACTGCGCCGGTCGCGCTGCCTGCGCTGAGCGAGCGCGGTATGGAGCAGCTCGCTGTGCAGGCGGAGGAGGCCGGCTTTGATTACCTGATCATCGACGGCCCTGCCGGGCTGCCGGCAGAGCTTTCCTTCCTGGCGCACATTGCCACGCAGGCGGTTGTCGTTACGTCGACCGACCGCGCCTGCATCCGCGGCGCGGAGCGCTGCGCGCGCAAGCTGGAGGAGGAATACTGTATTCAGCGCATCCGCATGGTGCTCAACCATGTGCGGCCGCGCATGATCTCGCACGGTAAATCGGGCAATATCGACGACGCGATGGACGAGGCGGGTCTGCCGCTGCTCGGCATCGTGCCCGAAGATGAAGACCTGATCGCCTGCGGAAACAGCGGGAAAAGCATCCTTGCCGCCAAGCACAGCGGTGCGGCGCGCGCATTCCAGAACATCGCGCGGCGCATGGATGGCGAACGGGTCCCATTGATGAGGCTATAATCGAAAAACAAGAGAGTGGAAGCAGAATAGATAGCTTGGAGACTGGGAAGGGGATGTTCCTTGAAATGAACATAGCGTTGATTGCACATGACCGCAAGAAAGAGCTGATGGTTCAGTTCTGCATGGCGTATTGCGGCATCCTGGCAAAGCATGATATTTGCGCCACCGGTACGACCGGCAAATTCGTGGAAGAAGCCACCGGCCTGAAGATCGACAAATGCCTGGCAGGCATGCAGGGCGGCGAGGAGCAGATCTCCGCGCGCGTAGCCTATAATGAGATCGACCTGGTCCTGTTTTTCCGCGACCCGATGTCCAACGCGCAATATGAGCCGGATGTGCATGCGATCGCCCGTCTGTGTGATATGCATAATATTCCGATCGCCACCAATTCGGCAACGGCCGAAATGCTCATCCTTGGCCTCGACCGCGGCGATCTGGATTGGCGTAATTTCGTCAACCCGAAGAACAGAAAATAAAAACAACAGATCCCTTTGCACCGGATGGGCATATGTGCGCCCGTTCGGTGCATCGGTCTGTCTTGAGGAGAATCAAAAAACATGGAAAAAGTGAAACCGAGAACCCTGTCCGGCTTTATGGAGCTGCTCCCCGCGCCGCAGGTGCAGATGGAGCGCATTATGCAGGTGCTGCGCGAGACCTACGCGCTGTATGGCTTTTATCCGCTGGACACGCCGCTGATCGAGTCCTCCGAAGTGCTGCTCGCCAAGGGCGGCGGCGAGACCGAGAAGCAGATCTACCGCTTCACCAAGGGCGACAGCGACCTGTCCCTGCGCTTTGACCTGACCGTGCCGCTGGCCAAGTATGTTGCCCAGCACTACGGTGAGCTGACGTTCCCGTTCCGCCGTTTCCAGATCGGCAAGGTCTACCGCGGCGAGCGCGCGCAGCGCGGCCGCTTCCGTGAGTTCTATCAGGCGGATATCGACGTCATCGGCGACGGCAAGCTGGACATCATCAACGAGGCTGAGGTGCCGAGCATCATCTATAAGATCTTTACCTCGCTCGGCCTCGAGCGATTCAAAATCCGCATCAACAACCGCAAGGTATTAAACGGCTTTTTCGCCATCCTCGGTCTGACCGAGCAGGCGGGCGACGTGATGCGCACGATCGACAAGCTGGAAAAGATCGGCGCGGACAAGGTCAAAGCCATCCTGACCGAGGATTTCAGCGTGCCGGCAGCGACGGCGGACGAGCTGCTTGCCTTCATTCAGACCCCCGGCGGCACCGAGGGTATCCTTGCGGCGCTCGAGGGCTACAAGGGCAAAAACGAGGTGTTTGACCAAGGCGCGGACGAGCTGAAAACCGTCGCGCAGTACATGACCGCCTTCGGCGTGCCGGCTGACCACTTTGAGATCGACCTGACCATCGCGCGCGGTCTGGACTATTACACCGGCACGGTGTACGAGACCGCGATGCTCGACCACCCGGAGATCGGCTCGATCTGCTCGGGCGGCCGCTATGACAACCTGGCGGAATACTATACCGACAAGCAGCTGCCCGGCGTGGGTATCTCGATCGGTCTGACGCGGCTGTTCTATGTGCTGGGCGAGCAGGGCTACCTGAACGAAAGCATGAATAAGGCCCCCGCCGATGTGCTGATTCTGCCGATGACAGACGACATGGGTGCGGCGATTGCGCTGGCAACCAGTCTGCGTGACGCGGGCATCCGCACGCAGCTTTACAGTGAGCAGAAGAAGTTCAAGCACAAGATCGGCTATGCGGACAAGCTGGGCATTCCGTATGTTATCTTCCTCGGCGAGGACGAGATCCGCGAGAACGTCATCGCGGTCAAGGATATGGACTCGGGCGAGCAGGTCAAGGTTTCACTGGACGAGGCCATTGCCCGCATCCGGGATGGCCTTGCAGCGAAAAATCAGGGCAAGGTGATCTGCGACAATTAAAAGGGGCAGGATAGAGCATGGACGATATCAAGCGCTTGATTTGGGGCTGTGCGCAGATGGTCTGCGGTTGCTGGTGATCCTGCGGGCCGGTTACTTTGAGCGCGTGCGTCCGGCGCTGCACGAAAAAAGCGATAACAAATAACATTGAGTTAAGGATTGATAAAACATGAATGAAACTTCGATTCACGGGATGAAGCGCACGCACATGTGCGGCGACCTGCGCCTGTCCGACGCGGGCAAGGAAGTGACCGTCAACGGCTGGGTTGACCGCGTGCGCGACAACGGCGGCGTTCTGTTTCTGCTTGTGCGCGACCGCGCGGGCATCGTACAGTGCACGTTCGACAAGTCTGTCAACAAGGATTTGTTTGATATTGCGTTCACCTGCCGCACTGAGTTTGTGGTCGCGGTGCGTGGCAAGCTGGTCGCGCGCGACGCGGCCGCGGTCAACAAAAAGATGCCGACCGGCGAGGTCGAGATCATCGCCGAGGATATCCGCATCCTGTCCCGCGCGGAGACCACCCCGTTTGAGATCGACGACAACAAGGAGGTCGGCGATCAGGTGCGTCTGAAGTACCGTTACCTGGACCTGCGCCGCCCGTCCATGCAGAAAAACCTGATGCTGCGCCATCGCGTTACGCAGGTAGCCCGCAATTACTTCGACGAGCAGGGCTTCATCGAGATCGAAACCCCGATGCTTACCAAGTCCACGCCCGAGGGCGCGCGCGACTACCTCGTGCCTTCCCGTGTGCATCCGGGCAAGTTCTATGCGCTGCCGCAGTCCCCGCAGCAGTATAAGCAGCTGCTCATGCTCGCGGGCATGGACCGCTATATCCAGATCACCCGCTGCTTCCGCGACGAGGACCTGCGCGCCGACCGTCAGCCTGAGTTCACCCAGATCGACCTGGAGATGAGCTTTGTCGAGCAGGACGACGTGATCGCGGTCAACGAAGGCTTTTTGAAGCGCGTATTCAAGGAAGTGCTGGATGTGGATATCCAGCTGCCGCTGCCGCGTCTGACCTGGCGCGAGGCGATGGACCGCTTCGGCTCGGACAAGCCGGACACCCGTTTTGGCTTTGAGATCAAGGATATTTCGGACATCGCGGCAAACTGCGGTTTCGGCGTGTTCAAGAGCGCGATCGAGGCCGGCGGCACCGTGCGTCTGATCAACATCAACGGCTATGCGGACAAGTTCCCGCGCAAGGAGATCGACAAGCTGGCTGATTTCGTCAAGACCTATCGCGCCAAGGGTCTTGCCTGGATGAAGCTCGCCGCGGACGGCACCATGACTTCTTCCTTTGCCAAGTTCCTGACCGAGGACGAGATCGCAGCCATCAAGGCGCGCGCGGATATGCACGAAAACGACGTGCTGTTTGTGGTGGCGGACGCCTCCGAGCAGACCGCGCTGGTATCGCTCGGCGCGCTGCGCTGCGAGCTGGCCAAACGTCTCGGTCTTGCCAAGAAGGACGACTTTAGGCTCTTGTGGGTCACCGAGTTCCCGCAGTTTGAATACAGCGAGGAGGAAAACCGTCTGGTCGCGATGCACCACCCGTTCACCGCGCCGATGGACGAGGACATCCCGCTGCTGGACACCGACCCGGCCAAGGTGCGCGCCAAGGCGTACGATATCATCCTCAACGGCTGTGAGCTGGGCGGCGGTTCGATCCGTATTCACGACCCGGAGCTGCAGACCAAGATGTTTGAAGCGCTCGGCTTCACCGAGGAGCGCGCCAAGGAGCAGTTCGGCCATCTGATCACCGCGTTTTCCTACGGCGCTCCCCCGCATGGCGGCCTGGCCTACGGTCTGGATCGCCTGTGCATGCTGCTCGCGGGGCTGGATTCGATCCGCGACGTGATCGCCTTCCCCAAGGTGCAGAACGCATCTGACCTGATGATGTCCTGCCCGGATGTGGTGGACGCCAAGCAGCTCGATGAGCTCTCCATCGCGGTGACCCGCGTGGAGGAAACGCCCGAAGCCTGATTCCATACAAAAAGACTCAAGCCGCTGCGGCACAAAGCCGCGGCGGCTTTTTTTGCGTTGTGAGAAATGTACGGATGGGAAAAAGACTGTGCTTTTTTGCAAAAAAATTATCAATAGAAATTATGAAAGAACATTGAGACTAAAATTGTGCATTTATACAATAATGCACAGAAAATTTGATTTTATATTGCAAAATTCAGGGTGAAATAGTACAATATAACAGCATTTTGCACTATACTTACCCAAAAATACACCACCTTGACCAGAAAGCCGGGTGGTAATTTTTGTGACAAAAGTGCGGCAAAAAAGGAGGAAGACCATTTTATCATTAGAAAAAGCCGGGGAGTGCGTGGCCGGCAATTATAATTGTCACGCAGAAGTGAAGGAGAGGAATGTATGAATTTTATCAACTCGATGGCATTCACCGTGATCACGTTCGTGGGGTTCACGGCGCTTGTTGCACTGATCTCCTGGTGGAAAACCAGGGGCGATAACCTGGATACACAGGACGGCTACTACCTGGCCGGCCGTGACCTGACCGGTCCGGTCATTGCAGGCTCGCTGCTGATGACCAACCTGTCTGCCGAGCAGCTGGTCGGCAACAACGGACAGGCTGTCCGCGTGGGTATGAGCACCATGGGATGGGAGGTCACCTCGGCGATTGCGCTGGTCATTCTGGCGTTCGTACTGATGCCGAAATACCTCAAGACCGGCCTGACCACCATCCCGCAGTTCTTTGAGCAGCGGTTTGACGCGGGCACGCGCCGTCTGGTTTCGATCATTGTGCTGCTCAGCTATGTGGTCATTATGCTGCCGAACATCCTGTATGCCGGCGCAGAGGTGTTTGTCAACATCTTCGGCCTGGATCAGATGCTGGGTATTTCCTATTTTGCCGCGATCGCGATCGTGTGCGTCGCCACGGCGATTGTAGGCTCGATCTATGCGATCTTCGGCGGCCTCAAGGCGATTGCCCTGTCCGACTCGATCAACGGCCTGGGCCTGATCGTCGGCGGCCTGCTGGTGCCGGTGTTCGGCATGATGTTCCTGTCCGGCCAGCTGGGCGGCGACGGCAGCTTTCTGGACGGCATGGACAAGTTCCTGCACACCGATCCGGCCTACCTCAACTCGATCAACGAGGCGACCGCTCCCGAGCCGTGGCTGCCGTGGCCGCTGCTGCTGACCGGCCTGCTGGTCAACAACATGTATTACTGGGCGACCAACCAGTCGATCATCCAGCGTGCCTTCGGCGCAAAGAACCTCAAGGAGGCGCAGAAGGGCGCGGTGTTCGCGGGCTTCCTCAAGATCATGACCCCGCTGATCATCGTTGTGCCGGGCGTGATCTGCGCGCTGGCTTATCCGGGTCAGGACTGGGGCAACGGAAACTCGGCTTACCCGATGCTGGTCGCTGAGGTCATGCCCAAGCCGGTGCTCGGCTTTTTTGCAGCGGTCATGTTCGGCGCGATCCTGTCCTCGTTCAACTCGGTGCTCAACTCCGCATCGACGATTTACGCACTGGACATCCATCGTCCGATCTTCAACCCGACCGCGTCGGATTCACGTATGGTCAAGATCGGCCAGAACTTCGGCACCATCGTCGCTGTGATCTCGACGGTCATGAGCCCGTTCATGCTCTATATGTCCGGCATCACGACCTTTGTCAACTCGATGTTTGCGGCCTTCAACACCCCGATTTTTGTCTGCCTGCTGTGCGGCTTCTTCTGGAAGCGCGTGCCGTCCAACGCAGCCAAGATCATCATCCCGGTGCATGTGGTGCTGTATGTCATTTTGCAGTTCGGTCTGCGCAACTTCATCCCGGCGCTGCATGACATCCACTACCTGTATTTCACCGCGATCCTGTTCGTGTTTGACATGATCCTCATGTGGGTGATCGTCAAGGTCAATCCGCGCCCGACGGACTTCGAACTGTATGACGCCAAGGCGGTCGATATGACCCCGTGGAAGACCGGCAAGTTCTGGGCAACGGTTACGCTGCTGATCATGGTCGGCGCGTACATCATCTTCTCGCCCCTTGGCTTCGGCAAGAGCGAGACCAGCACCTACGAGCGCTACCTCGAGAGCAATACGACCGCTGCGGTCATGCAGACGGTCGACTGAACCGGTAATCAATAATAAGGGCGCTGCCTGCGGGCAGCGCCCTTGCTGGTTTCGCACCCCGGATAAAGGGAGTGTGCGTAGATTTTACTATGCAGCAGGCGCGGAGTATGCTACAATAGAAGCCGACAAGGAGGCTTGAAAACATGAAGGAATTATACAAGGGTTTGGGCCATATCGCGATCTACACCGCGGATATGGAGGAGAGTATTGCGTTTTATGAGAAGATCGGCGGCAGCGTATATAAGCGCGACGGCGTACATACGCCGGAGGGCGAAAAGAAGCTCGCGCTGGTCGAGTTTGCGGGCTTTTTACTCGAGCTGATCCAGCCGCCTGAGGGCACGCTCGTGCCGGCGGGCGAGGGCAGCATCCCGCACTTTGCCGTTTACGTGGATGACCTGGACAAGGCGGCGGAGGCGCTCAAGGCGGCGGGCATTCACTCGTTCATGACGCCTGGCAAAAAGGTGCTGCCGGAGACCTTCGGCGGCCTGCAGAACTGGTTCTTCACCGGCCCGTCCGGCGAGGAGATCGAGCTGCTGCAGATGCTTTGAGCGGCAAGAGACGGATATACAAACAGCGGACAGCCCCGCAGGGCTGTCCGCTGTTTGTTTGCAGGGAGCAGAAAACCCGCCGGAAAATCCGGCGGGTTTTGTATGCGCTTGGATTGGTGAAAACGCGGGGCAGGGGATCAATAATGACGCGCCTCGTACAGGTGATCCTCGATGACCTTGCGGGCAGCCTGTACTTCCGGCTTGGTGGAAACTTCCGCCACGCCGACACGCCACCAGGCCTCATAGCCCTTGGACATGGTCTTGGGCAGAACCTTGATGTCGATCACCGTGGAAACGGTCTGCTTCTTGGCGTCCTCCAGTGCAGCCTTGAGCTCGTCCATGGTCTTGACCGTGTAGGACTTGCAGCCGTAAGCTGCGCCGATGGCAGCGTAGTCCACCTGGATAACCTTGCCCTTGTGGATACCGTTGGTCACGCCCTCTTCGAGCATGTTCTTCTCGGTGCAGATGCAGGCGTTGCCCTGGCCAACCTCGAGGTTGTTGATGCAGCCGAAGGAAGCGTTATCGAATACGCAGACGTTGATCTTCTTGCCGATCTGGACAGAGGTGATCAGCTCAGAGTGCAGCATATCGAACGAGCCGTCGCCGCACATCGCGTAAACTTCGTGATCCGGGCAGGCGATCTTGGCGCCGACCGCGGAAGCGATCTCGTAGCCCATGCAGGAGTAGCCGTACTCCATGTGATAGGTGTTGATCTTGCGCGGACGCCACAGGCCCTGCATATCGCCCGGCAGCGAGCCTGCCGCAGCGCAGACGATCGCGTCGTCGTCGATCATCTTGTTGATGGTGCCCAGAACAGCGGTCTGGCACAGCTGGCAGCCCGTGTCTTCGATGTACTTCTCAACACACTGACGGTTTGCGTCGTTGATCTCCGGAATGAAGGAATCCTTGTCGGTGTAGGTGCAGGCGAATAGACGGTCCACCTCGTCAGCCCACTCCTTGCGCAGCGCGGCAACTTCCTGCGCGTAAGCGTCGTCGGTATGGTAGCCGACAGCCTTGAGCGCCTCGGAAAGCGCGGTCAGCGCCTCGTTTGCGTCCGCAACAACCGGGGTCGCGTCCATCTTGTAAGCCTGGAACTCGGACGGGTTGATGTTGACGAACTTGGCGTCCGTGCGATACAGCCACTTGGAAGCGGTGGTAAAGTCGGTGTAGCGGGTGCCGACGCCGATGACCACGTCCGCCTCGTGCGCGAGCTTGTTGGCAGCGATGCCGCCGGTGGTACCCAGACCGCCCAGATTGAGCTCGTGGGTCCACTCGATCGCGGACTTGCCCGCCTGGGTCTCGCCGAAGGCGATGCCGAAGTCCTCAGCGAACTTCTTGAACACTTTGTGTGCCTCGGCATAGCGCACGCCGCCGCCGCAGATCAGGAGCGGCTTCTTGGCGTTCTTGATGACCTCGACCGCCTTGTCGATCGCATACTTGGTCGCCGGGCGGCGCTCGATGCGCCATACGCGCTTCTTGAAGAAGTCAACCGGGTAGTCATACGCTTCCGCCTGCACATCCTGCGGCAGGGAAATCGCAACAGCGCCGGTGTTGGCGGTATCGGTCAGCACGCGCATCGCGGAGATCATGTCGGTCATGACCTGCTCCGGACGGTTGATGCGGCCCCAGTACTTGGTGACAGCCTGGAACGCGTCGTGTGCGGAGATGGTCAGGTTCTGCGGCTGCTCCATCTGCTGGAGAACCGGGTCAGGCTGACGGGAAGCGTAAATGTCGCCCGGCAGGATCAGAACCGGGATGTTGTTGGCGGTAGCGGTCGCAGCAGCGGTGACCATGTTGCACGCGCCGGGGCCGACGGACGAGGTGCACGCGAAGATGGACTTGCGGCGCATCTGCTTGGCGTAGCCGACAGCGGCAAGCGCCATGCCCTGCTCGTTCTTGCCCTGGTAGACGATCATGTCCTTGAGCTCCTGCTCAACGCCGTTGGCAAAGCCGACAACGTTGCCGTGGCCGGGCAGCATGAAGATGCCCTTGACGAACTTGTGCTCAACCTCGTTGCCGTCCATGTCGACATAGCTGACATACTGGTTTTCGAGGAAGCGGACGAGTGCCTGGGATGCCGTCAGGCGGACGGTTTCCATGTGCTTCATAGGTGAATTCCTCCTGAAATTATTTTCTCTCACTTGTTTTGCCCGGAACCATAACTCCGGACGGGCGGCTGTGCCGCGTTTTGCGATGAAACCGGGGCTTTGCCGCGGTTTCATTCCGCTGCCCGCGCCGTGGCGGCACGGACAAGAGGGGGTATCGGACTTGGTTTGTTCAGGAACCAAATCCGTATCTAAGGGGGACAGCGTCCCCCTTGGAAATCAGTTGCCGGTCGGGCAGTGCCAGATATGGTCGTTGGCGTCGTCCTGTACCAGCCAGATGTGCTCTTCATCATCGATGCGGGTCTTGTCCCACGGATTGCCCGGCAGATGACGGATGCCCCATGCATAGCAGCAGGCATAGCCTGGTGCGGTAACCTGGGAGTGCATCTTGTCGGTGATGATCGCAAGGCCGTTGTGATGGGTCTCGTAGATCTCGCCGTTGCCCCAGCCGGCGCCGAAGCCCTGCGGATGGTCATAGCGGTAGAAGTAGCACTCCGGCTGCGGATGATGATGCGGCGGATAGCTCGACCACTTGCCCGGCAGATTGACTACTTCGCCCAGCACCATGTTGGAGTAGGGTGCGTTGTCCAGATCGAAGCAGGTGCGGACGTCGCGCTTGATGCAGCCCATCAGCTCGCCGTTTGCGCCGCGCGCCCAGGTATCGGTATCTTCCGGCTTGTACATCTTGTTCGGGAAGGTCTTGTCATTGAGCGTCTTCTGGATGTAGATGTTGCAGGGGCCGTGCGCGATGATCTCGACCTTGGTGCCCTTGCACACATGCAGGCAGGACGGATTGTAGTCGAACGGGTTCGGGCGGTCCACGTCGTAGGACTGGTCATCCCACTTGATGGTGCACTTGCCGTCGAATACCAGCGCAGCCAGCTCCTTCTCAGGCTCCTCGAAGGAGTAGGTGTCGCCGTCCTCCATCACGAGGAGCGCAACGTCCATCATGGCGTCCTTGCCGATGCCCTCGTCCAGGCGGATATACTCGTTATACCCACGCTTGACTTGCTTATCCATGTACATAGGTTATCCCTCCAAAAAAAGAATTTTTGGTTAAGCGGTTCCGGCGCACAGGTGCCGGAGCGCGGCGGCAGGCAGCCTGCCATCCGCTAAAATTATACCATGCGGCGCAGGGCGCTTCAACCGTTCGCCGCCGGGCGGGAACACTTTGTCATTTATCACAAAAACGCAGGGCGCTATTCTGACAAATGATACAACAAAAATACGATTTTTGTGCACCGTACTCTTGTGCTTGTTCCCTTGTGTGGTTATAATTATAGCAGACGCAGGCGAAAATGCTTGCAATTTCTTCACCAACAATAACACGATTTTAAGGTGTTTCCGGAGGACTGTCATGGATGCAGCAAGGCGGGAAAAAAAGGAGCACGGCACGCTGTCGTTCCCCTTTCAGATCTATCCGGCGCTGGACGGCAGCGAGGCGGATGACAGCGATTTCATCCCCTATCACTGGCATCCCGAGCTGGAGATCATCACGGTGGACGCGGGCCGCGTTTCGCTGACCATTGCCGACCATATTTATGAGGGGACGCGGGGGGATGTGTTCTTCGTCGCAGGCGAGGAACTGCATGAAATCCGCGCCGCCGGGCGGGAAAACCAGTTCCGTTCGTTCGTGTTTGCAGCGGATTTTTTGCAGTTTGCCCGCACCGACCAGACCGAGACCGAGCTGCTCGCCCCGCTGGCCGAGGGCCGGCTGCGCTTTGCGACCTGCCTGCGCGCGGGTGCGCCCGGACAGCGCGAGGTGCGCACACTGCTTGCGCAGATCGTGCAGGCCTGCCAGACGCCGCGGCTGGGCAGCCAGCTGGCGGTCAAGGCGGCGCTGCTGGGCATTGTCGCGGTGTGCGCGCGCAGCGGCCTGATCGAAGGGCGGCAGATGCGCCCAAATGCGGATTACAAGGCACGCCAGCTCAAGGGCATTGTGGGCTATCTGGGCGAGCATTTCGCCGAGCCGCTGACGCTGTCCGCCGTGGCGGCGCAGTTCGGCCTGTCGCCGCAATATTTCAGCACGTTTTTCCGCGAGAATTTCGGCCGCACCTTCACCCAGCATGTCAATTCTCTGCGCATTGAGCAGGCGGCGCGCCTGTTGCGAGAGACCGATCTGCCGGTGATGGAGATCGCGTTCAACGTCGGGTTTGACAACTTCAGCTATTTCATCAAACGCTTCCGCGAGGTGTATGGCGTGTCGCCCTCACACTACCGCAAGGATGGCATCGCATGAAAAAACCGGCTGCACAACAGCCGGTTTTTTGTGTCGGTGCGCCCGGCATGGGCAATAACTTGGTGGTGAAAGTCCACTACAGACTTGGCAGTAGGAACTGTTAGCCGAAGG